>NZ_LT629785.1:3455456-3769589 GCF_900105995.1 Pseudomonas pohangensis | reverse complement strand
ATGGCCCGGCGGAAGCCGAACAGGCGGGCCAGCAACGCATGCTGGTGGATCGGATTGAGGTCACCGGCAATACCGGCATAATGCCGGCCGGTAGCTTCCGGCACCTGCAGGCGCACCTCGCAACGCGGCTTGCCGGCCGTCGCCGCAATGGCCTCCGGGCTGCTGCGCTCGACCGCCGGGACAGATTGCCGTGACCGGTCGATTGCCAGTGCGCGGGTTTCGCCACGCCAGACCACTTCACCGTGCAGACTCGCCTCGGTGATCAGGCCGAAGCTCATGCCGCGCTTCTCAAGGCGGGCTTCGCCGCTGAAGGCGCGCAGGCTCAGCAGGGCATCAGCGGGAATCGCCCGGCTCTGGCTCACCCCCTGCGTCATGTGCACCAGTCCCAGCGCCGGGAACGGAAACGCAGCGTCTGCCAGGATCGCCATATGCAGGGGGGCGCCGGCAATCTGCAGGGTCAGCGGCGGCAAACAATCCTGCGGAACTGCCGGCAAGCCGATGCAAGCGCAATAGGCCTTGAGCCATTTCGGGTCAAGCGCGCCGGCGGGCAAGGTTCGCTCGATGCAGGGCATCTGTGCCGGCTCGGCAAGTCCGCGATGGGCATGCCGGAACAGCCCCAGCGTGGACATCAGGGTAGGCAGCAGGGAAGGTGGGCGCATAACCGGCATAAACGTATTTCCACTCCAGCAAAATCTCAGTCTAGCCGGTAATGCGCGGCTGTCGGCCAGAGCGAATGCACCCGACGCCGGCAGGCAGCAGACACAATCAGCCGAACTGCAGGACAATAGCCCACCTGCCACCCACCCCTGACAGCGCTGACCGCTGCGCCCGAGGCACAACACCACTATGGCACGCCTGAACCTGCAATTTCCCGAAGACCAGTATTGCTACCGTACCCAACTCACCGTCCGGGTCACCGACATCAACGCTGCCAACCATCTGGGCAATGATTCGATGATCTCGATGATTTCCGAAGCGCGGGCGCGCTTTCTGTTCGAGTTCGGCATTCCCGAGGTGCCGCTCGACGGTGTCGGCATCATCGTTACCGATCTGGCCACCACCTACCGCGCCGAAGCCCACGCCCGTGACCTGTTGCTGTTCGAAGTCGGCGTGATGGACTTCAACCCATACGGCGGCGACATCACCTTCCGCATTACCCGCCCGGCCGATGGCGCACTGGTGGCCATGGCCAAATCCGGGTTCGTCTTCTTCAACTACCAGAGCGGCAAAGTGACCGCCATGCCCGCCAGCTTCCACAGCAAGTTTGCCGGGGTCAACTGGCTGGGCTAGGGCGCTGCCGGTGCATCAGGCCGTCTTGTCCTTGTCCGGATCATGGATCACCTCCTCCAGCTTCAGACCGGTGAGTTCCTGAATATTGCGCCACAGGTAATAGAAGATAGCCATCAGCATCAGCATCGAGGGAATGGCGATCATCGGATAGCTGAGCAGATTCATACGGCCCAGTTCGGCATTGAAGGCTTCGCTGCCGGCCGGGCTGACCACGATCCACTTGGCCAGCACGTAGTTCATCGCCGAAGAAAAGAAAAACGTACTGCTCAACCAGTAGGTGGCCTTGAGCAAGCGTTCCTCGAACACTCGGGTATTGCCCGAAGCCGCCAGCCGATCGGTGATCAGCCCGGTATTGAGCACTGCATTGTTGAACAGCAGCGTGCGGATCAGCGGGTAGCGTGTGCGCGTCGAAAGCAGCACGGCCAGACCGATCAGCCCCGGAATGGCCGCCTCCTTGACCGCCAGCCAGCCGGCATCCAGCTGCAACAGGCCAATGCTCCCGGTCAGCAGGATGCTGATCAGGCCGAGCAAGGCAATGAAGTTGAATTTGCGGTATCTGATCAGCTCGAAGGCGCCCCAGCCGAAGGGAAAGGCCAGTGCCAGAATCAGCGCGCGATCTGCGCCCAGATCGGCTTCGCCACTCAACTTCATCAGAATCAGCGAGGGCAGCAGCAGACTGACCAGCAGGTCAATCAGCGGCCGTGGTTTGTGGGTGGGGCGGGTGGTCATGGGCGGCTCGATCATGGCGCTCACCGCGATTTAAGTCGGCAGCACTGGCTGGATGGGCTGTGAAGCGGAGACGCGAGAGTCCCGGCTCCTGAAAGTATGCAGGCTGCCCGAGGTTGAGAAGCTGTGTATGTGTAACCGGAGCTGTCCGCCGGCAGCGCTGGCCAGACCCGCTGAAGCAGCACTGAACAGCCATCCAGTACAGACAGACCGGATCTGGCAGCGCCACGGTTCACGGCGCTGCCGTCCGGCTATCGACGCTGTTGTTGCTGCTGCTGTTGCTGCTGCTGTTGCTGCTGTTGCTGTTGCTGTTTCTGCTGCTGCTCCGGGCGATCCTGTTGTTGCTCGGCATTGGGGTGCACATACACCTGTGCGTGCATCTTCTCGCTGCCACCACCGCGGCGCATGCCGCGTACCGGGCAGGCATCCAGATAATCCATGCCGACCGCCAGCTTCAGATGCCGTTCGGGACGCGACAAACCGTTGGTGACATCGAAGCAATACCAGACACCATCCAGCCAGGCTTCCGCCCAGGCATGGCTGGCCAGGTGCGCAAGATCATCGCTGTACAGGTAGCCGGACACATAGCGCGCCGGGATACCCAGACTGCGGGCGCAGGCAACAAAGGCATGGGTATGGTCCTGACAAACCCCGGCGCCCGCGGCAAACGCACCGGCCGCAGTACTTTCCACGTCGGTTGCACCGGGGCTGTAGGGCATGGCTTCCAGCAGGGCATGCATCAGCTGGATCAGGTCACTGCGCTGGCGCCCCTCCCCGCAGATCTTCAGGGCAAATTCGCGCAACGCCGGATCCGCCTCGGTCAGCGCTGTGGTGCGGGTGTACGGCCATGGCGAGCCGCTGTCGTGCTCACCTTCACAGTTCACGTCGATCTCGACCACCCCGCGCGCACCGATGGTGATCGAGTCATGCGGCTGTTCGAGGGTCAGCACATGCAGGATGTTGCCGTAGGCATCGCGTTGCGCCTCGACCAGGCCCGGCAGATCGAGCCACCACTCGACCACATGCTGGCGCTCGCTTTCCTGCGGGGTCAGGCGCAGATACTGAATGCTGCTGCGCACCTGATCGGCATAGGTGTAGGTGGTTTCGTGGCTGATCGAGAGTCTCATGCGACCTCCAGGTAGGAACGATGAATGGCATCCGCCAGATTGCCGATCTCCACGATGAAATCCGACAACCACACATGCAGCCCCTCGGACAAGATATCGTCAACACTGGTAAAGCGCAGGCGCGCACCCAGCTCGGCGCCCAGACGCTGCGCCGAGCGCCCGGTATTGCCGGGCAGGCTGACCAGTATCTGGTTGATTTCATCCAGGCAGCTGTGCAGCGAGCGCGGCAGGTCATCCCGCAGGATCAGCAACTCCGACACCTGGCGCACCCCCGGCGCATCACGGTACAGCTCGGTGTAGGCCTCGGACGCCGACAGGGCGCGCAATAATGCGGTCCACTGATAGTAGGCATAGGCAGAGCCCTCGGTCAGGCTGGCCTCCTTGTCGCCAAGCATTTCATAGCGCGAGTCGAGCAGTCGCAAGGTGTTGTCCGCCCGTTCGATATGCGTGCCAAGGCGCAGAAAGCGATAGGCGTCATGCCGCATCAGCGTGCCGGTCGTCGCGCCCCTGAACAACTGCGAGCGCTGCTTGACCCACTCGCAGAAGCGGCTGATGCCGTAGCGGGTCAGACCTTCGGCGGCGATGCCGCGCATCTCCAGCCAGGTCGAGTTCATGTTTTCCCACATGTCGGCGGTGATCCGTCCGCGCACGGCATGGGCATTGGTCCGCGCGGCGCGCAGACAGCTGAAAATGCTGGTGGGATTATTCGGATCCAGCGCAAAGAACTGCAACATGCGCTCGCCATGCAGCTGGCCGTGCCAGCCCAGATACTCGTCCAGAGTGCCGGTGATCAGCAAGGGCATGGCCAGTTCATCCAGCCCCTCGCGACCATCCTGCGGCATCAGTGACAAGGAATAACTGATATCGAGCATCCGCGCACGATTCTCCGCACGTTCCAGATAACGCGACATCCAGTACAGGTCGCCTGCCGTTCTACTCAACATGCCATATGCTCCTTAATCCTCGACTATCCAGGTGTCCTTGGTGCCGCCACCCTGGGATGAGTTGACCACCAGCGAACCCTTGCGCAGTGCCACCCGCGTCAGGCCACCGGGTACCAGGCAGACTTCCTTGCCGGACAACACGAAGGGGCGCAGATCGATATGCCGGGGCGCGATGCCGTCTTCGACAAAGGTCGGGCAGGTCGACAGGCTCAGCGTGGGCTGGGCGATATAGCCACCGGGATTGGCCTTGAGCCGCTCGCGAAACGTTTCGATTTCCGCCTTGCTCGCCGCCGGCCCGACCAGCATGCCGTAGCCACCGGAGCCCTGGGTTTCCTTGACCACCAGCTCGGGCAGATTGGCCAGCACATGGGACAGCTCTTCGGGCTTGCGGCATTGCCAGGTCGGCACGTTGGCCAGTATCGGCTCCTCCGACAGATAGAAGCGCACCATGTCCGGCACGAACGGATACACCGATTTGTCGTCCGCCACACCAGTGCCGATGGCATTGGCCAGGATCAGGTGACCGGCCAGATAGGCACTGAGCAGGCCGGGCACACCGAGCATCGAATCCGGATTGAACGCCAGCGGGTCGAGGAACAGGTCATCCAGCCGCCGGTAGATCACATCGACATGCTTGGGGCCGGCCGTGGTGCGCATGTAGACATGCGTGTCGCGCACGAACAGGTCCGCGCCCTCGACCAGTTCCACACCCATTTCACGGGCCAGAAACGCGTGCTCGAAGTAGGCACTGTTGAACCGGCCGGGGGTCAGCACTACCACGCAGGGGTCATCCACCGGACTGGAGCCCTTCAGCGTTGTCAGCAACAGGCCGGGATAATGGTCAACCGGCGCAATGCGCTGGTTGGCAAACAGTTCAGGGAACAGGCGCATCATCATCTTGCGGTCTTCCAGCATGTAGCTGACACCGCTGGGCGTACGCAGGTTGTCCTCGAGCACGTAGTAGGTGCCGTCACCATCACGCACCAGATCGACCCCGGAGATATGCGAATAGATATCGCGGTGCAGGTTCAGGCCCTGCATGGCGATCTGGTAGCACTCGTTGGCCAGCACCTGCTCGGCAGGAATGATCCCGGCCTTGATGATGCGCTGGTCGTGATAGAGGTCGGCAAGGAACATGTTCAGCGCCTTGACGCGCTGGATGCAGCCGCGTTCGACCATGCGCCATTCACTGGCCGGTATGCTGCGCGGAATGATGTCGAACGGAATCAGCCGCTCGGTGCCCTGATCATCACCGTAGAGAGTGAAGGTGATGCCCGCACGGTGAAACAGCAGATCCGCCTCGCGCCGGCGCAGGGCCAGCTGATCGGGGGGCGTGGCCGCCAGCCAGCGGGAAAATTCCTTGTAGTGCGGACGCACCTTGCCGCGCGCATCGTACATTTCGTCATAGAACTCACGGGCCATGCCTTGCTCCTTGTCATTCAGGCCAAGTTCATGATGCAAAGCTCGCGCCACACAAGATAATCCATACTTATCAAATGGTTATACGCAGCCCTTGATCTCAATGCACCATTTCAGGGCGATCATCCAGGAACTGCATGGCAATCCCTTCCCGTCCGCACCTGATCAGAGCATACCCCTCCCGCAGCCACCCTGCTTAAATATGCGTAGACAGCCGCAATGGCCTCCCCAATGCTAGGCTCAGAACAAAACCAACAAGACCGGAGTGGCCGACATGAAAGCAATGAACCTGCAGGACTCGATGTTCCTGCTGATCGAACAGCGCCAGCAGCCGATGCACGTTGGCGGACTGAGCATCTACACCCCGCCCAAAGATGCCGGCCCCGACTACGCCGAGAACCTCTACCAGGCCTGGCGCAAGCACCTGACTGCCGAAAAACCGTTCAATCAGCGGCCGCTGCAAAAACTCGGTGTCTGGTACTGGGAGGAAGACCTGGATTTTGATCTCGATTACCACCTGCGCCATCTGTCCCTGCCCAAGCCGGGACGTATTCGTGAACTGCTGGTAATGGTCTCGCGCTTGCACGGCGCCCTGATGGACCGCTCGCGCCCGCTGTGGGAAGTCAGTCTGATCGAGGGCCTGGCCGATGGGCGCTTTGCCATCTACAGCAAAATGCACCACGCCATGGTCGATGGGGTAACGGCAACCAAGATGGCGATCCAGCAACATTCCTACAGCGCCAAAGACATCAAGCCGCCGATCTGGGCCCAGGAACATGGGCGGCCAAAGTCCGCAAAAAAAGCAGAGACAAGCCTGTTCAGCCAACTCGGCGAAGCAGTGCAAGGCGGCCGCGAGATGCTGCCGGGCATAGTCAGCGGCCTGTGGGAAATTGTGCGCCCATCCAGCCCGGATGCCGCGCTGAGTCAACCATTCCAGGCACCACCGAGCCCGTTCAACGTGCCTATCTCCGGCTCGCGCCGGTTTGTCGCGCAGTCCTACGAACTGGAACGCCTGAAGGCCATCGGCAAGGCCTCCGGTGCCAAGCTGAACGATGTGGTGATGGCCCTCTGCTCAGGTGCCTTGCGCCGCTATCTGCAAGAGAACGATGTGCTCCCGGAAACTTCGTTGATTGCCATGCTGCCGGTATCCATGCACGGCGAAACCGACAAGGGCGGTAATCAGGTAGCCACCATTCTGGCCAACCTGGCTACCAACGAGGCAGACCCGATCGAGCGCCTGCAACGCATCATCGCCTCGACCCAGGCAGCCAAGCAGCGCATGTCGAAAATGGTCCGGCTGGAAAAGGTGGCCCACACCGCGATGATGATGAGCCCGATGCTGCCTTCGGTCATCACCGGGCACGCCGCATCCCACCCGGTGTTCAATCTGGTGATCTCCAACGTGCCCGGGCCGACCAGGGATCTGTACCTGAACGGCGCGCATCTGGACGAAAGTTATCCGGTGTCGATCCCCATGGCCTACCAGGCGATCAACATCACCGTGACCAGCTACGTCGACAAGATGGCGTTCGGCTTCACCGCCTGTCGCCGCGCGGTACCCAATATGCAACGGCTGGTCGACTACCTCGATGACGCCTTTGTCGAACTGGAAAAGGCACTGGGGCTGAAGCAGGCTCGCAGAGCACCCGCCGTCAAGGCTGCAGCAACTCCGGCGACTGCACCCAAGGCGGCCAAACCGCGCGCAGCGCGCAAGCCCAAAGCAGCAAGCCCTGCCGCCAAGACTCCGGTGGCTGCGCCGGCAACCGCGCCAAAGCCGGCCAAACCGCGTGCGCCACGCAAGGCCAGGGCCGCCAGCCCGGCAGCCTGACCGTCACGCCCACTCGGCAGCCATTCTGGAAGGCTGCCGAGCTGGGCGCCTCAATCAGAAAAACGACACCGCCTGACCTTCCCGGTCGAAGGCAATGAAATTGCCGATGCTGCCGCTTTCAATGGCGCCGACCATCATTTTCAGCGGCTGCTCGGCCTCATCACTGCTCGGCGCATGGCCGCCACGGCCGGACAGGCCGGCGGTGAACACCAGATCCCAGCTCATGCCGGTACGTACCGATTCCTCGAGCAGGTCGGCAAAGTCACCGAGTTCGGCAGGCAGCTTGTCCACGCACAGCACCGGCCGCAACGAACCGCCCTGACCTTCGGCGTGCCGCTGTTGCTCGGCGGCGGTGGCGTCTTCCGGCAGGTCGGCGCTGACAAACACCATCAGCAAACGCTGCGGCTCGGCTTGCTGCTGCGCGGCGCCGAGCAGATCGGAGAAACAGGTGATATCCATGCAGAGCATCCTCTGGGCAAATCAGAAAGGTTGCCACTACTGTGACTGCCAGTGCCCGGCTTGCCAATATCTCCAAAGGCATAGAGTCCGCTCAGGCGGCACGCAGGCTGAAATGCGCAAACAGTTGCTGCAGATACGACCAGAGCTGTTCGCTGTCTGGCGGACAGACTGAGGGCGGCAACTGCTCATCCAGCACCTGCTGATTGCGTGCCTGTTGCACCACGAAATGCTCCACACCGATGCTGGCCAGGCGCTCGCCGAGACGCTGCAGGCGCCGGCAATCGCTCAGTTGCCAGTGCACCGTGGTGCGGCATTCGTATTCAACGCCGCTGTCGAGCAACAGTTCCAGACTCTGCCAGTTTGTTCGCCCACTGTGACTGACGCCGGTAATCAGTGCGGTATCTTCTTCCAGTGCCTTGACGTCGAAACCGACCCAGTCGCACAACGACAAAACCCGCTTGAACGCAGCAGGTTTGATCCCGGCACTGTGCAGGCCGATTTTGAAACCCAGCTCACGTACCTGACGCATGGCTGCCGGCAGTCCGGCCTGCAGGGTCGCTTCGCCACCACTGAAGACCACTGCATCAAGCAGGCCCTGGCGCTTGCGCAGAAACGCCAGCACTTCAGCCCAGGGGGTTTCCTGGCGACCACGCGGACCGATCAGCTCCGGGTTGTGGCAATAGCGACAGCGCCACGCACAACCCTGGCAGAACAGCACACAGGCCAGCTGACCGGGATAATCCAGTGTGGTTAGCGGTAGCAGGCCGCCAACCCGCAGAGCCGGAATCACTGACTCAGCTCCGCACTGCGCTCTCGCGGAAATGCAGACGGTCATGATGCTCGGACTGTTTTCCGGGATTGAAGGCGCTCACGGGACGGTGATAACCCATCACCCGGGTCCAGACTTCGCAGCGTTGACGCTGTTGTTGCGGAAGTTGTTCGACGGTAGTTTGCATGGTGTTGCTCCTTTCTTGGATGAATTCCGGGTAGGCGCAGGCTGGGCTTCAGCCCACCAAAATAATCTGCGCAGACACTGGCTGAAACCCGCCCTGGGCGGTCAGCTGCAACAGGCTTGCTGGCGCTGCAGCAAGGCTGCATCACACTTCGGGCAGAACTCGTGCTCACCATCCAGATAGCCGTGTACCGGGCAGATCGAGAAGGTCGGCGTAATAGTCAAGTAAGGCAGACGGAAACGACTCAGCGCGCGGCGCACCAGATTCTTGCAGGCCTGTGCCGAGGAAATGCGTTCGGCCATATACAGATGCAGTACGGTGCCGCCGGTGTACTTGCACTGCAGCTCGTCCTGCAGCTCCAGCGCCTCGAACGGGTCATCGGTAAAACCCACCGGCAATTGCGAGGAATTGGTGTAGTACGGCGCCTCGGCGCAACCGGCCTGCAGGATCTCCGGGTAACGCTTGCGGTCTTCCCGGGCAAAACGATAAGTGGTGCCTTCGGCCGGTGTGGCTTCCAGGTTGTACAGGTGACCGGTCTCTTCCTGGAAGCGCACCAGACTGGCGCGCACGTGATCCAGCAACAGCACGGCATACGCGTGCCCTTCGGCGGTGTGCATGCCCTGCTGGTCAGCAGTGAAATTGCGCACCATCTCGTGCAGGCCGTTCAGGCCGATAGTCGAGAAGTGGTTGCGCAAGGTTCCCAGGTATCGCTTGGTGTAGGGGTAAAGGCCATTGTCCATGTGGTGCTGGATGACCTTGCGTTTGACCTCCAGACTCTGCATGGCCAGCTCCATCAGCTGGTCAATCCGCTGTAACAGCCCGACGCTGTCACCACGATAGAGATAGCCCAGGCGCGCACAATTGATCGTGACCACTCCAATCGAGCCGGTCTGCTCGGCCGAACCGAACAGTCCACCGCCGCGCTTGAGCAGCTCCCGCAAGTCGAGCTGCAAGCGGCAGCACATCGAGCGCACTTGATTGGGCTGCATGTCTGAATTGAGAAAGTTCTGGAAATAGGGCAGACCGTAGCGAGCGGTCATCTCGAACAGCAGGTCGGCGTTCTCGCTGTCCCAGGGGAAATCATGGGTGATGTTGTAGGTCGGAATCGGAAAGGTGAACACCCGACCTTTGGCATCGCCGGCCATCATCACTTCGATGTAGGCACGGTTGATCAACTCCATCTCGGCCTGCAAGTCGCCGTAGGAAAACAGCATTTCCACGCCGCCGATATAAGGAATCTGCTGACTCAGATCTTCAGGGCAAACCCAGTCGAAGGTCAGGTTGGTGAAGGGTGTCTGCGTTCCCCAGCGTGATGGCACATTGAGGTTGTAGATGAATTCCTGAATGGCCTGGCGCACCTCGGCAAAGCTCAGGTTATCGTTACGCACATAGGGCGCCAGATAGGTGTCAAAGGAGCTGAACGCCTGCGCACCGGCCCACTCGTTCTGCAGCGTGCCAAGGAAATTCACCATCTGCCCCAGAGCGCTGGAAAGATGTTTCGGCGGCCCGGCTTCAACCCGCCCCGGCACACCGTTGAGGCCCTCATTGAGCAGGGTGCGCAACGACCAGCCGGCACAATAGCCGGCGAGCATGTCCAGATCGTGGATATGCAAATCCCCTTCGCGGTGCGCTTCACCGATCTCGGCGCTGTAGACCTCGTCCAGCCAGTAGTTGGCGGTGACCTTGCCAGCCACATTGAGCACCAGTCCGCCGAGCGAATAGCCCTGATTGGCATTGGCCTGCACGCGCCAGTCCTCGCGATTGAGGTACTCGTTCATCGAGGTGGCCACTTCGACGATGGCCTTGCGGTCGCGGCGCAGACGGCCATGCTGTTCGCGGTAGACGATGTAGGCGCGGGCGGTGGCGTAGTAGCCGGCCTCCATCAGTACCCGCTCCACGCAATCCTGAATGCACTCCACGTCGAGCTCGGTGAAATCGGCCAGCCGCAATAACACCGCACGGGTCAGCGCCACTGCCTGAGCGGCAGAAAATTCGCCGCTAGCCTGTCCGGCCGCGACAATCGCACGCTCTATCTTGCTGGCATCAAATGCTGCTGAACTGCCATCGCGCTTGCCCAAACGCGTCGTGCGCAGGGTGCTTGCTTCATCCACCACCAGAACCTCCAAAACACCACATATTGTTATTAATAAAATATAAGACACAAGATGGTGGGTAATGTAGGTGTAAACGTCGTAATGGAATTGATGCCAATCAAGAAGCGAAATAAACCTCAAGAGGCCGGCTAGCGAAAAGCGGCCTGCCTGCTGCAGTTCAATGCCGGCAATGGTAGGCGTGCTACCGGGGATGTAGGGGTGGTGTGGCAGCTACGTTGCATGACGCAGTGGCCGACGATTCGGATCAGGCCCTGCTGAACCCATCCGAACCGCCGTGACAGGTGTTACTTGTTCTTGAAGTTCAGCAGCTTCTCGGTGATCTGGTCGATGGTGAAAGAAGCCGGTCGCTGACGCGGCGGGAACTGCTGGAAGCTCATCAGGAATTGCTGTGTCTTGCCCACTGCCGGCATGGCAATCACGCCCACCTTGTGATCCCACCAGACGTTGTAGCTGTTGGAGTCCGTATCGGCGCGCTCGTAGGGATCGCGCCGCAGGTTGAACACTTTCGGGGCGCGCAGGTCGACAAACGGATCCCGCCACACATCGAAACGCTTTGAGCGCTGCTCGGCATAGACGATTTTCCAGTCACCATCACGCATGCCCAGCAATTTGCCGTCATCACTGAAGTAGAAGAACTGGTTGCGCGGCCCCTGGTCGGTCTTGCCTTCCAGATAGGGCACGAAATCGTAGCCATCCAGATGCACGGTGAACTTCTTGTCCCCCGCGGTATAGCCCTTGAGCAACTGTTCGGTAATGCCCGGCACGCCGGCAGCCGACATCAGCGTCGGCAACCAGTCCTGGTGCGACATGATGGTGTTGGACACACTGCCAGGCTTGATGTGGCCCGGCCAGCGCACTACCGCCGGGACCCGGAAGCCGCCTTCCCAGTTGGTGTTCTTCTCGCCACGGAATGGCGTGATCCCGGCATCCGGCCACTGGTTGAAGTGCACACCGTTATCGGTGGAATACAGCACGATGGTGTTGTCGGCGATGCCCAGATCATCCAGTTTTTTCAGCAACTGGCCGACCTGCGCGTCATGCTCGACCATGCCGTCGTTATAGAAATCCTGGCCGGACAAGCCCACCGACTCGGGACGCAGATGCGTGTAGTAATGCATGCGCGTCGAGTTGAACCAGACCATGAACGGCTTCTTGGCCGCGTGCGCCTTGTCGATGAAGTTCAGCGAGGCATTGAGGAATTCCTCATCGATGGTTTCCATGCGTTTCTTGTTCAGCGGACCAAGGTCCTCGACCTTGCCATCGGCAGTACTGTGGATGATGCCGCGCGGACGAATTGACTTGTCGATTGCCGGATTCTTCGTCCAGTCCGGATCCTCCGGGCCTTCTTCCGCATTCAGGTGATACAGGTTGCCGAAGAACTCGTCGAAGCCGTGATTGGTCGGCAGGAATTCGTCGCGATCACCCAGGTGATTCTTGCCGAACTGGCCGGAGGTATACCCCAGCGGCTTGAGCAACTCGGCCAGCGTCGGATCTTCCTTCTGCAGGCCGACCGTGGAGCCCGGCATACCGACCTTGGTCAGTCCGGTGCGTACCGGTATCTGCCCGGTAATAAATGCGGCGCGGCCGGCCGTGCAACTCTGCTCGCCGTAATAGTCGGTGAACAGCATGCCCTCGTTGGCAATCCGGTCGATGTTCGGGGTGTGGTAACCCATCAGGCCGTAGCTGTATTTGCTGATGTTGGTCTGGCCGATGTCATCGCCGAAAATCAGCAGCATGTTCGGCTTGTCGGCGGCGACCGCCAGTGGTGTCAGGCCGGCGGCGACCAGTAAGACGGCGGCACGGCTAAACGGGCTTAGCCATTGACGTAATGGATGCATGATCGGGCTTCTCCTTGGCTGCTTGTTCTGACGGCCACTCCGGACACCCGGAATGAACTGTTTATTGTGTGGAGTTGGCTGAAGTGATGCTGTCAGGCAGCCTAGCAGCCACCGGTCAGGCATGCCAAATCGACCCTGGCTGCGTGCCTGCTCCCCGGCGTAAGCCGCGACCAGTCTCAATCCTCCTCAGTGTGAGCCTCTACCTGTCCGGACTGCACCGCGCTCAGCAGGATTGCATGGTCACGTTCGCTTTGATCGGCGTAGGCGACGGCGAAATCTGCAATGGCTTCGTCAAAGGTGTCGCTCTTGCCCAGATAGCCGCTGATTTGCGCAGGATCGCCGGAGCGCGCATGTGCCCGCGCCAGCGCCCAGCCGCAGACCTCGGCATACTCGGCCATAAAGCCCGGGCTGAACAGTTCGACCTGCGCGCCAACTTTCATATCCCTGAGCTGGCGAACGTAGATATGCCCACCCTGCTTGCCCTTGGTCCAGCCGAGAAAAATGTCGCTCGACGACTGCATCAAGCGGTAGCCGTTTACCACCCGTTGCCCATGATTGGGGTACCTGCTCTTGCCGGCATACGCTTCGAGCACGGAAGGGCGGGCCTGTTTGACCTGAAGAAAAAGCGGATCCTGTTCGCTGGCCATCAGCAACAGGACGGCACAAAAGGTCCCGACGCTGCCGACACCGACCACCTTCATCGCAGCGTCCTTGATCTCGTAATGATCAAGGAGTACGCGACGCTCCTCCTGCAGGGATTCCCGGTACTCGGCAAAGGCCGCGCGCACGTTCGCAAAATACTCACCAGAGCCATCTCCGTCGAGATGGTAGATCAGCGGAGGATTGTCCCTGATGGTCGGGTCTTCACCGATGTCGGCTGTCAGCTTGGGGAAGTCGTGCTCCAGCACGCTGCGTTCACGGGCCGCGGCCAGCCGTTTGGCGGCACGCTGGCCAGCCTCCCGGTCTTTGGTTGACCCGGCAAACTCGGTGGCGTCGATGCTGGCGTACCACACATCCAGCACGGACATACCGTAGTACTGGAACATGCGCTTGCGATAGCTGCGTACCCCTGCAAGCACCGCATCACGGGCTTCGCGCTGGCTGAAGCCGTTATTGCGGCTCGCCAGCACGACGCTCGCCGCCAGCCGCTTGACGTCCCATTCCCAGGGTGCGGGAAGCGTCTCATCCAGATCGTTAATGTCAAAAATGTGCCTGCGTTCGGGCGAGGCATACGCGCCGAAGTTGAGCAGGTGGGCATCGCCGCACGCCTGTACACGAAGGCCGGAAGACGGTGTGTTTGCCAGGTCGGCGGCCATATTGAGGGCCGCTCCGCGATAAAAGGTAAACGGCGACTTCACCATGCGCCCATAGCGTATCGGGATCAGCTCCCGGATTCGCCCGCGGTTGTCCTGTTTGAGCAGCTGCAGCGGATCCTCGCGGTTAGCCGCGGCTTTCCAGTCCGCGTGGGAAGCACGCGGGCACTTCTCGCGCAGTTGCTTGCCCATCTCGTAACGCTCGGACAGCTTGGGCCGCAGCACGTCATTCCAGGCTTTCGAGGTGTCTTGAGTAGTCATGGCGATGGCGCCCTCTTCACCGTTTTACGTGAGAGTTCTTCACCTGAAACGGTAGCAGTGAACGCCGTGGTTTTCTGACAAATTCAAGGGCAAGGGGCTGACCGGCGGTACAATTGCGCCTTCCCGCCCACCAGCCCACCAGCCCGGCGCTCTGGCAGCCTTGCTGGCTGCGCAGCACGGGCGCGATGCAGCAAACGGTATCGAGCTGAATCTGATGCTCTCCCGGGACCCGTTTGCCGACATGCCCGGCGTGCCCCGGCAAAGCCTCAATCGTGAACTCAAGGCCCTGAAGAAACAGGGCCTGCTGACCATTGCCTATTCGCCTATCACCCTGCACGATGTGCAGCAGTTGCGCAGCATGGCGGTGCTGACGGAAGTCGGCCCGGCAGCCACCGGCTAAGTCACTGGCGCAACCCGCAAAACAGCCGGACCCAAAATAAAAAATCGACCAAGGAGAATCCTGCCATGACCTCACTGCTGCAAATCGTGGTCTGCATGACCGCGCTGACCTTTATCTCGATCATGCTCGGCGCCGTGTTGCGCAATCGTGAATGGACTTTGGACGGCATGAAGGCCGGCCTGAGCAATCGCGACAATCTGCCCGAAGCCACGCCTATGGGTGCCCGTGCCGAAAAGGCCGCGCAGAACACCAAGGAAAATTTCCTCCTGTTTATCGCCCTGGCAGGTGTCGCGCATGCCGCCGGCATGGGCGAGCAGGCCACCTTTGGTGCCGAAGTATTCTTCTGGGCACGGGTGGTGTATCTGCCGGTTTATATCCTCGGCATCACCTACGTGCGCAGCGCGGTCTGGGGTGTCGGCATCGCCGGCCTGGTGCTGATGATGCAGACACTGTACTGATCGCCAATGCCCCTCGACGAGGGGCATCCGTTCGCTGTCAGGCCGTATAGAAAACTCAGGCCAGACGGGTGATCAGCCGGGTTCCATGCATCAGGTTGTCGGCCAGCGGGCAGCGTTCCTCGATCAGTTCGAGAAACGCCTGCTTCTGCTCATCTGCCAGATCGGCATCGATGCTTACCCTTACCCGCAACGCCTGAAAGCCCGCGCGCACCTCGGGATTGCGCCCGAGCAGGCCATCCGGGTCGTAATCCGCCTCCATCTCGAACTG
This sequence comes from Pseudomonas pohangensis, assembly GCF_900105995.1. Lineage (NCBI taxonomy): Bacteria > Pseudomonadati > Pseudomonadota > Gammaproteobacteria > Pseudomonadales > Pseudomonadaceae > Pseudomonas > Pseudomonas pohangensis. Next base: position 3,754,191 of record NZ_LT629785.1, on the reverse strand, counting down.
CATGCCGCGCAAGGTGATTTTCTGCTGATGGGCGATGTAACGGCCGATAGTGCCGAAACATCCGGCTACCGCTCCCAGAATCACCTCCAGCGGCGTCGGCCCCAGCCCCTTGCCGCCGGCATTGGCCGGCTGGTCCATGACCAGTTCGAAACCGCCACATTGCACGTGCACATCCATGCCGCTGTCCATACGGCCACTGGCACTGATCGTTTTAAGCGTCATTTGCTTCCTCACTTGGCAGGTAAAAGGCAACCGCTTGCCGGTAGGCCCAGCGTAGGACAGGTTGGCGAATGTCCGCTTGATCCCGGTCAAGCGGGCAGGGCGACTTGAGCAGCCTTGCCAGGCCCGCACCCCGGTTACCCCAGGCAGCCAGAGCTGAGCCAGACATGCGAGCTCCTTCGCGGTCAATGCGTCAGGCTGGCTGGAACAGATTGCCGCTGACTGATTCAGCTGCAGTAGTGGGCCGGTGTTTGTGTGCAAGCGGATCGATACGCAGTGTAATTTTCACAAGGCGCGAATACGGCGCTGGCGGCAACTGCTGTATCGTGGGGGCATTCACTCAAGGAGAATTGCCATGGCCAAGCCAAACTACCAGTACGAAAAACGCCAGCGGGAACTCGAGAAGAAGAAAGCCAAGGCAGAAAAAGCCCTGAAAAAAACCCAGGCGGCGGAAGAGCCTGAACTGCCGGCTGACGCTTCAACCGCGCCAGCAACATCCACTGCGGATTCCGCAGAGTAACGCTGACGGCACTGGCACCCTGCGGGTTTTGACCACCCGCTCGGATGCAGCGATGACTCAGCCGCCGGTCATGTTCATGAAGCGCACCACCTGCACTTCATCATTGAGCTGAAAGTCGTGGCCCCAGGGCTTGCGCGCCATGGCGCCAAGGATGGCGTCGCGCAGGCGCTGCGGCTCACCGGGATAACGGCGCAGGATGCTCTTCAGATCAAGGCTGTGCTCGTTGCCCAGACACAGCAGAAGACGACCTTCCACCGTCAGCCGCACACGGTTGCAGCTGCCGCAGAAATTGTGGCTGTGCGGCGAAATGAAGCCGATGCGCGTGCTGTCCACCCCGGGAATGCGCCAGTAGCGCGACGGGCCCTGGGTGGATTCGGCAGACTCGACCAGATCGTAGCGCTGCTCGATCAGGGCACGCACTTCGTCACTGGAGCAGAAAGCTTCGGCACGGCTGTGCTCGCTGATGGCTCCCAGCGGCATTTCCTCGATAAAGCTGATATCCAGCTGGTTGGCCACGGCGAAGTCGACCAGTGCCGGCACTTCGTCGTCATTGCGGCCTTTCATCACCACCACGTTGAGCTTGCTGTGCTGGAAACCGGCATCCCCGGCTGCATGGATTCCGGCGATGACCTGCTGCAGATCACCGGTACGGGTGATGGCGCGGAATTTGTCGGCATCCAGACTGTCGAGACTGATGTTCAGCCGTTTCACTCCGGCCTGGTGCAAATCCCGGGCATAACGGGTCAGCTGCGAGCCATTGGTGGTCAGCACCAGCTCGCGCAGGCCCGGCAGACTGGCGATACGCTCGCACAGGCCGACGATGCCCTTGCGCACCAGCGGCTCGCCGCCGGTCAGGCGAATCTTCTTCACCCCCAGATCGACGAATTGCTCGGCCAGCAGGTACAACTCTTCCAGCCCGAGCACCTGCTGGCGCGGCAGAAAGGTCATGTCCTCGGCCATGCAGTAGACACAGCGAAAATCACAGCGGTCGGTGACCGACATGCGCAGGTAATCTATCTGCCGGCCAAAGCCGTCCTGCAACATACTGCCCATCCAGGCTTCTCCAGCGATTTACTGCACTAACGGGGAAGTAGCACCTTCCAGTTGAATGCCCTGAATATCAGCGGCACCGACCAGCGTCTGCAGGTACTGTGCCACAGCCTTCTGCCAGACGCGCTGGTACAACTCGCGGCGAATATCCTGCGCCACCGTCTCGTAGGGCAATTGTACGCCCTCGATACGCTGGTCGACATAAACCACATGGAAACCATAACGGCTTTCCAGTGGCTGGGTCACCAGGCCTTGCGGCTGACGGAACAGTTGCTTTTCAAACTCGGGCACGGTCTGGCCCTTGCTCAACTGGCCAAGTGAACCGCCCTGCGCCTTCGACGGGCAGGCCGAGTGACCCATGGCCAGCTCGGCGAAACGCTGCGGGTCGGCCTGCAATTGGCTGATCAGCGCTTGTGCCTGCTCGCGCCGGCTGATGCGCTCCTCGATATCGTCCGGGGCGCACTCCAGCAGGATATGCCGGGCGGCCAGCAGCGGGGCACTGACAAAGCGCGCCAGGTTGCTTTGGTAGAAATGCTCGCAGGCCGCTTCATCTGCCTCGGGCACCACCACCTCATGTTCGATCAGCGCACGCACGCTGGCTTCATCGGCGGTTTCACCGGCAACCGGGACCGGCTCGATACCCAGCTCGCGACCGCGCTGCTGCAACAGCTCGCGAATCACCAGCGCCTGGGCGGCGAGAAACATCGCCTCGCTCTGCTCGGATGCCGGATGATATTGCAGCTCCAGCGCCAGCGCTGCGGGCTCGATCAGCACACCGTTGACGCGAATCCGCGGCCAGTCCTGCTCGCTGCGGGCAATCAGCAGATCCTCCGGCTCGGCAATATCCAGCAACGGGGCCGGTTGAAATTCTACTGCGCCAGCCTGGGCGCCGTTTTCTACGGGCAGCTCGTGTGCCAGTGCTGCTTCCACGACGGGCGCGGAGGGCGACTTGTCACCGCCACAGCCACCGGAACCGCCGTTAGTACCACCGCATCCACATGCCATGGGATTCTCCAGAATTTTCTGCGTATTTGAACTGTAGGGTGGGCTTCAGCCCACCGTGTAAGCAGAACTCGCCGGTGGGCTGAAGCCCACCCTACAGAAGCATATTCAGCGGCAGGACGAATAACGCCGCAGCGTTACCCGCCCCGCGGCAGATCAACCCTTCTGCCGGACGATCTGGTAGCGCCGACCCAGATACCAGATCGGGGCGCTGACGATGTGTACCAGACGGGTGAAGGGGAACAGCACAAACAGGGTCACCCCGAGGAACACGTGCAACTTGTACACCAGACCCACCGGGGTAATGGCCTCTGCGGCCTTGACCGGCTGCAGGGTGACGATGCTCTGCGCCCAGTCGGCCAGCATCACCATCACCGAACCGTCCATATGCTGGGTCGAGGCGACAATGGTCAGCAGGCCGAGTACCAGCTGCGCCAGCAACACCACCAGGATCATGGTGTCCGAGGTGCTGGACGATGCCCGCACGCGCTCATCGGTCAGCCGCCGCTTGAGCAGCATGAGCAAGCCGATCAGGCACAGAACGCCGAAGAAACCGCCGGAAACCATCGCCAGCAGCTGCTTGTTCTGCGTGCTGATCACATAGTGGTAGATCGGCTCGGGGGTGAGCAGACCGACAAAGTGACCGGCCAGCACAAACAGCACGCCGACATGGAACAGGTTGCTGGCGATGCGCATATAACGCTGCTCAGCTGCGGTACGGTGAAATATCTGGCTCGAACCAGCCTTCCAGCTGTATTGCGACAGATCGAAGCGTGCCCAGCTGCCGATCAGGCAAATGGCCAGCGCGATGTACGGGTAAACCCCGAACAGCAACAAGTTCAACTTAGACATGACGTGCCTCCTGAGTCAGCTCCGTGGCCAACCCGTCCTGTTTGAAATCCACCCAGTGCATCGGTACTGCCGACTCCTCGCGGGCCTTGCCCGGAGCAGTGGTCTGGCTCGGGCAACGGTCCTGCTGCTCGGCCTGCATGAAGTCCACCGCCTCCTCTTCCCAGATCTTGTCGAGGGCTTCCAGCGAGTCATCGCGTGCTTCGGCGGCAACCTGCTCGCGCACCTCGGCCATGGCAGACTGCGGCTCGATACCGGCGATCTGCAGCAGCGCGCGGAAGCAGCTGGCGTAAGCACTTTCGCGCTCATCCAGACGGGTGGCGAGCAGCGTCAGCAGATGCGCAACATCGGCCAGACCCTCGCGGGCCTCGAGGTCTTCACGGGTGGAGAGAAACTCCAGATACAGCGGGATGTAGTCCGGCAGCTCTTTGACGCCGATGGCAAAACCGGCGGCTTCGTACTGCGCCATCATGTCGACCATGGCCTGTCCACGATCACGCGACTCGCCGTGCACGTGCTCGAACAGCAGCAGTGACAGCGCACGACCGCGGCCGAACAGGGCACCGTAGTGCTCCTGGCCGTCCATCAGATCGTTATCGCAGATCAGATCGAGCAGCTCGATCAGCGCCGAGCGCTGCTGCGGGCTGATCTCGCGGCTGGCGGCAATCGCCTGGTCCAGTTCGTCACGGGCAGCCACCAGCTGTTCGGTCGGGTAATCCAGCAGCAGGGAAATCACTTTAAGGATTTGCATGCTCAGTCCTCCCACAACTGTACGGTTTTCAGGATGTCGCGCTGGTTGGCTTTCTTCGCCCCGAACATGTTGGTGTCGGAGCTGCCACTGCAACCGCTGCCGAAGCTGAAGCCACAGCCGGAACGCTCGGCAAAGGCATCACTCATGGCGTCTTCACGGTGCGCACTGGGCACCACGAAACGGTCTTCGTAGTTGGCAATCGCCAGATAGCGGTACATGTCCTCGACCTGCGCCACGGACAGACCGACGTCTTCCAGCACCTTGAGGTCCTGCACACCGTCGACCTGCTCGGAACGCTTGTAGGCACGCATGGCCAGCAGGCGCTTGAGTGCCAGCTTGACCGGCGCCACATCCCCTGCGGTGAGCAGGTTGGCCAGGTAGCGCAGCGGAATGCGCAGGCTGTCGACATCCGGGATTACCCCGTTCATGCCCACAGTGCCGGCCGTGGCGGCGTTCTGGATCGGCGACAATGGCGGCACATACCAGACCATCGGCAGCGTGCGGTATTCCGGGTGCAGCGGCAGCGCCAGCTTCCAGTCCACCGCCATCATGTACACCGGCGAACGCTGGGCCGCGTCGATTACCGACTGCGGTACGCCATCGGCCAGCGCCTGCTTGATTACCGCCGGATCGTGCGGATCCATGAAGATATCCAGCTGCTTCTGGTACAGGTCCTGCTCGTTCGGCGTGCTCGCCACTTCGTGGATACGGTCGGCGTCATACAGCAATACGCCGAGGTAACGGATACGCCCCACGCAGGTTTCCGAACAGACAGTCGGCATGCCGGCTTCGATGCGCGGGTAGCAGAAGATGCACTTCTCGGATTTGCCGCTCTTCCAGTTGAAGTAGATCTTCTTGTACGGGCAGCCGCTGATGCACATACGCCAGCCGCGGCACTTTTCCTGATCGATGAGGACGATGCCGTCTTCTTCGCGCTTGTAGATCGCGCCACTCGGGCACGAGGCCGCACAGGCCGGGTTCAGGCAGTGCTCGCACAGACGCGGCAGGTACATCATGAAGGTATTTTCATACTCGCCATAAATGTCGGCCTGGATCTGCTCGAAGTTCTTGTCCTTACGGCGCTTGGCAAACTCGGTACCGAGAATTTCTTCCCAGTTCGGGCCCCACTCGATCTTCTGCATGCGCTTGCCGCTGATCACCGAACGCGGCCGGGCGGTCGGCTGGTGCTGGCCCAGCGGCGCGGTGTGTAGATGCTGGTAGTCGAAGTCGAACGGCTCGTAATAGTCGTCGATGCTCGGCAGATCCGGGTTGGCGAAGATGTTCGCCAGCACGCGGAACTTGCCGCCGATCTTCGGATTGATCGAGCCGTCCTTGTTGCGCACCCAGCCGCCTTTCCATTTGTCCTGGTTTTCCCACTCTTTCGGGTAACCGATACCGGGTTTGGTTTCGACGTTGTTGAACCAGGCATATTCCATGCCTTCACGGCTGGTCCAGACGTTTTTGCAGGTAATCGAACAGGTGTGGCAACCGATGCACTTGTCCAGATTCAGAACCATGCCGACTTGTGAACGAATTTTCATGTCAGCTCTCCTCAGAGGTCTTTGGGCAGTGGTTGTGGCAGGGCCTCATCGCCCAGACCGCCGACATCAGTGCCGTCGAGCCAGTCAACCTTGGCCATCTTGCGCACCACCACGAACTCGTCGCGGTTGCAGCCGACGGTGCCGTAGTAGTTGAAGCCATAGGCCTGTTGCGCGTAGCCACCGATCATATGGGTCGGCTTGAGCACCACACGGGTTACCGAGTTGTGGTGACCGCCACGGGTCTTGGTGGTTTCCGCACCCGGCATGTTCACGATCCGCTCCTGGGCGTGATACATGATCACCATGCCGTCCTTGACCCGCTGGCTGACCACCGCACGGGCAACCAGTGCACCGTTGGCGTTGAAGCACTCGACCCAGTCGTTGTCCTCGATACCGGCGCTTTTCGCGTCGGTTTCCGACAACCAGACGATCGGCCCGCCGCGACTGAGGGTGAGCATGATCAGGTTGTCCGAGTAGGTACTGTGGATGCCCCACTTCTGGTGCGGGGTGATCCAGTTCAGCACGATCTCGGTGTTGCCGTTGGGCCGCTTGTCCTTCACGTAGCTGATGGTGCGGGTGTTGATCGGCGGCCGATAGCTCATCATCTGCTCGCCGAACGCCTGCATCCACGGGTGATCCTGATAGAACTGCTGGCGGCCGGTGATGGTGCGCCACGGGATGTACTCATGGACGTTGGTGTAGCCGGCGTTGTAACTGACGTGCTCGTCTTCCAGGCCTGACCAGGTCGGGCTGGAGATGATCTTGCGCGGCTGCGCCTGGATGTCGCGGAAGCGGATCGCTTCGTGCTCTTTCGGCAAAGCCAGATGGCTGTGATCCAGACCGGTGAACTCGGAGAGTGCCGCCCACGCCTTGACTGCTACGTGACCGTTGGTTTCCGGGGCCAGCGAGAGAATCACTTCCGCCGCATCAATCGCCGAGTCAATCTTCGGCCGACCCTGGCTGACGCCTTCATCACGCACCTTGTAGTTCAGCTCGCCGAGGAACTCGACTTCATGCTCGGTGTTCCAGTTGATGCCCTTGCCGCCGTTGCCGAGCTTGTCGAGCAACGGGCCGAGGGAAGTGAACTTCTTGTAGACGTTCGGGTAATCGCGCTCGACCACCACCATGTTCGGGCAGTTCTTGCCCGGTACCGGGGCTTCACCGGCGGTTTTCCAGTCGGTGCCGCCATAAGGCTGGGCCAGTTCGCCGGGGCTGTCGTGCAGCAACGGCATGGTCACCAGATCCTTCTCCACGCCCAGGTGGCCTTCGGCCATTTCCGAGAAGCGCTTGGCAATGCCCTTGTAGATTTCCCAGTCGGAACGCGATTCCCACGCCGGATCAATCGCCGCCGACAGCGGGTGAATGAACGGGTGCATGTCCGAGGTGTTCATGTCGTCTTTTTCGTACCAGGTTGCCGTGGGCAGCACGATGTCCGAATAGACGCAGGTGGAGGACATGCGGAAGTCCAGGGTGGTGACCAGATCGAGCTTGCCGATCGCGCCTTCGTCCACCCACTCGACATCACCCGGCTTGACGCCGTCGCGCTTGCCGAGGTCTTCGTTCATCACGCCGTTCTTGGTACCCAGCAGGTACTTGAGCATGTACTCGTGGCCCTTGCCGGACGAACCGAGCAGGTTGGAGCGCCAGATGAACATGTTGCGCGGGAAGTTGGCCGGATTGTCCGGCTGCTCGCAGGCAAAGCGCAGAGTTCCGTCTTGCAGTGACTTGGTCACGTAATCCACCGGCGACATGCCGGCGGCCTCTGCATCCCGGGTGATCTGCAACGGGTTACGGTTCAGCTGGGGTGCGCTCGGCAGCCAGCCGCCACGCTCGGCGCGGATGTTGTAATCCAGCGCGTGCTGCGGGAACTGCGACTTGTCGGCCAGCGGCGAGAGGATTTCGTGCATATCCATCTTCTCGTGACGCCATTGCGAACTGTGGTTGTAGAAGAAGCTGGTACCGTTCATCTGGCGTGGCGGACGGCTCCAGTCCAGACCGAAGGCCAGCGGCAACCAGCCGCACTGCGGACGCAGTTTTTCCTGACCCACATAGTGCGCCCAGCCACCACCGGTTTGCCCGACGCAACCGCACATCATCAGCATGTTGATCAGGCCGCGGTAGTTCATGTCCATGTGGTACCAGTGGTTCATCGCCGCACCGACGATGATCATGCTGCGACCCCTGGTCTTGTCGGCGTTGTCGGCAAATTCACGGGCGATCTGGATCGCCTTCTCACGGCTGACGCCGGTGATCTGCTCTTGCCAGGCCGGTGTGCCCGGCACGTCGGCATCGTCGTAGTCCCTGGCCACGTTGGCGCCGCCCAGACCGCGATCGATGGCCAGATTGGCCGCAGTCAGGTCAAACACGGTGACCACTTTGGCCTGGCTGCCATCGGCCAGGGTGATGGAACGCGTGGGCACGCGACGCAGCTGTACTTCGTCACCTGCCACATGCTGGAAGTGCTCGTGGGTCTGCCCGCCAAAGTAGGGGAAGGCCACTTCGGCAACTTCTTCACCGATCAGGCTCAGCTGCAGTTTGACTTCACGGTCGGCCGAACCTTCGCGGGCCTGGATGTTCCACTTGCCCTTCTCGCCCCAGCGGTAACCGATCGAACCCAGCGGCGACACCAGTTCGTTGGTTTCGCTATCGAGTGCGATGGTTTTCCACTCGGGGTTGTTTTCCTGATCGAGGTTGTCGGTCAGGTCAGCGGCGCGCAGGAAGCGGTCCGGCTGATAGCTGCCGTCAGCATGATCCTTGAGCAGCACCAGCATCGGGAAGTCGGTGTAGCGACGTACGTAGTCGGTGAAGTACTCGCTCGGCTTGTCGAGGTGGAACTCTTTGAAGATCACATGGTTGAACGCCTGCGCCAGCGCCGCATCGGTGCCCTGCTTGGGGTTCAGCCAGAGGTCGGTGAGCTTGGCCACCTCGGAGTAGTCCGGGGTGATCGAGACGGTCTTGGTGCCCTTGTAGCGGACTTCGGTGAAGAAGTGCGCATCCGGGGTACGCGTCTGCGGCACGTTGGAGCCCCAGGCGATGATGTAGTTGGAGTTATACCAGTCGGCCGACTCCGGCACGTCGGTTTGCTCGCCCCAAACCTGTGGCGAAGCGGGCGGCAAGTCGCAGTACCAGTCGTAGAAGCTTAGGCACACGCCGCCGATCAGCGACAGGTAACGCGAACCGGCGGCATAGCTGACCATCGACATGGCCGGGATCGGCGAGAAACCGATGACGCGGTCCGGGCCGTGCTCTTTCACGGTGTAGACGTTGGCCGCGGCGATGATTTCATTCACTTCGTCCCAGCTGGAACGAATGAAGCCACCCATACCGCGCTTGCTCTTGTACGACTCGGCCTTGACCGGATCGCTGACAATGCTGGCCCAGGCGTCCACCGGCTGCATGGTCTGCCGCGCTTCACGCCACAGCTTGAGCAGCGGCTTGCGGATCTTCGGATACTTCAGGCGGTTGGCACTGTAGATGTACCAGCTGTAGCTGGCACCACGCGGACAGCCACGGGGTTCGTGGTTGGGCAGGTCGTTACGGGTACGCGGGTAATCGGTCTGCTGGGTTTCCCAGGTGATCAGGCCGTTCTTCACGTAAATCTTCCACGAGCACGAACCGGTACAGTTCACCCCGTGGGTGGAACGCACGATCTTGTCGTACTGCCAGCGTGAACGGTAGACGTTCTCCCAGTCGCGGGACTCGATACGGGTCTCACCGTGCCCTCCGGCAAACTCACCTTGCTTGCGATTGAAGAAGCGCAACTGGTCGAGTAAATGGCTCATCGTTTTTTCCTCTCAAGCTGACTGCGCACCAGGCGCAGTCTGAACACAATGTGTAGGGTGGGCTGCAGTCCACCCCGCGAGCACTGACTGATTAGCACGGCATCTCGGCATTTTTGCGCGAGTACCACCACCATGTGACTACAATGCAACTGGCGTAGAAAACCATGAAAGCATACAGAGCCATCTGCGGGCCGCCGGTCAGCGCCATGGAAGTACCAAAAGATTTCGGGATGAAAAAAGCCCCGTAGGCGGCTATCGCCGAACTGAAGCCTAGTACTGCAGCAGACTCTTTACCTGCGCCTTTCATCGCCAATTCTTTCTCTTGAGCAGAGGCATTAACCGTCAACCGTTCGTGGAGTGTACGGAATATCACCGGAATCATGCGGAAGGTCGAGCCATTACCGATACCGGTGGTAATGAACAGCAGCATGAACATGGCCAGGAAGCCGTAGAAATTGCCGGCGCCACCGTCATGCGGAAGAAACTCCAGCACGCCGAACACCGCAGCAATCATCACCACATAGTTCCACAAGGTAACGCGTGCACCGCCCATTTTGTCGGCTACCCAGCCACCGACCGGGCGCACCAGTGCACCTACCAGCGGGCCAAGGAAGGCAAACTTGAGCGGATCAATACCGGGAAACTGGGTCTTGATCAGCAGCGGAAAACCTGCAGCAAAACCGATGAACGAGCCGAAAGTTGCCAGATACAACCAGCACATCAGCCAGTTGTGTTTGCGCGTAAAGATCACCGCCTGCTCACTGAACGAAGCATTGGCGCTGGCCAGGTCATTCATGCCGAACCAGGCCGCGATGGTCACCAGTGCGATGAAAGGCACCCAGATATAACCAGCGTTCTGCAACCATAACTGGCCGCCACCCACCAACTCTTGCGGGCTGCCACCTACCGCACCAAAGATACCTGCGCCAATCACCAGCGGCACGCTGAACTGCATCACCGACACACCCAGGTTGCCCAGGCCGGCATTCAGCCCCAGCGCCGTGCCCTGCTGGGCCTTGGGGTAGAAGAAGCTGATATTGGACATCGACGAGGCAAAGTTGCCACCACCAAAACCACAGAGCAGGGCGATGATCACAAACACGCTATAGGGCGTCTCTGGGTTCTGCACGGCAAAGCCCATCCAGAGCGCCGGAAGCAGTAGTGAAGCAGTACTCAGCGCGGTCCAGCGGCGGCCACCGAAAATCGGCACCATAAAGGAATAGAAGATTCGGAAGGTGGCACCAGACAAGCCCGGCAAGGCCGCCAGCCAGAATAGCTGATCCGTAGTAAAGGTAAATCCGATGCCATTTAGGCGCACTATCACCGTGCTCCACACCATCCATACAGAAAACGCCAGCAACAACGCCGGGATCGAAATCCATAAGTTGCGACTGGCAATTGCCTTGCCCTTGGCGGCCCAGAACTGTGAGTCCTCCGGGCGCCAGTCGTTTATCATCGGCCCCTTGTCAGGCAGCGTGGCCACCGGGGGACTATTGGTTGCAGACATGTTGAATCTCCTTCAAGCGTCAGGAAGCATTAGACACAGGGCTGTGCGAGCCCTGGCCCATCATTGGAGTCTTGCGAACTTCACTGAGGTACATCCAGATCAGGGAGACCCAGACCACGCCGTACATCAGCATGAAACAGGAACTGCGCACGCCGGTAAGATCCACCAGCGCACCAAACATGATCGGCAGGATGAAACCACCCATGCCGCCAGCCAGGCCGACGATGCCCGACACCGAACCGATGTTCTGCGGGAAGTCATCGGAGATGTACTTGAACACCGAGGCCTTGCCGAAGGCGAAGGCTATGCCGACGATGAAAATCAGAATGGTGAAGACGGTGGGGCTCAGGCCAAGGCTGAAGTTCTGCGGACCGTCCACAGTCTGGATGACCATCTCGGTCTGCGGATAGGACAGCAGGAACAGGCAAACCCAGCTCACCCACATCACCCACCAGGTCACGCTGTGTGCGCCCCATTTGTCCGACATCCAGCCACCCACCGCACGCAACACGCCGCCGGGCAGGGAGAAGCAGGCGGCCAGCAACGCCGCGTGGGTCAGGTCAAAGCTGTACTCCTGCACGTAGTACTTGGTCATCCACAGGGCCAGGGCCACATAGCCGCCGAACACGATCGAGTAGTACTGGCAGTAGCGCAGCACCCGCGGATCTTTCAGCGACTTGAGCTGATCGGCAAAGGACACCGAGCTGGACACCTGGTGATCCTTGTCCTCGTAGGTAAAGAACCAGAACAGCAGGGCCGTAACGAACATGATCAGCGAGTAGACCTTGGGCACCATCTGCCAGCTGGACGCAGCAATGATCGCCGGCGCAACGAATTTGGTCAGTGCGGCACCGGCGTTACCGGCGCCGAACACGCCCATGGCAGTGCCCTGCTTGGCCTTGGTGAACCACTTGGCCACGTAGGCAATACCCACCGAGAACGAGCCGCCGGCCAGACCGACAAACAGGCCCAGCACCAGAAAGTGCCAGAACTCGGTAGCCATGCTGATCATGTAGATCGGCAGTACGCAGACCATCATCAGCAGGAAGAACACGATACGCCCGCCGAACTTGTCGGTGAGCATGCCCAGCGGCAGACGGACCAGCGAACCGGTGAGGACCGGGGTCGCGGCGAGCAGACCGAACTGGGTTTCATTGAGCTGCAACAGTTCCTTGACCGGTACGCCGAGCACGGCGAACATCATCCAGATCATGAAGCAGATGGTGAAAGCGAAGGTGCTCATGCCAAGCACCAGCCCTTGTTGCAGTTTTACGCTAGCCATGACAGGTTCCTTTTCCAGTTGCCATGACCGCACCCTAGAGCGTGTCGGGTAGGGAAAACCTGATCTGCATCAATATCAGGACTATCGCCCATAGCGCCTGCAGGTGCTGTCTACCCACAAAGAGGTAGCATCTCTTTTTTAAATAATATTCATATATTTCAAATGGTTAGCGCTTCATACCGATACCCTGCAAGGATCTTCGGCTAGCAATCAACTCTTTAGGGGTAGCCCACCCATGCTGCAGCTGCTGAGAAGCTCTTTACCCGCCCGCGCCGGCCTCGCGGTGATCCTGATTGCCGTGCTGGCACTGTCCAGCGCCATCAGTGCCGGTCTGCTGGCCTGGGTCAGCGAGGACGACGCTGCCGCGATCAATACCGCCGGCTCACTGCGCATGGCCACCTACCGGCTGGACTGGAAGCTGGAAAGTGGTGCCAGCGCGCAGGAAATCGCCGCACTACAGGCCGACATGCTTGAGCGCCTGCACAGCAGCGACCTGCATGTGGTGCTCAACGGCAACCCCGCCGAGCCGCTGCAGCAGGCCTACAACCAGCTGCTTGGCACCTGGCAGGAACAGCTGCAACCGGCACTCGAGCGCGGTGACAAAATCTACTTCCAGCAGCAGGCAGAAACCTTCGTCGCCCAGCTCGAAAATTTCGTCACCCTGCTGCAGCATCAGAGCGAACGCCGCCAGGGCTGGCAGCAGAACATCCAGGGCGCCGCCCTGTTGCTCACGGTGTTCATTCTCATCGTGATCATGTATCAGCTGCAGAACTCCGTGATCATCCCGCTGCAGGATCTGGTCAGCGCCACCGAACGCTTTCGCGCCGGCGACCTGAATGCGCGTATCGAATACCTTTCCGAGGATGAACTGGGACAGATGGCGGTCAGCTTCAACGCCATGGCCGATGCCATCGAGGAATCGCACCGCACACTGGAGCGGCGCGTGCGCGAAAAGACCCAGAACCTGGCACAGAGCAATGCCGCGCTGGAACTGCTGTACCTGAGCAGCAGCCGCTTCGCCGGCAACCCGGCCAAAGTCGAGCAGCTCGACGACCTGATCAACAGCTTCCAGCAGCGCCTGCCCGGCCTGCGATTGAGCCTGTGCCTGCATGACAACCCGCTGGAGCCGGGGGAGCAGCTGATTGCCATGCACGGTAGCAACCTGCGGGAAATCTGTTCACGCAATGACTGTGCAAGTTGCGAGCGCAACAATCTGCCCAGCCAGCAGATCTTTCCGATCAGTAGTCAGGGTCTCAACCTCGGCGACCTGCGCGCACGTTTCGATGACGGCCACCTGCCGGCAGCCTGGGAAAGTGAACTGATCGGCGCGCTGACCAACCTGATCGGCACCGCCTTGTCGCTGGAGCGCCAGCGCGAACAGGACAATCGCCTGCTGCTGCTGGATGAGCGCACCACCATTGCCCGCGAACTGCACGACTCACTGGCCCAGGCGCTGTCCTACATGAAGCTGCAGGTCAGCCGCCTGCAAACCATGATCCGTCGTGGCAGCAGCGCCGAACAGCTGGAACAGGTCAGTGAAGAAATCCGCGAAGGGCTGAACAATGCCTACCGCCAGCTGCGCGAACTGCTGACCACCTTCCGCCTGCAGATTCAGGATGGCGGCCTGGAGCAGGCGCTGGAGGAAACCGCGCGGGAATTTGCCCAGCGCGGCAACTTTCATGTGCAACTCAACTGCGCCTCGCTACCGTTCAGCCTCTCGGCCAATGAACAGATCCACTTGCTGCAGATAGCCCGTGAAGCGCTGTCCAACTGCGCCCGACACTCCCGGGCCAGCCATGCCTGGGTGTCCCTGCGGCAGACCCATGAGAAGATCGAACTGCTGATCGAGGACGATGGCTGTGGCATCAGTGACGGCTTCGATACCCGCCAGCACCATGGCCTGACCATCATGCAGGAACGGGCGCGCAGCCTCGACGGCCAACTGCTGATCAGCCCCCGTGAAGGCGGTGGCACACGCATCCAGCTGCATTTCCAGCCTGTATTCTTCAGCCAGCAATCCGACAAGGAACCCGCATGAGCAACCCCGAGACCTACACCCTGCTGCTGGTCGACGATCATCCGATGATGCGCCGCGGCCTGCGCCAGCTGCTCGATCTGGAAGATGACCTGCTGGTCATCGGCGAGGCCGGCAATGGCCTGGAAGCGCTGCAGCAGGTGGCGCAGTTGCAGCCGCAACTGGTGCTGCTGGACAACAACATGCCTGAAATGAACGGGGTGGAAACCCTCAAGCGCCTGCGCGAACAGGGCTACAAGGGCAAGGTGCTGATGTTTACCGTGTCCGATGACGAAGCCGATGTGCGCGACGCCATGCGCTTCGGCGCCGACGGCTATCTGCTCAAGGACATGGAGCCGGAGAAGCTCATCGCGCAATTGCGCGAAGCCATGCAGGGTTCGCTGGTCATCAGCCCGACCCTGACCCGCGTGCTGGCCCAGGCCCTGCGTGCGCCGGCAGGCGCCAGCCAGCTGGACCTCACCGACCGTGAGCGCCAGGTGCTGAAGATGATTGCCGGCGGCAGCAGCAACAAGATGATCGGCAACAAGCTGGGCATCACCGAAGGCACGGTCAAGGTGCACGTGAAAAACCTGCTGCACAAACTCGGCCTGCGCTCGCGCGTCGAGGCCGCCGTGTGGGCCATGGAGCATATGCGCTAGGTGTGATCTCTCAGTAGGTTGTTCATCCGGGGCTTTCCCGGAATTCTGGAAGTGCGACCCACCATGCCTTCCAGGAGCCCCGAATGAACTTGCATAAACATGCCCGTCTTACTCCCCGCGGTCGAGCCCTTTTGGTTCAGCGCATTCAACATGGTTTGAGAGTCGAGGAAGCCGCTCAGGCTGCCGGGGTGAGCGTGCGAACCGCCTACAAATGGCTCAAGCGCTTTCGCGAGGAAGGCGAGACCGGTCTACAAGACCGCTCGTCACGACCTCGGCACTGCCCGCATGCAACCGCCGATACGCTGATAGAGCGCGCGATTGAGCTACGCCGTGCACGCAAAACCTACCGCCAGATCGCCGGGGAAGTGGCCGTGGCCGTCAGCACCATTGCACGCCGCCTGCGACAAGCCGGCTTTCATCGTCTGGCGGAACTGGAGCCCGCGCCACCGGTAGTGCGCTACGAATATCCGACCCCCGGTGATCTACTGCATCTGGATATCAAGAAACTGGGGCGTTTCTGGCGACCAGGCCATAGGGCCACGGGCGATCGCCAGCAGAACTCCAACGGCGCGGGCTGGGAGTACGTCCATGTCGCCATCGATGATGCCAGCCGCATCGCTTTCAGCAGTCTGCACCCCGATGAGCGGGGGCGCAGTGCTTGCCAGGCCTTGCTCCGAGCGCTGCGCTACTATCGCGCGCTGGGTATTCGCTTCACCCGCATCATGACCGACAACGGCAGCTGCTATGGCTCACGCAAGTTCCGCCGCCTGGTCAAGCGGCTGGGGTTACGCCATCTGCGCACCAAGCCATATACGCCAAGGACCAACGGCAAGGCTGAGCGCTTCATCCAGACCAGTCTGCGCGAGTGGGCCTATGCCCGTAGCTACGAAAGTTCAGCGCAACGCGCACAGCACCTGATGCCTTGGCTGCATCAATATAATTGGCACCGGCCGCACGCCAGTCTCGGTTACCATCCGCCCATCAGTCGCGCACCACTTTCACTGAACAACGTACTGGGTTTACACAGCTAGGCGGCGCACCGCTTCAATGGTTGCCGGGTGGCCCCAGCACCGAAATCAGCCTGCAATCAGGCCGCAGCAATCACCACCGGCGTACCGTTAAGCGCGGCATTGCCGGTCAAGGGGTCGATACGACGATCATCGGTCAGGCTGTTGATGCTGATACCCGGCTGTCTGGCCGCCGTAGTCATCGCCGTATCCTGCTGGTTATGCCCCCAACCCTGGGGAATGCTGACCACCCCCGGCAGGATGTCGTCATCGATTTCCAGCGGTAGCTGCACCTGACCGCTGGCCGAGCGCACGCTGACCGTTTGCCCGGTGTGCAACTGCAGGCGCTGGGCATCGGCGGAATGCATCTGCAGGGTCACCGGGTTCTTGCCCTTGATCAGGCGATACGCGTTGTGCGTCCAGGTGTTGTGATTGCGCACCAGCCGCCGGCTGATCATCTGGAACGGAAATTCGGCGCGCAGGGCGGCATCGTCCTGCAGGGCTGCGCGCAGGCGCGGCAAATCGTTGAGGTACATTGCCGGGGCCAGCTGGATGCGTCCGTCCGCCGTGCGCAACCGTTCGGCCACGCAGGGCTGCAACGGGCCGAGGTCGATGCCGTGGGGGTTGTCCAGCAACAGTTGCAGACTCATTCCCTGCGCCTGGTAGCGACCGGCCCTGAGCCCCTGGTCGAGCAGCAGTTCCGGCGTGCTGCCATCTTCGGCAATGCCGGTCAGGCAGCTGATCAGTCCCTTGAGAATCTGCCAGTCGTGCTTCTGATAATCGGCTTTTTCGAACATCGGCGGTGAGTACTTCACCGTATTGCTCACGGCAAAACTGTTGAAGAACACATCGAAATGGGCGATTTCCAGACCGGTTGTGGCCGGCAGGATGATGTCGGCATGTATGCTGGTCTCGTTCAGGTAGATATCCACGCTGACCATGAATTCGAGTGCGGCAAAGGCTTCTGTCAGGCGGTCACCGTTGGGCGCCGACAGCACCGGATTGCCGGCAATGGTGAACAGCGCCCTGATCTGCTCCGCGCCGGGCGTGAGGATTTCCTCCGCCAGCGCGGCGATGGGGAACTCGCCGTTGAAATACGGCAACTGGCGCACGCGCGACTGGTAACGACCATAGGAATTGGCACGACCGGCCTTGACGCCGGCCAGCAGGTCAAACGCCGGTTGCGGAAACATCGCCCCGCCGACCCGGTCGAAATTGCCGCTGATGATGTTGAGCACCAGCGTCAGCCACTGGCACAGGCCACCGAACGATTGCGTGGAAGCGCCCATGCGGCTGTAGCAGACCGCCGAGGGCGCACTGGCGAACTCATGCGTCAACTGGCGAATCTTCCCGGCGCTGATGCCCACAGCTTCTGCGACTGCCTCCGGAGAAAATGCTGCAGCGGCGCTTTTGACCTGCTCGAAGCCGTCGGTGATGGCTTGCAGATGGCGCAGCTGCACCCGATCGTCGGCGATCAGCGTGTGGATCATGGCGAGCAGTAACAGCGCATCTTTTTCCGGCCGAATAAACAGATGCTCACTGGCGATTTTGGCCGTCTCTGTACGCCGCGGATCAATCACCACGACCTTGCCGCCACGCTGCTGAATCGCCTTGATGCGTCCCGGCATGCCCGCAGCGCTCATCATGCTGCCGTTGGACACCACCGGGTTGCCGCCGATGATCAGCAGGTAGTCGGTACGATTGATGTCCGGCACCGAAATGCTCATGCCGGCGCCAAACATGTAGTTGGCTGCCACATGGTGCGGCAGCTGGTCGGCGGATGCCGAACTGAAGCGCTGCTTGCTGCCCAGCGCCTTGAAAAACTGTGGCAGGAATATGGCGTTGCCCAGATTGTGCGCATTCGGATTGCCCATGTAGGCACCGACGCTGTGCGGCCCGTACTCGGCCTGGATGCCGCGCATGCGCGCACCGATCTCGGCAAACGCCGCCTTCCAGCTGATCTCTTCCCAGCCACCGGGGATTTTGCGCAGCGGTTTTTTCAGGCGCTCCGGGTCGTGGTAGAAATCCTGCAGCGCCACGGCCTTGGGGCAGATGTGGCCGCGACTGAAAGGATCCGCCGGATCGGGCTTGATCGAGAGAATCTCCTCACCCCGATGTCTGATTTCAATGCCGCACATGGCTTCGCAGATGTTGCAGGTTCGGTAGTGGGTCTGGACGTCGCTCATGCTGGCTGTCTTCCGGAAAACCGTGGCGGATCGGGACAGCCATTCTGGCAACCGCACCCGCGCTGTGTAATTGTAGAAAACGACATAAAATTGGTCATTTCAGCCAAACTGTTGCGATGACCGCCACGCCAGGGAGCCAGCTGTATGGTCAGCGTCACCGTATTGCTCTTCGACTACGCGCTGGCGGCCGCCGTCATGGGCATCCACGACCTGCTGTACTTTGCCGGCAACGCCTATCAGCGCCGCCATCCGGCCAGCAGCGGCGGGCATTTCCAGATCCGCCTGGCCAGCCGCGACGGCCAGCCGGTGCAGGTGATGAACCGCCTGAGCCTGACTGCGCATTGTGCGATCAGCGAGATTGCCGCCAGCGATGTCTATCTGGTGCCGACTATTGCCGGCGATATCGAACAGAGCCTGGCCGACAACCAGTGGCTGGTGGAGGTGCTGCGGCGTGCCGGGCAAGCCGGCAGCCTGCTGGGCAGCAACAGCAACGGCTCGTTCTTTCTGGCCGAAGCCGGTTTGCTGCACGGCAAACCGGCGACCACTTTCTGGGATAACGTCGAACTGTTTCGCGCACGCTATCCGCAGGTCGACCTGCGCCCCGACCAGCTGCTGATCCACGATGGCAACATCCTCTGTGATGCCGGCGGCACCTCGTGGTTTGATCTGGGGCTGTATCTGGTCGAGCTGTTCTGCGACCACCAGACCGCCATGGATACCGCCAAGTACTTCATGGTCGATCTGGAGCGCGCCACCCAGCTGTCCTTCACGCCCCTGGCGAGCAAGCGTCACCACAGCGACCAGACCATCCTGGAGATCCAGCGCTGGCTGGAGTGCCATTACAGCGAAGCGGTTTGCCTGGCGAACGTCAGTCAGCGCTTTGGCCTGTCGAACCGTTCACTGGCCCGGCGCTTCAAACTGGCTACCGGGGTCACACCGCTGAACTACCTGCAGGAAGTCCGCCTCGACGCGGCCGGGCGCCAGCTGGTGCAGTCCGGCGCCAGCATCGAAGACATCACCAATGCGGTGGGCTATGCCGATATCAGCTCGTTTATCCGCCTGTTCAAACGCAGAACCGGCTACTCACCCAGCAGCTACCGCGCGCGTTTCCGCGCACTGCATGTGCCAAGACCCTAGAACCCGGATCAGCGGCCGCTGCTCCCGTGCACCATTCAGCGCCGGCAAAGGCGCGGGGCAGCGACTAGGATCAGTTGACCCTTTTCGGCGGTTGCACACCGCCGCCCAGCGCAGGAGTTCCATTTGATGCCCAGCAAGCCCGCCGCCACCCGCTCGCGGTCAAAAATCGAGGCCGATTTGCGTGAAGCGCAGAGTTATGCCGAATGGCTGGCACTGGCCGGGGAGCATGACCGGGTCACCGGCGCCGACGACTGGCGCGCCGATGACCACACTGACCTGCTGCACGTGCCGGAGATCCGGAAAAGCATCCTGCGCCTGCGCGAAATGCGCGAAGCCGGCGAGACCTGGGGCCTGCGCGCCAAGTTGCAGGAAGTACTGTTCCGCCACCAGAGCGAGTTCACCCACCCGGAGCTCTACCATACCGCCAAGGCCGGCACCAAGTTTGTCGTCACCGAGTTTCTTGACGAGGTCGAGGCCTGTGCCGGACAGCTGCTCAGCCTCGACGTGGAGGGCGCCGACGATGCGTTCAAGCTGGAGGAACTCAAGCGGGTCGGCCGCGTCTACGGCCGTCCGGCACTGCTGTTATCGGGCGGTGGCGCACTGGGAATCTTTCATCTGGGCGTGGTCAAGGCGCTGTTCGAACAGGATCTGCTGCCGCGCAGTATTTCCGGTTCGAGCATGGGCTCGATCATTGCCGCCTGGGCCTGCACCCATAACGATGACGAAATCCGCGCGCAGCTGGCCAACCCGCAGTCGATTTTTCTCGATGCCTTGCGCGTGCTGCCGTTCAGGGAAATGCTCGCCCAGCGCACGATCATGGATCAGCCGCACCTGCTGAAATTCCTGCAGACCCTGACCCCCGAAATGACCTTTGCCGAGTCGATGCAGCACTCGCGGCGCATCCTGAATATCTCGGTATGCCCGTACAACACGGTGCAGAGCCCACGCCTGCTGAATTATCTGTCGGCCCCGGACACCATGATCCACAACGCCTCGGTCGCTTCCTGCGCCATTCCCGGCGCCTTCAAACCGGTGCAATTGCTGGCGCGCCAGCAGGGTCAGGTAGTGCCATGGATGGAAGGCGAGCTGTGGGTGGATGGTTCGGTAGGCAATGACCTGCCGTTTGCCCAGCTCGCGCAACTGCTGAACATCAACCACTTCATCACCTCCCAGGCCAACCCGCATATCGTGCCGTTCCAGGCGGTGTCGGGGGATAACCGCAGCCATTTCTCGGCGTTGACACGGATGTATGGCGGCATTGCCTTCGACAGCTGGTCACAGGTGCTGAATGCTGCGCGCAAGCGTCAGCCGAACGGCTTGATGCGCGGCTTGCTGGCCACCGCTCACGGCGTGGTCAGCCAGCGTTACGCCAGCAGCGACATGCACATCCAGCTGCCATTCAAGCTGGGCCTGTTTCCCAAGGTGCTGCAGAACCCCAGCTTCGAGGATCTGCTGGAGTACATCCGCCTGGGCGAACGGGCCACCTGGCCGCAGATTCCGATGATCCAGGACCGCACGCGGTTGAGTCGCTGGTTTGGCAACAACATCGGCACCCTGCTGCAACGCCTGAGCGCGACCACGCCACGGGGCAAGACGGGCAAGGCGTCCACACGCTAACGTCTGCGCCCGCCAACATATTGCTTTTATGGAGTTTTAACCCGCCACCGGGCACCGGCAGCGGGTTACAGCCAAGCCGACGGGCAGCTGGCTGAATGTATTGGCGGGCCGCAACCCGGCACGGCCCGGACCCTGGCTTCAGTCCTGATAGAGAAAGGTATCGTCGAGCTGCTGGGCAGAGTTGATCGTCACACCCAGATCATTCACCAGGCCGTCCTTCAGGCCATAGATCCAGCCGTGCACGCTGAGTTGCTGGTTCCGCTTCCAGGCGTTCTGCACGATGGTGGTATGGCAGACGTTGCGCACCTGGCGCTGCACATTCAGCTCACAGAGCAGATCGACCCGTGCCTCTTCATCGAGCCCCTCGAACTGCTCGCGGCTCTGGTGATACAGCGCCTTGATCGCCCGCAGCCAGTTGTCGATCAGCCCCAGTTCGTTGTGACTCAAGGCCGCACGCACACCGCCACAGCCGTAGTGACCACAGACAATCACCTGCTTGACCTTGAGCACATCCACCGCGAACTGCAGCACCGAGAGGAAGTTCATGTCGGTGGCGACCACCATATTGGCTACGTTGCGGTGCACGAACACTTCACCGGGCATCAGGCCGATCACTTCGTTGGCCGGCACCCGGCTGTCCGAGCAACCGACCCAGAGGAATTCCGGCTTCTGCTGATTGGCCAGACGCGAAAAGAATTCCGGATCCCGCGCACGCATGGATTCCGACCAGTAACGGTTGTTGTCGAGCAGCTGTTTGATGTCCATCAAATCTCCAGAAGGGTTGCCTGCACCAATTGGCGCAGCATAACCGCAGTTAACCCGCTGTTGAATTATTGCCGGGCAAGATTTACCGAAACTCCAGTCCGGAGAATTTCACCCGTACCCGAGCACCTCTTTGGAGGTACTGCGGCAGAGGCATGGTGACTTGCCGGGCGACGCCATAGGATGGAGTCTCGGAGGTGTCTCATGCTCAGCGAACCCGCCATTCTTGCCACCCTGCGCCAGCATCACCTGTTCAACCGCTTGCCCGAACCGGCATTTCAGGAAGTCTGCGGTCTGGCCAACCTGCGCCGCCTCGAAGCCGGCGACTGCCTGTTCCATCAGGGTGATGCGGCCGAGCGCTTCTATCTGGTCATGGACGGTCAGATGAAACTGATCCGCACGCTACCCGAAGGCCAGGAAAAGCTGGTGGAAGTAATCCACAGCGGCCAGAGTTTTGCCGAAGCCCTGCTGTTCAGCGGCACGCGCTTCTATCCCGTCACGGCCAGCGCGCTGCGCAGCAGCAGCCTGGTCAGTATCGACGGCGTGCATTACCGGCACCTGCTGGAAAGCCAGCCGAAAATCTGCCTCGACCTGCTGGCCAGCTTCAGCATTCGCCTGCATCAGCGCCTCAACGAAATCGACACCCTGACCCTGGCCAATGCCAGCCGGCGGGTCGTGCGCTTTCTCGACCAGGCACCGCAGAGCGCCAACGGTGATATCCAGCTGAGCGTCTCGAAACGGCTGATTGCCTCGCAACTGGGTATCCAGCCGGAAACCTTTTCGCGCATCCTGCATCGGCTGATCGATGCCGGACTGATTGCCATGCAGCAGCGCACCATCCAGATTCTCGATCGCAGCAGCCTGGCGAGCTATTGCGACTGAGAACCCGCCAAGGAGACACAGGCATGTCTGCAAAGCCGATTCCACTGGTCTACTCCTGCTCCGGCTGCTCCAACGTGGCGCAACTGGCCAACACCCTGGCCGTGCGTCTGGACCGCGCCGGGCTGGCCGAAATGTCCTGCATCGCCGGGGTTGGCGGGCACGTCAGCTCGCTGGTCAACAAAGCCAGTTCCGGGCGACCGATTCTGGCGATTGACGGCTGTCCGCTGCAGTGCGTGAAAGGCTGTCTGGCCCAGCACGGGGTGAAAGCCACCGAACATCTGGTGCTGAGCAGTCTGGGGCTTAAAAAGCGCTATGGCGAGGATTGCACCAGCGAGGATGCTGACCAGCTGTTTGCCGAACTCAGCCAGCTGATCAGCAGCGAGCACATGCAACAGCCCGCTCGGAAATCGGCAAAAACCACTGCCTGACCGGCAACCACCTAGCCGGCCGCCTCAGCTTGCGGACGTGCCGCCAGGGTCTGCCCCATCTGCTGCAAGGCCGACCAGAGCGGTGCGGGCAGGTGATCCGGATCCAGACTGTCGAGCAGGTTCTTCACTTCAAGACCCAGTTCGGTATCGCCTTCGATCTGCAAACGACGGCGGAAGAACAGCGTATCCGGATCCTCCTGACGGCTGGCCAGCAGCAGAAACTCGCGCCAGTTGCCGCTGATGGTGACTTCCGCTGGCGCGCTGGCCTGCAACTGCAAACCCGTCGGGGTCGCACTCAGACACCAGCCGATGTCGAGGTCACGCACCTGCAGGCGTAACCAGCGGCCCTCCAGCGAAGCAAAGCTGCCCTCGCGCAACGCGGCGGCAAACAGGCGATTCAGCGCTTGCTGCAGGGGCCAGCGCTGGAGGTTCTGCGGTACCCGCGCGGCCAGCGGCAACAGGCGTTCGGTGAGTTTCAGCGAGAGTGCGGCGCGACTCAGCATAAGCCCGCCTCCTGCGCCCCGAGCATGCCCGGGCGGCCATGCCAGTAGCCGTTGCAACCGCTGACGGCCAGCGGTGGCAAGTCGCCCTGACGCACCTTGTCGAATGCACCGATAACCCCCGGCATACCCGCCACCCGCGGGCTCAAACGCAACAGGTCGGCACCCGCTGCTGCCAGTTGCGGGTAATCGGCCAGCAGGTTGCAGACATTCGCTGACAGCGTCTGGATGCCGTTCAGGGTGAACAGCGCCTCGCCCTCCTGACTGAGCAAAGGAATGCCTTCCGGATAGCTCTGGCAGCACAGTTCGCAATCATCCTTGGGCCGGTTCTCGGCACGCGCGGTAAAGCAGCGCGCCGAGTAGGCCAGCGGCAGATGGCCATAGGCGAACAACTCGACTTCGGGCCGCTGCCGGCCCAGCTCGTCGAGCTGGTTCAGACAGGCCCGGATCAGCGCGCCGGAACACTCCACCGGCGGTACCCAGCGCTGCAGGCCGCAATCGAGCATTTCCGCCAGCGTGTAACCGTTGTAGATATTCAGCGCCGGACCAGCGACAAACGGCAGGCCGCGCTCGCGCAGAAACTGCACCGCGGCCATGTCATTGGCTTCCACCCGCAGTTCGCCGTTGTCACACAGGCGGCGCAGGCTGGACAGCTCGGAAGCCGCCTCGACCAGCGCCAGACCGGACAGCAGCACTTCGGCACTACTCGCTTCGCGCAGTTCGCGGGCCAGCCCCAGCCAGTCGTCCAGACGCAGGGCGCGGCGCTTGGCGCATACGGTTTCACCCAGATAGATGGCATCCAGCGGCTGCGTGGCCATCTCGGCATAGAAGTCCAGCACGCGCTGGCGTTCCCAGAAAAACAGGATAGGTCCCAGACTCAGTTGCATCGTCAATTCCTCATTGCCAGGCCCGATGATAGGCACCCAGGGTGGTCTGGCTGCCTTCCGACAGACCGTCCAGCACGCCACGCCATTGCGGCTCGACGCGGTAGGCATGGGGCCGCAGCCGGTAGCTGTCGAGCGCTGCACGCCAGACCCGGGTGACCTGCTCGACATAGGCTGGGCTGCGCTGGCGGCCTTCGATCTTCACCGCTGCCACGCCGATCTCCACCAGCTGCGGGATCAGGTCGAGGGTATTCAGGCTGGTCGGTTCTTCCAGCGCATGGAAGCGCTGGCCGTTGACCAGGAAGCGGCCCTTGCACAGGGTTGGATAACCGGCTGATTCATCCCTGGCGTAACGGTCGATCAGCACGCCGTTCAGGCGCGAGCTGAGGCCCTGCTCATCTTCCTGCCAGCGCACCGCTTTGGCCGGCGAACAGACGCCGCACAGATTCGGCGACTCGCCGGTCAGATACGACGACAGGTGGCAACGGCCCTCGGCCATGATGCACAGGCTGCCGAAGGCGAACACTTCCACCGGCACCGGACTCTGCGCCGCCACCTGTTTGACCTGGGCCAGCGACAGCACCCGCGGCAATACGGCGCGCTTGATGCCGTAACGCTGCTGATAGAAGGCCAGCGCCGCGGCATTGGTCGCCGAGCCCTGTACCGACAGGTGCAGATTCAGGCCCGGATGACGCCGGCTGGCATAGGCCAGCACGCCGGGGTCGGCAGCGATCAGCGCATCCACCCCAAGATCGGCGGCCTGATCCACTGCGCGCTGCCAGCGCGCCCAACCGGCCGGCTGGGCATAGGTGTTCACCGCGATATACAGCTGGCGGCCGTTCTGCCGCATCAGCGCCAAACCGCTTTCCAGCTGCTTGTCATCGAAATTCAGGCCGGCGAAGTGGCGGGCATTGGTGTCATCGCGAAAACCGACATACACCGCATCGGCGCCCTGCCGCAGCGCCGCCTTGAGTGCGGGCAGACTGCCCGCGGGACACACCAGTTGCATGAAGAGAGCCTCGAGAGCGGAATTCCCGAGGCACTCTAGAGGCTTGCGCGGGGCTTGCCTTGATTGCAGTCAACGCCGGAACAATGCGCTAGCCCGGATGTCCATCGGCGCGGGTGCGGCAGAGCATCGGTGCGTAACGCCAGAGGTATATGGCAAATGCCAGCGACCAGCAGATCATGGCCAGCCACAGCCCGCCCTGCAGCCAGAATTCGACCAGAAACACCCGCGCCACGGCACCGGCGTTGAGCAGCACGAAGGCCCAGCGTACCCCCGCCGGCAGTACCAGCGGGCGCCCGGTATGGCCGAGGGTGACCCGTGCCAGCATGGCCAGAATCAGCCCGGCCATGCTGCCTACCGTCAGCGCATGCAGCGGCTGGCTGTAATTGGCCAGCCAGCCGGCGTGCCACAACGCCATGCCCAGGCAGGCCAGCACCAGCCAGGCGTAGGCCAGATACAGCGACCACAGCAGCGGCACGCCGAACAGGCCGCGATCAAACCAGCGGCCCATGCGCACCGCATGCCCGATGCCCAGCAGCAGGAACAGCAATGCCACCGGCAGATTCGCCAGGCCCGCCAGCCCCGCGGCATGCAGCACGGCGATCAGCGCGGCACCCAGCAACAGTGCGCGATCCAGCCAGAGAACCGGTTTTACCGCCGCTGGCCGGCCCAACCCGCGCTGGATGAAGAACGGGATCACGCGCCCGCCGATCAGCGTCATCATGGCTGCCACCAGCCATACCGCCGCCAGCACCGCGCGGCGCTGCCAGTCATGATCCTCGAGGGCCAGCCCGGCCAGGCACTGAGCCTCGGCAAGCAGCAACAGCAACAGAATCGCCACCGTCGGATAGTTGTTCTTCTGCCGCACCGCCCACAACAGACGCCCCATCATCAGTGCCGCCAGCAGCAGGAACAGCAGGTTCAACGGAATCAGCAGCCACAACGGCGCAGCCAGCAGCCAGCTGGCGCGGGCCGCCAGCCAGACCAGCAGCAACCCCGCCAGCGGCTTGCCGGAGATGCTTGGCCGGCCGGTCCAGGTTTGCACTGCAGTCAGCAGAAAACCGACGATGATCGCCCCGGCAAAACCGAATACCAGCTCATGCCGGTGCCAGGCCAGCCAGCCACCGACCGGTTGCCAGGGTCCCGCCGCACCGAGAAAGGCATGCACCCAGAACGGGATCGCCAGTAACGCCAGCAGGCTGCCGAACAGAAAGAACGGCCGGAAGGCCAGCCGCAGCAGTGGCGGGATTTTCATGGCCTGACGTTTTTCAGTGATTTGCATGGGGCTTACCGCAAGGGATAGAAAGGTTATTACTCTGCCCAGTCGGGCTGCGCCGGCCCTTGACCGCAATCAAGTCAGGCCAGCCACGCTACGGCTGGCTCGCTGCCTCGGCCTGCTGCAGATAAGCGGCCAGTGCCGGCTTCAGATTATCCGGCTTGAGCAGTTGTTCGGTGAGCGTCTGGGATTTCTGCAAATCCGCCAGCGGAATCTTGTTGGCCAGATTCTGGCGATTCTGTGCTGCCTGGGTCTTGCGGCCATCGGCGTAGGCCACCGAAACGTTATACAGGGCCATGGCCAGCACCTTGTCCTGCTTCACACCCTGACCGTTCTCGTAAAGCACACCGAGATTGCTCAGCGCATCGATATCACCGGCTTCAGCCGCCGGACGATACAAGCGCGCCGCCTCGACGTAGTTCACCGGAATACCCAGGCCATGCTCATTCATTGCACCAAGGTTGAACTGCGCATCGCTGTTGCCCTGTTCGGCCGCCTTGCTGTACCAGACAACCGCCTGCTGCGGGTCCCTGGCCACGCCAAAGCCGTTTTCGTAGAGCACACCCATGGCGTATTCGGCGCGCGGGTCATGTTTTTCCAGCAGGGGCTTGAGCTCTTCCCGGGCCTTGGCGTAGTCAGCCGCAGCAAAGGCGGCGGCCGCCTCATCGAAGCCGGCCAGCGCCACCGGGGCGAGCAGGGCCAGCAGCAGGCCGAGGGCGTATTTCGGTTGGTTCACAAACATGGGGAAATCCTTGAGCGAATAAGTTGCAGGGCAAAATGCAAGCGGGGCGCAATGCGCCCCGCTCTGTTTACCGCATGTGCTTACTCTCTGCCAGCCTCGACAGCTTTCAGCGCCTTTTCCATCTTCTCGATGTCGGCCTTGCTCAACTGCGGACGGTCGATCTTGATCGTCAGCTTGTTGAACTTGGCAGTCAGCGGGAACGGTGGCAGGTAATCGGCATCGTTGATACCGGTGATGGTGTCCTGACCGATGTCGAAACTCTCATCCCACTGCAGGATGATCGGCAGGGTCTTCTCCATCTTGCGGGTTTCTACAACCTTGCCATCCACCTTCAGCGTACCGGTACCCGAGCGGCCGATACCGCTGAAGTTGTTGTAGGCCATGGTGCCGACACCCAGACCGTCATACTTGAAGTCGAACTCCAGCACATGACGACCGGGCGCAAGTGCTTCCTGACCTTGCCACTTGACCCACTCGAGATTGAGCAGATTCCAGGTGAACACCGGCTTGCCCTTGAGCAGATAGAAACCCCAGCCGGCGAAGCGCCCACCGGAAGTCACGATCATGCCTTCAGCATTGCCTTCTTCCGGCACGGTGATATCCGCCGTGACGGTGTAGGAGGTGTTCAGCAGATAGGGCGCATCACCCTGCGGCAGGCCGGTCATCGGCCGCGTGTAGGTCAGTTCGCTGTGGCCGGCGGTGAGGCTCGGGCGTGGCGAGGCCACCCTGGCGCCGACCGATGCATCGAGCGGCAATACCTGATACTTCTTGGCTTCCTCGAGGAACATCGCGCGCATCTGCTTGACCTTGTCCGGATGCTGGGCGGCGATATCCTCGGACTGGTTGAAGTTCTTGCTCAGGTCATACAGCTGGAACACCTGGTTGTTCAGCGGATCGGTATTGGCGGCACCAAAAGCGTCCCATGGTGCACGGTCAACCTTGGTGCTGAGCAGCCAGCCTTCGTGATACAGCGCCCACTGGCCCATCATCTCGAAGTACTGGGTCTTGTGCCGCGAAGGCTCCTTGGCGTTCTTGGCATCGAAGGTGTAGAGGAAGCTGGTGCCCTCGATCGGCTTCTGCTTGATGCCGTCGACCACCTCGGGCGCCTTGATGCCGGTGGCTTCAAGGATGGTCGGCACCACGTCAATCACGTGCATGAACTGCTCGCGCAGCGCGCCCTTGTCCTTGATGCGTGCCGGCCACTGGATGACCATGTTCTGGTTGATGCCGCCGAGGCGCGAAGCGTTCTGCTTGAACCAGTCGAACGGTGTATCAAACGCCCACGACCAGCCGGCGGACATGTGGTTATAGGTAAACTCGGTGCCCCAGGCATCGTAATACTTCATCTGCACGTCAATCGGCACTTGCACGCCGTTGAAGAAGGCCACTTCGCTGAAGGTGCCATCCGGTCCGCCCTCGGCGCTGGTGCCGTTGTCACCGTTCTGGTAGATGATCAGCGTATTGTCGAGCTTGCCCAGATCCTCGAAGCCCTGGATCACCCGGCCGATCTCGTGGTCGTTGTAGGCCACGTAGGCGGCGAACACTTCAACCTGACGGATAAACAGCTTCTGCGCTTCGGGCGAGAGCTTGTCCCATGGTGTCAGCACGTCGTCCGGCCAGGGGGTCAGCTCCTCGTCCTGGGGAATCACGCCGAGCTTTTTCTGGTTGGCAAAAATGCGCTCGCGCAGTTTCTGGTAACCGTCGTCAAACAGGTGCATGGCGTGAATCTTGTCCACCCACTCCTTGGTCGGGTGGTGCGGTGCGTGGGAACTGCCCGGTACGTAGTTGATGAAGATCGGCTGGTCCGGATCGCTCTGGTGAATGCGGTACATCCAGTCCAGCGCGTCATCGGCCATGGCGGTGATCAGGTTCCAGGACGGTTCCTTGCCGGTGACCGGCCAGACTTTCGCCTTGGGATCCGAGCGATCCATCTTCAGCGTGCCTTCGTGGCCGATCCACGGGTAGATCTGCGTCGTATTGCGGAACAGGTTCGGCCCCCACTGATTGGCATCGCCGCCAACGAAACCGTAGAAGTAGTCAAAACCCATACCGGTAGGCCACTGGGTGAACGGCCCGGCCTGGCTGGCCTGATAGGTTGGCGTGTTGTGGTCCTTGCCGAACCAGCTGGTGGCATAACCGTTGTCGCGCAGAATACGGCCGATGGTGGCGTTATCTGTGCCAATCACGCTGTCGTAGCCAGGGTAGCCGGTGGCCTGCTCGGCAATCACGCCGAAGCCGACCGAGTGATGGTTGCGCCCGGTGATCATCGCCGCACGCGTCGGCGAGCACAGCGAGGTGGAGAACATGCGGTTGTAGCGCAGGCCATTGGCCGCGATGCGGTCCATGGTCGGTGTCGGGATCACGCCACCGAAAGTGCTCGGCACGGCAAAACCGGCATCATCGGTCATGATCAGCAGGACGTTCGGCGCACCCTTGGGCGGCACTACGGTCGGCGGCCACCACGGCGTGGAGTTCAGCGCGTCGTCCTTGATCACACCACCGAAGGGGATTGCCGGGGGCGGCAGTTGTTTACCGGAAAGCACCCGCTTGGCATCTGTCGCGCCAAGGGTACCCTCGATCTGGTCGGCACTCGCCATCGGGCTCAGGTGTGCCAGCAAGGCGGCCAGAGCCAGGCTCAAACCTGTCCCGCTGCGCCGCCACTTTTGTCTGATCATTGCGTTGGATCTCCGCGTGAGTTTTTACCCTGACCTGCCCGCTACAAGGCAGCTCCGTAGAACAAATGGCACCGGCTGGCGAAGCCCTGCATTGCAGGGGGACAAGGCCCGGGCAGTCGGTTATTCCTGCCTGTCGATCACCTGCCTGACCGGCATTTGCCGGGTAAAACAGGAGACATCGAAGCTGAAAATAGCAACTTCCATCAAATTATTTTGTATTTGTTACAATTTTCATGCTTCAGGTCAATTTTTTGGCGGAGCGCCCGCCGGGGAAGCATGGAAGCCACCATTCTATCCGGCTAGTCTTTCGTCCATACAGGGTATTTAGCGGCTGACCTGCGGACTGCCAACAAGGTCCACGGCAAAGCAGAATCGCCACATCCGGTGGATTCGTGGTGAAATCAACACGTCAGGCCGAACAATCGGCCGTTTGCGCAATACGGGCATGCCGGCAACTTGCAAGCACAACCTGAAAACAAGGACAAACCGATGTTAGGCTTTGAAATCGATCTATGGGACTACATCACCTTTCTTTCCCTGTTCATCATCGGTCTGGGGCTGGTTGCCGCCCTGGTGCTACTTGCGGGGCTGCCGGGCAAAATCGCCATCGCGCGCAAGCACCCCGACGCCGAGGCCGTGAATATCATGGGCTGGGCCGGCTTCCTCGCTGTGGTGCCATGGATCCAGGCCTTCATCTGGGCCTTCAAACCGACCGATATCATTGATATCCGCCGCTTCCCGGCCGAAGAGCGCAAGGCCATCGATATAGAAATCGCCAGGCTCAAGGGTGAAGAGCCGGATAGCCCCCAGCCTCCGGCAGAGGCATCGGCATCGGCATCGGCAACACCAGCAGCTGCTGAACAACCGACGCAACCCGGCCAGCATGACCCCGAGCACGGGGGCAAAGCCTGATGGTTGCCGGTCTGCTCATCTGCTCCATTTTCGCCTTCCTCGTCTGGCTGGTGTTCTTCAAATTCCGCTGGCTGAAGTTTTCCATTCTCTGGGGTGTGGTCTCGCTGTTCTTCGGCGCTCACCTGCTGCTGATCTTTCTGGTCGGCATGCGCTTCATGACTCCCGCCAGTACTTCGGCGGTAGTGGTGCAGCACACCATCCAGCTGGTGCCGCGACTGTCGCAGCCGACCATGGTCACCGAAGTACTGGTGGAGCAAAACACACCGGTGAAAAAGGGCCAGCCGCTGTTCAGGTTCGATGATCGCCCTTACGTCTTTCAGGTCAAGCAGTTGCAGGCCCAACTGGCCCAGGCCAAGCAGAATGTAAAAGTCCTGCAGGCCGATGTGATGATCAGCAAGCAGAAGGTCAACAAGGCACTAAGCCAGCTTGAACTGGCCAATTACCAGCTGAAACTCACCACCGACCTGAGCAGCCAGGGTGCCGGCCCGGTCGAGGAGCAACAGAAGGCACTGGCACAGGTCAAGGTCGAGCAGGCTGCGGTGCTGGAGGCCAGGGCCGAGGTCGAGCGCGCCGAGCTGGAGTACAACTCGCAGATCGATGGGGTCAACACCCAGGTAGCCGCGTTGCAGGCCGAACTGGAACAGGCACAGTTCTATCTCGATAACACCACAATCTATGCACCCGAAGACGGCCGCATCGCCAACCTGCAGGTTCGTCCCGGCATGGTCGCGGGCATTATCCGCATGGGTGCCATCGCCTCGTTCATCTGCGATGACAACCGCTACCTGCTGGCCAATTATTTCCAGGAAAACCTCAAGTACGTCAAAGTCGGCCAGCCCGTTGAAGTAGCCATGAATCTGTATCCCGGCCAGATATTCCCGGCCCGGGTCCAGAGCATCTGGAAAGTCAACGGCAGCGGCCAGTTCCTGCCCAGTGGCACCTTGCCGGAATACACCGCGCAGCCCCCGGAAACCCCCCAGGGCCAGTATGCGGTACAGATCACCTTCGATGATCCCGACCAGTCGAAATTCACCATCGGCGCCGGCGGCATCGCCGCCATTTACACCGAACATCAGGACTTCGCCTACCTGCGCAAAATCTCCATCCGTGCGCATTCCTGGCTGAACTGGCTGTACCCGTTGGATATATGAAGACGACCGACAAGCACTCCCTGCCCG
This sequence comes from Pseudomonas pohangensis, assembly GCF_900105995.1. Classification (NCBI taxonomy): domain Bacteria; kingdom Pseudomonadati; phylum Pseudomonadota; class Gammaproteobacteria; order Pseudomonadales; family Pseudomonadaceae; genus Pseudomonas; species Pseudomonas pohangensis. Next base: position 3,721,823 of record NZ_LT629785.1, on the reverse strand, counting down.
GGCACGTCCTGCGACCTGCGGTCTGCGTTCTGCTACTGCTGCTGGGCGGCTGCCTCAGCGAACCACCGCAACGCGATGTGATCCTCGATCAGGCGCTGCCCGCCACACCACAGATGCCGGCGCAGTGGCTGGGTAATGCCCAGGCCACCCGGATCAGCCCGCAGGCCCTGCAAATGGCCGGCAATGGCTGGCTTGACGCCTTTGCTGATCCGCAATTGAACAGCGTGGTACAGGCCGCCCTGGAGAATAATCCCGATCTGCGTGTAGCTGCCTCGCAGGTCGCCATTGCCGCGGCCAATGTCAATCTGGTCGGCTCGCAACTGATGCCGCAAATAGGCGTCGGTGCCAACAAGAACTGGACCAAGGACTTCGGCCAGTCGAATGAATACCGCACCAACCAGGTCTCTGCGGGCGTGTCCTGGGAGCTGGATATCTGGGGCCGGCTGCGCGCCGAAGAGGCCTCCGCAGAAGCGGCTTATCAGGCCAGCGCACTGGATTACGCCTATGCGCGGCAGTCACTGGTCGCCACCACGGTCAAGAGCTGGTACCGCGTGGTCGAGGCTTATAAGCTGTTGCAGCTGGCAGAAGAAAGCCAGGTGCTGTATGCCGACATACTCAAGCTGGTAAAGATCCGCATGCGGGCCGGCAAGGTCTCCGACTTTGATGTAAGCCAGACACAAGCCTACCTGGATAACATCGAGACCCAGGTGCAAACCGCTGAGAAAAACTACGCCGAGGCCCGCCGCACTCTGGAATTGCTGCTCGGTCGTTACCCCGCCGGCGATATCCAGACCACGCGGATGCTGGCCAATCTGCCGCCGGTGATCGCTTCCGACACGCCGGTTTCCATTATTGCCCGGCGCCCGGATGTACTGGCCGCCGAACAACAGGTGATCAGCGCCTTCCGCCTGAATGAAGCGGACCGGCTGGCCCTGCTGCCGGGTTTCTCCCTGTCCCTCAATGCCGGACGCTACACCGACGGCCTGCTTGACGCGCTGAATCTGGAGCCCTGGCTGGGTACGGCGGGGCTGGGCATGCAGTTGCCAATCTATGAGGGTGGCGCCCTGCGCGCCAATATCCGCATCTCCGACGAGTACCAGAAGCAGGCCGTGGCCAACTATGGTCGCGTGGTCCTGCGGGCCCTGAATGAAGTGGAGTCGGGACTTATTGATGAATACTTCTACGATCGCGCCATCCTCGCTACCGATCAGGCCGTGCAACAACGGAAAAGATCGGTGACCATCGCCAAGCAGCGCTACCAGGCAGGTGCCAGTGACATGCTCACGGTTCTGCAGCTGCAGTCCCAGCAGCTCGGCAGCGAGGCCAGTGCCATCGAGCAGCGCTTTTTGCGGCTGAGCAACTGGGTCAACCTGAATCTGGCGCTGGGGCAGAGTTACAACCAGCAACCGCTGATCAGCGCCACCGCCGAGAACCAGCAGGTGCAGTAACATCGCGGAATCATCCACACTCGCCTGCAAGCGTAGCGCCGCCGCGTTGCAGGGAAGTTCCGGTGGCGGCTATAGCCCTTTGCCGGCAAGCAATTTAGGCCGGGCAGGGCGCATCTGCTAACTTGCAAGAATCAACCAGCCAATGGACCCCGCCATGCAAGACAGCCAAGACAACGACGAGGAAGCGTTCACCGAAGCGACGCTGATCAGCGCCATCGAGAACCAGATCGAGGCCGACGACCCGCCGGCAGCCCGGGCGACCTGCAACAAACTGACGCTGGTCGGTTATCCGCGCGAAGAAATCCTGCAGCTGATGGCACTGGTCCTGGCCGGAGAAATCAGCGCGATGCTTGCAGCAGACCGGCCATTCGACCGCGATGGCTATGAACTGGCGCTGCGCCGGCTACCTGAGTTACCCGCAGAGCAGACTGAAGACTGATGGCAAAGACTCTCGCGGCCCGCGCCATCCGCACCGCATAATCCTGCACAGTCCAGCCGACATCGCTACACTGCTGGTACAGCGTGCACAAACCCTGCGCGACCCTTGCAAAAGACCGGAGTGCTTATGGCATACACCCCTGAACTGATCGCCGAACTGGAAATTCTCACCCTGTTCAACCTGTCCAATACCACCGAAGGCATCAAGGTGCATCACAACGCAGCCGCCAGTGCGGTAGCCGCGGCACAGCGCCTGTACGACAAAGGCCTTACCGATCAGCCGGACGGTGGCTACCTGACCAGCCTGGGCCTGGATGCGGCCGAGCACGCGCAGTCGCTGCTGACCATTCTCACCCCGGCCAAAGCCTGACAAAGCGCTCTGCCGGATGCCGTGGCATCCGGCAGGCTTATTCCGCCGACCTGCCGCGGGCAGCAACCGGCTGACGGCGGGCGGCGGCAATGGCGCGGATCGCCCGGCGCCGTGCATCGCCGGCAGCCGACCATTCGAGAATTTCGCCGAGGCTGCGCCCGCAGCCCAGGCAGATATCCTCGTCGTCCAGACAACAATTGCGCACGCAGGGCGAAGCCTGCGTTTCAGTCCAGCTCGAACTCAATGTCCACTCCAGCCTGCTCGCGGCAGATGCGTACCAGCATTTCACCGAGCATTTCGTCACTGCTGTCGCACATCCAGCCGCCCTGGTCTTCGTCATAGTCGAAATGGAAACCGCCGGAACGCGCCGCCAGCCACAACTGGCGCAAGGGTGCCTGGCGGCTGAAGATCAGCTGGCTGCCATTTTCGAAGCGCACGGTGAGCACGCCGCCGCTGTTTTCCAGATCAACATCCAGATCCGTGTCGTCAAACGCATCCTCGATGGTCTGCTGCAGCGTATCCACCAGATCATGAAAGCGTGCTTCGCTCAAACTCATTACAGAAACCTCGAAAATCCCGGGAAGGGCGCCACAATCCGCTTATGCGGGGGCTGCGGCAATCTGCGTACAGGATGCCGGAGATCGCTCCCGCTGTCTTGCCAACCGCCACGGTGTCAGCCGGCAGCCACTGGTCGCCTGGCTGCAAGGCTTGCTCCGCCTGCGCCCCGGCGCATAGGCAAGGCGCCGGTCGCTCGGTATACTGCCGGCAATAATCGATTTCAGGATGTTCAACATGAAGCGCCTGCTCCTGTCCTTCATTGCGCTTGCCGTATTGAGTGTGTCCCTCGCCGGTTGTGGCCAAAAAGGCCCGCTGTACATGCCGGACGATGAGAAAGCCGTCAAAGAGCACGACAAAGACATCTTTCTCTAAGGGGGTTACATGGAAGCTTTCACCTACCGCGGCGGTGAGCTGTTCGCGGAAGGCGTGGCGTTGTCCGCTATTGCCGAGCGTTTCGGCACGCCTACTTACGTCTATTCACGCGCCCATATCGAACAGCAATACCGCGCCTATGCCGACGCCCTGCAGGGTATCGAGCATCTGGTGTGCTTTGCGGTAAAGGCCAACTCCAATCTCGGCGTGCTGAATCTGCTGGCACGTCTGGGTGCCGGTTTCGACATCGTCTCCCGCGGCGAGCTGGAGCGCGTGCTGGCTGCCGGTGGCGAGCCTGGCAAGATCGTCTTCTCCGGCGTCGGCAAGACCCGCGACGACATGCGCCGTGCCCTGCAGATTGGCGTGCACTGTTTCAACGTCGAATCCAGCGACGAGCTGGAGCGCCTGCAACTGGTGGCCGCCGAACTGGGCGTGCAGGCGCCGGTATCCTTGCGGGTGAATCCCGATGTGGATGCCGGCACCCACCCGTATATTTCCACCGGCCTGAAAGAAAACAAGTTCGGTATCGCCATCGCCGATGCCGAAGCGGTGTATGTGCGCGCTGCCAGCCTGCCGAACCTGCAGGTCATTGGCGTGGACTGCCATATCGGCTCGCAACTGACCACTCTGCCGCCGTTTCTGGATGCCCTCGACCGCCTGCTGGCACTGATTGACCGTCTGGCAGCGCACTGTATCCGCATTCAGCATCTGGATCTGGGCGGCGGTCTCGGCGTGCAGTACCGCGACGAGCAGCCACCCCTGGCCAGCGACTATATCCAGGCCGTACGCGAACGCCTTGGCAGTCGCCAGCTGGCACTGGTGTTCGAGCCGGGGCGCTCGATCGTGGCCAATGCCGGAGTACTGCTTACCCGCGTCGAGTACCTCAAGCACACCGAACACAAGGATTTCGCCATCGTCGATGCGGCAATGAACGACCTGATTCGGCCGGCGCTGTACCAGGCATGGATGGACGTACTCGCGGTACAACCGCGTCAAGGCACTGCCCGCAATTACGATATCGTCGGGCCGATCTGCGAAACCGGTGACTTTCTCGCCAAGAACCGTGAACTGGTACTGGCAGAGGGCGACCTGCTGACGGTCTGCTCGGCGGGCGCCTATGGTTTTGTCATGAGCTCGAACTACAACACCCGCGGCCGGGCGGCCGAGGTGCTGGTGGATGCTGGCGAGGCGTTCGAAGTGCGCCGGCGCGAGACGGTGCAGGAGCTGTTTGCCGCCGAAAGCCAGCTGCCAGCAGACCGGCAGGGATAACGCCATGTTATTGCGTTTTACCAAGATGCACGGCCTGGGCAACGACTTCATGGTCATCGACCTGATCAGTCAGCAGGCGCATATCCAGTCCAAGCACGCCAAACAGTGGGGTGACCGGCATACCGGCATCGGCTTCGACCAGTTGCTGCTGGTCGAAGCACCCAACAGTCCTGATGTCGATTTCCGCTACCGCATCTTCAACGCCGATGGCTCCGAAGTGGAACAGTGCGGCAATGGCGCGCGCTGCTTCGCCCGCTTCGTGCTGGACAAGCGGCTGACCGTGAAGAAGCGTATCCGCGTGGAAACCCGCGGCGGCATCATCGAGCTGCAGATGCGCGTCGACGGGCAGGTTACTGTGGACATGGGCCCGCCACGGCTGAACCCGGCAGAGATTCCATTCAGCGCCGACAGCGAGGCGCTGAGCTACCCGCTCGACGTCGAAGGGCAAAGCATCGAGCTGGCCGCCGTGTCGATGGGCAATCCGCACGCGGTGATCCGTGTCGATGACGTGGACAGTGCTCCGGTAAAGACCCTCGGGCCGAAAATCGAAACCCATGCGCGCTTTGCGCAGAAGGTTAACGTCGGCTTTCTGCAGGTGCTTGACCGCCAGCACGCCAGACTCAGGGTATGGGAGCGGGGCGCCGGCGAAACCCAGGCCTGCGGTACCGGCGCCTGCGCGGCGGCAGTGGCGGCGATTCGGCAGAACTGGATGGATTCACCGTTGCAGCTGGAGCTTCCAGGCGGCAAGCTGTGCATAGAGTGGGCAGGAACGGGTGAGCCGGTTATGATGACCGGGCCTGCAGTTCGTGTTTACGAAGGACAGATTCGCCTCTAGCCGAGTATTGCCATGACCGAAGAACGCAAGGAACCAGTGCCTCTCGACTCGGAAACGGTTGCAGCCTACCTGCGCCTGCATCCGGAGTTCTTCGCCGATCATGACGAACTGATTCCCGATTTGCGCATTCCACACCTGCCCGGCGCGGCGGTCTCGCTGGTCGAGCGGCAGGTCAAGCTGCTGCGTGAACGCAACATTGAAATGCGTCATCGCCTGTCGCAACTGATGGACGTTGCCCGCGATAACGACCGCCTGTTCGACAAGACCCGCCGCCTGGTACTCGACATGCTCGATGCGACCAGTCTGGAAGAGGTGATCAGCGCCGTTGAAGACAGTCTGCGCCACGAGTTCAAGGTGCCCTTCGTCAGCCTGATCCTGCTCAGCGACAACCCCACCGGGGTCGGCCGCTCGGCCAGCCTGGCAGAAGCCCATCAGGCGATTGGCGGCCTGCTATCCGGCAACAAGAGCGTCTGCGGTATTCTGCGGCCACAGGAACTGACCTTCCTGTTCGGCAAGCAGGAAGGCGCCAAGGTTGGTTCCGCTGCGGTAGTGAGTCTGGCCCATCAGGGCCTGCACGGCGTGCTGGCGATCGGCAGTCCTGATCCGCTGCACTACAAAAACTCCCTCGGCACCCTGTTCCTCGGTTATGTTGCGGAAGTGCTGGCACGGGTGCTGCCGCGCTTTGCCACGCCACTACGCTCGGCGCGCTAAGGTTACGCAGCTCGTCCCGGCCGTCCCGCACCTGCAGGTTCGTCAGCATGCAAACCCAGCTTGACTCCTACCTGGCTCACCTGCGCAATGAACGCCAGTTATCGGCGCACAGCCTGGACGCCTACCGGCGTGACTTGCAGCGCGTACTGGCGCTCTGCAGGCAAGACGACCTGAGCGGCTGGGCAGCGCTGGACACTGCCCGCCTGCGGCGCATGATTGCCCGCCTGCACCAGCAGGGCCAGTCCGCACGCAGTCTGGCCCGATTGCTCTCGGCAGTGCGCGGCCTGTACAAATACCTGCTGCGCGAAGGCCTCTGTCAGCATGACCCGGCCGACGGTCTGAGCCCACCCAAGGGTGCGCGCAAATTGCCACGCGCGCTGGATGCGGACCGCGCCCAGCAATTGCTCGATGGTGGCGTTGAGGATGAATTTCTCGCCCGCCGCGATCAGGCCTTACTCGAACTGTTTTACTCTTCCGGGCTGCGCCTGTCGGAACTGGTCGGCCTTAACCTGCAGGAACTCGACCTGGCTGGCGCCATGGTGCGCGTGCTCGGCAAAGGCGCGAAAACCCGCGAGCTGCCGGTCGGGCGCAAAGCCGTCAGCGCCTTGCGCGACTGGCTGCCACTGCGGCAGACGGCCAACCCGGCGGACAGCGCAGTATTCATCAGCCGCCAGGGCCGCCGCCTGAGTCCGCGTGCCGTGCAACTGCGCGTAGCCCAGGCCGGCGCCCGTGAACTGGGCCAGCACCTGCACCCGCACATGCTGCGCCACAGCTTTGCCAGCCACATGCTCGAGTCCTCCCAGGATCTGCGCGCGGTGCAGGAACTGCTCGGCCATGCGGATATCGCGACGACGCAGATCTATACCCATCTGGATTTCCAGCATTTGTCCAAGGTCTATGACAGCGCCCACCCGCGCGCGCGACGCCAGGCTGCCAGCAACCCACCAGCGCATGACGCGCAACCGATCGACGAGACCCCATGAGCATTGCACTGGTAACTTTCGACCTCGATGACACGCTGTGGAGCGTGGCGCCGGTCATGCACGGCGCAGAGGCGGCGCTGCGTGACTGGCTGGCTGCAGAGGCGCCCCTGCTCGGACCGATACCCATCGAGCATCTGTGGGAAATTCGCCGGCGCCTGATGCAGCTTGAGCCTGATTTGCGCCATCGCCTGAGCGAACTGCGCCGGCGTATTCTGGATATCGCCCTGCGCGAAGCCGGTTATGCCGAACAGCAGGCAGCGCAACTTGCCGAGCAGGGCTTTCAGGTGTTCCTGCAGGCCCGCCATCAGGTCGAGCTGTTCCCCGATGTGCATGCAACGCTGGAAACCCTGACCAACCGCTACTGCCTTGGCGTTATCACCAACGGCAATGCCGATGTGCGGCGCCTGGGCCTGGCCGATTATTTCCGGTTTGCCTTGAGCGCAGAACAGCTGGGCATCGGCAAGCCCGACCCGCGACCCTTCAACGAAGCACTGCAGCTTGCCGGCGTGCTGGCGCACCAGGCAGTGCATATCGGCGATCACCCCGGCGATGATATTTCCGGCGCTCTATCCGCCGGATTACGGGCAGTCTGGTTCAACCCCCAGGGCAAGGCATGGACCGGCGCGCAACCGGCGCATGCGGAAATCCGCAGCCTGGCCGAGCTGCCCGCAGTGCTGGAGCGCCTGGCAGGCGCCAGTGCCTGAGTTTCGCTGACTCACGAGACCGGGCCTGAATCAGCACCTGCTCTGGCCTGCTAGTTTTCGGCCACGTATTGATCGCCCGCTCAGGCAATAAAAAACCCGCCTTGATCGGCGGGTTTTTTATTGGTCAGGGCTCAGATAGGCCGGCTGCCATATTTGCTGTCGGGCTTCTTGGGCGGATCAGCGACCACATTGGCATCGATTTCCTGCACCTTGCCACCACGCGCAAGGAACTCTTCCATCGCCTTGGCTAATGCATCACGTTCGGACTGTTTGGCTTCAAATGAAGGCATGTCCTCTTCGGTGACCGCCTTGGTCTTGGCCTTGCCTTTGCTTCTGGGAGCGGCCTCGGCGATGTCGCTGTCATCCTCGTCATCGTCATCTTCGGCATCTACATCGCTGTCATCGGCGGGCAGATCATCGCCATCATCCTCATCCACACTTTCGATGTCGTCCTGCTCGAGCTCTTCGTCACTCATGTTTCTACCTCAAAACTTGCCACAGCGGTTTATTTATAGCTCAGTCGCACAGCCTAGTGAATGCAACCGGGAGAAATTCCGGGGTTCTGCTCGATAACCGGCAAGCAAGCCGGCCAAGGGCGACACCAAGGTTATTTTTGCTTCATCGCGACAGGCGCACATTCTAGCGCGCCGCCAAAAAAAACAAAGGGCACCCGAAGGTGCCCTTTTCAAGCGAGTCCGGGGTAAACCGGACCCGGATAAAGCCTTACATGTTGTAGCCACGCTCGTTGTGCAGGGACAGGTCCAGGCCGACTGATTCGTCTTCCTCGGTAACCCGCAGACCCATCAGCATGTCCAGCACCTTGAGGATCACGAAGGTAATCACACCGGTGTAGATCACGGTAAAGGCCACACCCTTGAACTGGATGAACAGCTGGCTGCCGATATCGGTCACTTCACCAAAGCCGCCCAGGGCCGGTGCTGCAAACACACCGGTGAGCAAGGCACCAACGATACCGCCAACACCATGCACCCCGAAGGCATCCAGCGAGTCGTCATAGCCGAGCTTGCGCTTCATGCTGGTGGCACAGAAGAAGCAGATGACGCCGGAGGCCAGACCGATCACGATCGCACCCATCGGGCCGGCCGTACCGGCTGCCGGGGTAATCGCCACCAGACCTGCGACAACACCCGAAGCAATACCCAGTGCACTTGGCTTGCCATGGGTCAGCCACTCGGCGCCCATCCAGCCCAGCGCAGCAGCAGCAGTGGCGATCTGGGTTACCAGCATGGCCATACCCGCAGTACCGTTAGCCGCCAGGGCAGAACCGGCGTTGAAACCGAACCAGCCGACCCAGAGCATGGCCGCACCCACCAGGGTATAACCGAGGTTATGCGGTGCCATCGGGGTGGTCGGGAAGCCCTTGCGCTTGCCCAGTACCAGACAGGCAACCAGACCCGCGATACCGGCGTTGATGTGCACCACGGTGCCACCGGCAAAGTCCAGTACGCCCCAGTCCCACAGCAAGCCACCGTCACCGGCCCAGACCATGTGGGCAATCGGTGCATAGACCAGGGTGAACCACACGGCCATGAAGATCAGCATCGCGGAGAACTTCATGCGCTCGGCGAAGGCACCGACGATCAGCGCCGGAGTGATGATGGCGAAGGTCATCTGGAACACCACGAACACGCTTTCCGGGACCAGTGCGGTCAGGCTGTCAACGGTCAGACCGCTGAGGAAAACCTTGTCGAGGCCGCCGATGAAGGAGCTGAAGTTGGTTACTCCGGCTTCCATACCGGTGGTATCGAAAGCAATGCTGTAGCCGTAGATCACCCACAAAATGCTGATCAGACAGGTAATCGCGAAGCACTGCATCAGCACCGACAGCAGGTTCTTCGAACGCACCATGCCGCCGTAGAACAGTGCCAGACCGGGAATGGTCATGAATAGAACAAGTAGTGAAGCGACCAGCATCCAGGCGGTGTCGCCCGTGTTGAGGACCGGAGCAGCCTCGTCAGCCAGGGCCATGCCTGGGATTACGAAAGACAAAAGGGCTCCTAGCCCTGCGATTTTGCGCAGAGTCATGGTGTTTCTCCTGGGGCTTTAGGGGGTTTGGGGGTTAAACCGCGTCGGTACCGGTTTCGCCGGTACGAATACGGATGGCCTGTTCCAGATTGACCACAAAGATCTTGCCGTCACCGATCTTGCCGGTGTTGGCTGCCTTGGTGATCGCCTCGATGACCGCATCCAGCTGATCATCGGCTATCGCCACATCGATCTTCACTTTTGGCAGGAAGTCGACAACATATTCCGCACCGCGATACAGCTCGGTGTGGCCTTTCTGCCGACCAAATCCCTTGACCTCGGTAACGGTAATGCCCTGCACACCGATCTCGGACAACGACTCGCGTACGTCATCCAGTTTGAACGGCTTGATAATCGCAGTGACTAACTTCATGTAGCTCTCTCCCGTTTTTGGTGGACTTGCCCCAGGTAACAAACCCGCAACAAGTCTATGCGCTGTATCCGTCTTTTGTAACTGTCCGGACCAAGCTGATCCGGCTACTGCTGGCTTGAACCTCTCCAAGGGAGGCATCAACTTTCAGCTCTGATGCACTTGAACTGCCTCTGTGCATGCGTCGACGGAAACATTGCAGATAGCTTGCCAACTTTAATAAATCGTTATTTTTCAATATCATAGTTTCAGACCAAGATGGCTCCGCACACCTTTGGGCAATATCCTGCGCACCATTCTGGTGCTTCATTGCGCACCTTTATTGCGCAAAAGTGCCGGAGCTCTTCGCAGCCACAGCGTCTGCGGCTGCATGCTAAACTGCCGGCGTTCACCGCGAAGGAACCCCCATCATGCTGCCGCCCAAAGCCCTGCTCGACTCCCTGGCTGGTCACGCCTCACGCCTGTTCAACGGCGAGACGCCATTACCGCACGCCGAAATCGAGGCACAACTCAAAGCCCTGCTGCAAAGCGCGTTCAGCAAGCTGGATCTGGTCAGCCGGGATGAGTTCGACAGCCAGATGATCGTGCTGGCGCGCACCCGCAGCCGCCTGGAGAGTCTCGAAGCCAAAGTTGCCGAGCTGGAAGCCCGGCTTAATCCGCCCGCCAGTTAGTTTCCTGCGGGCGGGACCGATCAAGGAGTGATCATGTCCCTGGCCATCGTCAACAGCCGCGCCCTGGTGGGCGTGGAAGCACCGTCCGTGACCGTCGAGGCGCATCTGGCCAACGGCCTGCCCGCGCTGACGCTGGTCGGCTTGCCGGAAACCGCAGTCAAGGAAAGCAAGGACCGCGTGCGCAGTGCGATCCTCAATTGCGGCTTCGAATTCCCCGCTCGCCGTATCACCCTCAATCTGGCCCCGGCCGACCTGCCCAAGGATGGTGGCCGCTTCGATCTGGCCATAGCCCTGGGCATTCTCGCCGCCAGCGGACAGCTTCCGGCAAGCAGTCTTGAGTCGCTCGAATGCCTCGGTGAACTGGCCCTGTCCGGCACAGTCCGCCCGGTGCAGGGCGTACTGGCTGCCGCATTGGCCGCGCGCACCTGCGGACGCACCCTGGTAGTGCCGAAGGAAAATGCCGAAGAGGCCTGTCTGGCTTCCGGCTTGCAGGTTCTGGCCGTCGAACACCTGCTGCAGCTGGCGGCGCACTGCGCAGGTACTGCGCCGATCCAGCCCTATCAGCCGCAGGGTCTGACCCGGCTAAGCGAGCCCTATCCCGATCTGGCAGATGTGCAGGGCCAGCAGGCGGCCAAGCGCGCGTTGCTGATTGCCGCCGCCGGCGCCCACAACCTGCTGCTCAGCGGCCCGCCCGGCACCGGCAAGACCCTGCTGGCCAGTCGCCTGCCGGGACTGTTGCCACCGCTGGAAGAGCAGGAAGCGCTCGAAGTGGCGGCCATTCACTCACTGGCCAGCAACATCCCGCTCGATCGCTGGCCGCAGCGGCCCTTCAGGCAACCGCACCACAGCGCTTCCGGCCCGGCACTGGTTGGCGGCGGCAGCAAACCACGGCCTGGCGAAATAACGCTGGCCCATATGGGGGTGCTGTTTCTCGACGAATTGCCCGAATTCGACCGCAAGGTGCTGGAAGTGCTGCGCGAACCGCTGGAAAGCGGCCAGATCGTCATCGCCCGCGCCCATGACAAGGTGCGTTTCCCGGCGCGCTTCCAGCTGGTCGCCGCGATGAATCCCTGTCCCTGCGGGTATCTGGGCGACCCCGGTGGCCGCTGCCGCTGCACCACCGAGCAGATCCAGCGTTACCGCAGCAAGCTGTCCGGACCTTTGCTCGACCGCATCGACCTGCACCTGACGGTTGCCCGTGAAACCACCACCCTGAACCACCAGCCTGACGCACTCGACAGCAGCACACGGGGTGCCGCCAGGGTGGCCGCAGCGCGCCAGCGGCAATACAGCCGGCAAGGCTGTGCCAATGCCTTTCTCGATCTCGATGGCCTGCGCCAGCATTGTTTGCTGGGCAGCAGCGATCAGCTCTGGCTGGAAAACGCCTGCGAGCGCATGGGGCTGTCGCTGCGCGCCGCGCACCGGATCCTCAAGGTGTCACGCACGCTGGCCGATCTGGAAGGTGTCGCGAGCATTCAACGCGGCCATCTGGCCGAAGCCCTGCAGTACCGGCCAGGCAGCACACAGCCCGACTGAGGCTGTTGTTGCCGGCGCGGTGTGCTCATCACTCCTGCTCTGCGGGCTTCGCCGACAATCCCAGCAGGGCGGCTGACCATTGCTTGAAGCTTTCCAGCAAGGACAGCAGCGCCGGCACAAAGAACAGCACCAGCAATGCCGACACCCCCAGGCCAAAGGCAATCGAGGTGGCCATGGGGATCAGGAACTGCGCCTGCAGGGAGGTCTCGAACAACAGCGGCGCCAGCCCGCCGATGGTGGTCAGCGAGGTCAACAACACTGCGCGCAAGCGACCACAGGCAGCGCCAATCAGCGCATCGTGCAGATTGGCGCCCTGCATCCGCAGCTCATTGGACAGGCTGACCAGAATCAGCGAGTTGTTCACCACGATGCCCGACAGGCCGAACAGACCAAACAGCGAGAACATGGTCAGGTTCATCCCCAGCAGCCAGTGCCCGAAAACCGCGCCGGCCAGACCCAGGGGGATCGCAGACATCACTACCAGCGGCCAGCTCCAGGAGGCAAACGACCAGACCAGAATCAGGTAGATCAGGCCCAGGCCCAGCAACATGCCGCTTTGCATATCCTGCATGGAGTCGCGCTGGTCCGCCGCACGGCCCTGAAAGCTGTACTGCACGCCGTACTTCTCAGCCAGTAGCGGCAGCACTTCAAGCTGCAATTGCGCCTTGATCTGGTCGGCCGTGGTTCTTGCCCCGTCGACCTCGCCGGTGACTTCGACGGCCAGCTCGCCATCGGCGTGACGCAATGCCTCCCAGCCCTGGCGCGACTCCCAGCTGGCAACGCTGGTCAGCGGCACGAACTGACGATCGGGCAGGCTGATGCTCAGACGTTCGAACACATCCAGGCGCTCACGCTCATCGCGTGGCAACAGTACGCGCACTTCCAGTTCGTCACGTTCGACCTGCACCAGCTGCGCCAGATAGCCATCGAAGGCCGCACGCAGCTGCCGGCCGAGGCTCTCGGTGGTCAGGCCCAGTGCCTCGGCCGCAGGAGTCAGGCGATAAACCAGCTGTTCGCGACCGAAAGGCATATCGTCCTCGGTGTCGCTCACGCCATTGATCGCCTGCATGGTTTCCGACAGCTCCAGCGCGGCGGCCTTCAGCACTTGCGCGTCCACTCCGGTCAGCCGCACATTCAGGTCACGACCCGGCGGGCCACCGATACGCGAGTTGAAAGTCAGCCGCTCCAGCCCGGCAGTAGCTGCCACCTTGCTGCGCCAGGTGGCCAGGAACTGCTCGTTGCGCACACTGCGGATATCCGGCGGCACCAGCTCGACCATGACCGACGCCAGCTGATCACCGCCACTGGCCGTACCGGTGCCGCTAATCACAATCGCGCCCAGCCGGGAAACCGCGGTTTGCACCAGGCCACCGCCCAGCTCCCGCTCGGTTTCGAACAATGCCGCTTCCAGCTTCGCCAGCAGGCGCTCGGTCTCGGCCCGCGGGGTTCCGGCGACAAAGGTGGCATTGGCATACACCACCTGACCCTCCGGGGTGGGGAAGAAGGAGAAATTGACCCGTCCACCCGCCAGCAGACCGATCGCCAGAATCATGGTCGTCAACGTGATGGCAACGGTTACCGCACGCCATTCGATGGCCAGCGTGACCGTGCGCCGAAACCAGCCATCGCGAAACTGGTCGAACGCCTGATCAATCCTTTGCCGCAGGCGCGAAGGCTCGCCAGCCATACGCGGGCGCATGGCATGCTTGAGGTGGGCCGGCAGAATCATGAAGCATTCGAGTACCGAGGCGAGGATCACCATGATCATCACGAACGGAATATCGCGCATGATGTTGCCGACCGTGCCGCCAATCAGCATCAACGGGATAAACGCCGCCACCGTGGTCAGCGAGGACGCCAGCACCGGCATCAGCATGCGCTGCGCACCGCCCAGCGCGGCCTCGTCAGACGAAGCACCGTTACTGCGCAAGGTGGCGGTTTCCTCACTGACCACAATGGCATCATCGACAATGATGCCCAGCGCCATGATCAGCGCCAGCAGGCTGACCATATTGATGGTGCCACCGAATATCGACATCAGCCCGAGGGTCGCCAGAAAAGCGGTGGGGATACCCATGGTCACCCAGAAGGCGATGCGTGAGGGCAGGAACAGGTACAGCACCAGCACTACCACCAGCAGACCGGACAAGCCGTTGTAGATCAGCAGCTGGATACGATCACGGATCAGCTGCCAGCTTTCATCGAACACTTCCAGCTTGATCGACGAGGGCAGCGTCGGCTGCGTACGCGCCAGCCATTCCTCGAGCATGCGGGCCGACTTCAGCGAGTGCCCGCTTTCGGTGCGCTGCAAAGCCATCTCGACCACCGCATCGCCGGATTCGCTGAGTACCAGATCGCCCGGTCGCGGCTCGCGGCTGATGCTGGCGATTTCTCCCAGAGTGATGCGTCCGCGGGCATCGCTGACCACCGCCAGATTGTCAAACGCCAGAGCATTACGCCGCTGCTCCAGGCCGCGGATTTCCCGGGCGGCATCCTGTGCGCCGGCAACCCCTGCCGGCACATCGCGGGCGATCTGGCTGACCCGCTCACCCACCTCGATCAGCGACATGCCCAGCGTCTCCAGGGCGGCAGAAGGTACCTCGATGGCAATTCGCTCTTCCGGCATGCCGCTGATGGTTATCTGGTCGATACCGCCGGCCAGCAGTTCACTTTCGAAACGCCGCACCCACGGGCGTAATTCCGCGACACTGCTGCCGCGCACCAGCAGACGGGCAATCGGCTCGTAACGGGTGACGCGGGCCACCTCGGGAGGTTCGGCGTCGCGTGGCAGGTTGCGGAACTCATCGACCCGCTGGCGCACCTGATCCAGCGCCTGCAGGGGCTCGGTGCCGTCCTGCAGCTCCAGCATGATACTGGCCACACCCTGGGCCGAGGTCGAGGTCATTTTCTTCAGACCATCGACGGTCTTGAGCTTTTCTTCCAGCGGCAGGGTGATGCCGGCTTCCACATCTTCGGCTGGCGCGCCACTCCAGAGCACCCGTACCGAGATGACATCCAGATTGAAACTCGGGAAAAACTGCACGTTCATCCGCAGCAGGCCGATGCCGCCGAGCAGGAAAGCCAGCAGCATCAGCACATTGGCGGCCACTTTGTGCCGGGTCAGTTGCGCCAGGATACCCTGCGCCTTCATTGCGCCAGCACCTCGACCGCCAGCCCATCGATGGCATTCGGCAAGTGGGTGGTCATCAGCAGCTCGCCTGATGCTATCTCGGGCGAACGCACCAGCAAGCGCACTTCATCACCTTCCCGGCGTTCGCCGATACGGGTTACCCGCGTGCCGACCAGCCGCCCGTCGCGCACCGCATAGATTCGCTCGCCACCATGCAGTGCCGAAAATGGCACGACAAACACCTCGTTTGCTGCCGGACGCTCGAGTACCGCGTTGACGAAAGCGCCGACTGGCAAATGGGTGTCATTTTCGATGCGCAGCAGCACATCGACCCCACGCGCATCCGCCTCGCCGCTGATGCGTTCGAGCACAGCATGAATGGTCACGGCACCGAAATCGGCACTGGCCTTGAGCTCTTCGCCCCGCTGCAGAGCGGTGCGCAGTTCCTCGGCATAGATCGCCGGAACCCGTGCACGCAGGAACAGCTCATCCGAGGCATACAGGCGGAGCAAGGTTTGCCCGGCCTGAACCTGGTCGCCGGCAGCGACTTCGACCTTGCCGATACGTGCAGCGAAAGGCGCCACTATCTCGCCGCGCGCCGCATCGCGCTCGGCTTCCTCCAGTCTGGCCTGGAGTTGCGCCAGACGCGCAGGGTGCTCGGCAATCGACTGTTCGCGCTGGGTCAGCGACAGGCGAATACGCGCCACGTCCTCGCTGGCCTGGTCATAGGCACTCACCGCGCCCAGTCGGGCATTCTTCAGCTTTTCAAAGCGGCTCTGCTTGGTTACGGCCAGATCCAGGAGGATTTTTTCCTGGGCAATGGCTTTGCGGTCGCCGCTGTGGCGGATCTGTTCGCGCTCGACATCGGCGCGTGCTTGCGCAACCCGCGGCTGCAAATCCCGCGGGTCCAGCTGTGCCAGGACCGCGCCGGCAGCCACCCGGTCGCCGTCACGCACATTCACCTGCAGCACCCGGCCACTCACCGGTGCAGCAGCACGTAGCTGATCCGGAGCCTCGATGCGCCCGTACAGCACCAGCGTCGGTTGCGTGCTGACGGCGCTCGCCGGTAGCGCTTCGATACGCCAGACACGCTCACGAATTTCCAGCTCTGGCGCGAGCGGCCGGGTGGCTTTAAGCAACATGAACCCGGCGATGGCACAGCCAAGAATGATGATGGGCAGGAGACGACGACGCATGCAGAAAACCCCGGAGTGACGACAGTTGACGCTTATGCATTGCGCCACACGCGGGATAATAGCCGCAAACGCTGTCCGGGCGGTGCTACGGCGACCTAATACACCGTCCGCAATTGACGCACGCCGTGCTCATCCCGGGCGATCAGAAAGTCCGCCAGGTCCGACAGCGGCAGGGCATGACTGATCAGATAACCCTGTACCTGATCGCAACCGAACTGGCGCAACATGTCCAGTTCCTGGGTTGTCTCGACACCTTCGGCAACCACTTCCAGGCCCAGCGAATGGGCCAGATTGATGATTACCTTGACCATCTGCCGCTGCTCGGGACTGTCGACCATGCCGGTGACAAAGGTCTTGTCCACCTTGAGCACGGCAATCGGCAGATTGGCCAGATGCGAGAACGAGGAGAAGCCGGTACCGAAATCATCCAGGGAAAATCTGGCACCCAGCTCGCCAAGGGTCTGCATGGTTTTCAGCACGTAATCGCTGCGACTCATCATCGCGGTTTCCGTCAGCTCGAATTCCAGACAACTGGCATCGACGGTAGAGCCGGCAATCAGGTGCTGCATGGTCGGCAGCAGCTGGCTGTCGAGGAACTGCTTGAAAGACAGGTTCATTGCCATGTGCAGGCTGGGCAAACCGCAGGCATGCAACCAGCCGGCATCACGCAGGGCGCGAGCAATAACCCAGTACCCCAGCGGCACGATCAGCCCGGTCTGTTCGGCGAGCGGTATGAATTCCTGCGGCGGCAGCAGGCCTCTTTCCGGATGCCGCCAGCGCACTAACGCTTCCAGCCCGACCACTTTGCCGCTGGTCAGGTTCAGGCGCGGCTGGTAATGCAGTTCGAGTTCGTCGCGGCGCAGCGCCAGGCGCAGCTCCGCCTCCTGATCGGCGCGACTGTGGGCGCGGCTGTAAACCTGCTCGTCATAGACCTGAAATGTGCAGCCTTTGTGTGCCTTGGCATGCTGCATGGCGATATGCGCATGCCAGAACATCAGATCCGGGCCGGCCAGACCGCGCTCCTGGACCAGGCCGAGACTGCAACCCAGCAGGAGACTTTCGCCATCAATCCAGAAGGGTTCGGCCAGCGCCTCGACGGCCTTCGCCGCCTGCGCCTCCAGCCATCCGCCAGACTTTTCCGGTGCCTCCAGCAGGATGGCGAACTCGTCGCTGCCGATTCTGGCCAGCAAAGCATCCTGGCCAAAACTGCCACGCAGGCGCGACACCACCTGGCGAATCAGCCGGTCGCCACCCAGCTGACCCAGGCTGGCATTGACCTGCTTGAAGTTGTCCAGATCCAGGTAGCCGAGAATCAGCTGGCCGTTATCACCCTGCTCCAGACGTTTGGCCAATTGCGCCTGAAAGGACTGGCGATTGGCGATGCCGGTCAGGGCATCCTGGCCAGCCTTGCTCTGGTGGTTGAAGTGCTCGCGCAGTGAAATCAGGCAGCGCCGCAACACCTCGGCATTCAGCGAATCCCTGGCCAGCCAGTCCTGCACCTGGGCGGGAACAGTCGTCGGCGAGGCGTCGAGCAACAGGACCTGCGGCCAGATACAGGCGCCCTCCGCCGGCAAGCAGCCGGGCTCCGCAAAAACCAGAGTTGGTGCGTCCTGACAGAAACGCTTGCCGGCCTCCCAGCTGGAGGCCGCAAACAGCAACCCCGCCTGCCCCAGACTGAGCAACAGATTGCCCAGCCGTTCCGCCCAGAAGGCATCTTCGGCAAGTACAAGCAGTCGGGGAGCAGCGCTCTGACTGGTCAAGGCATCTCCGGGGTGGCAGGACTTAAGAAGTCACTTTAAAGAATTCACTTTAACTTTTGACTGAATCTCAATATACAACATAGAGTTATCTTCGCAATACGGGGTGTTTATTAAAAATAGACAATAATTTGACGCCCGTTTTGCGCATGGCCAGAAAGCCGCATCCTTGACGCTTGTGCTTCTGATCTGGGCACTGTACCAGCCGACCAACGGCATCGCACCTGTTCGCACAACACCCTCCGACCGGGTGCTTTGTCACCCTTGCTGCTCTAAAATGCGCCCCCGAACCAACCCGGCGATTCTCCAGCCATGTCCCGACTCAATCCCCGCCAACAGGAAGCCGTACATTACATCGGCGGCCCCTTGCTGGTACTTGCCGGTGCCGGCTCGGGCAAGACCAGTGTGATCACCCGCAAGATCGCCTACCTGATCCAGCACTGCGGCATCCGCGCCCAGCACATTGTCGCCGTCACCTTCACCAACAAGGCCTCGCGGGAAATGAAGGAGCGCGTCGGCAGCCTGTTGCGCGGCAGCGAAGGCCGCGGCCTGACCGTTTCCACCTTTCACAATCTGGGCCTGAACATCATCCGCAAGGAGCATGTGCGCCTGGGCTACAAGCCGGGTTTTTCGATCTTTGACGAGTCCGATGTCAAATCCCTGCTTGGCGACATCATGCAGAAGGAATACGCCGGCGATGACGGTGTGGACGAGGTGAAAAACCTGATCGGCAGCTGGAAAAACGAACTGGTGATGCCCGAACAGGCGCTGGCTGCGGCGCGCAATCCGCGCGAACAGACTGCCGCGATTGTCTACCTGCACTATCAGCGCCGGCTCAAGGCCTATAACGCGGTGGATTTCGATGACCTGATCATGCAGCCGGTGAAACTGCTGCAGGAGCATCCGGACATTCTGGAAAAGTGGCAGAACCGCATACGCTACCTGCTGGTCGACGAATATCAGGACACCAATACCAGTCAGTATTTGCTGGTCAAGCTGCTGGTCGGCATGCGCAACCAGTTCACCGTGGTCGGCGACGATGACCAGTCGATCTACGCCTGGCGCGGTGCGCGGCCGGAAAACCTGATGCAGCTCAAGGAGGATTACCCGTCACTGAAAGTGGTGATGCTGGAGCAGAACTACCGCTCCACCAGCCGCATTCTCAAATGCGCCAACACGCTGATTGCCAATAATCCGCACGCTTTCGAGAAGCAGCTGTGGAGCGACATGGGCCACGGCGACGAAATCCGCGTGATCCGCTGCCGCAATGAGGAAGCCGAGTGCGAGCGCGTGGCCATGGAAATCCTCACCGAGCACCTGCGCAGCGAACGCCCGTATAACGACTTCGCCATCCTCTATCGTGGCAACTATCAGGCCAAGCTGATGGAGCTGAAGTTGCAGCATCACCAGATTCCCTACCGGCTGTCCGGCGGCACCAGCTTCTTTGCCCGCCAGGAGGTCAAGGATCTGATGTCCTACTTCCGCCTGCTGGTCAATCCGGAGGATGACAATGCCTTTCTGCGGGTGATCAATGTGCCGCGCCGGGAAATCGGCTCCGCCACCCTGGAAAAACTCGGCAATTACGCGACCGAACGCAAGATCAGCCTGTACCGCGCCTGCAGCGAGGCAGGCCTGAGCACGCAACTGGACGACCGCTACAGCGAGCGCCTGGCGCGCTTCACCGCCTGGATGGACCGGATTCGCCAGCAGTGTGCGCAGAGCGAGCCGATCGCGGTATTGCGCAGCATGATCATGGATATCGATTACGAAAACTGGCTGCGCCAGAACGCTTCCAGCGACAAGGTCGCCGATGCGCGCATGGGCAATGTCTGGTTTCTCATCGAGGCACTGAAAAATACCCTGGAAAAGGATGAAGAAGGCGGCATCAGCATCGAGGAGGCCATCGGCAAACTGGTGCTGCGCGACATGCTCGAACGCCAGCAGGAGGAGGAAGAAGGTGCCGAGGGCGTGCAGATGATGACCCTGCACGCTTCCAAGGGCCTGGAATTTCCATCCGTGTTCATTCTCGGCGTGGAAGAGGAGCTACTACCCCATCGCTCCAGCATCGAGGCCGACAGCATCGAAGAGGAGCGCCGCCTGGCCTACGTCGGCATCACCCGCGCCCGGCATAACCTAACCCTGACCTACGCCGCCAAACGCAAACAGTTTGGCGAGGTGATGGACTGCGCGCCGAGCCGCTTCATCGATGAATTACCGCCCGATGACCTGCAATGGGAAGGCCTGGACGACACCCCCGTCGAGGTCAAGGCCGTCCGCGGCAACTCGGCCCTGGCGGATATCCGCGCCCTGCTCAAGCGCTGAATTCCGGTCATTACCGGCTAGCTGGGGAAGTTGCCGAAAAGCCTGTGATGTTTACCGGATTGGAAATCCGTTTACGTCAGCGGTTATCGCGTTCATCCGAGCGCTCGGTTCCACCCTGTTGGGCGTTTCACTTTTGCCAGTCGCAGCAAATGTAAGCAAAAACGCTTGCCCCTGCATCCGGCCCTGCGCTGCGCTTCGGGCCCCTAGCTCCGGCACCGCTCCGCAGGCACGCCCCGATGGCTCCCATGCTCCTGCGTGGGAGCCTGACTTACAGACGATGGAGCCTCGAGGGCTGCATTCCCACGCGGGAGCGTGGGAACGATCTTATTGATACGTTTACTGACGGTGGTTCGGCTGGCGACCACTTCCCCATCAGAAGGCCGAACGCAGGTGCCGTGCAGAGGGGCATTTGGCATGGATGCCAAATGAGGAACGATGGGCCATGGATGGCCCTTCGAGACGACCCTCGGAACGGTGCCGCAGTGAGGGAAGTCGCGCGCAGCGCGACCCGAATGCCGGGGTGTGTTTCTTTGCCTAGCTTTCTTTGCACAAGCAAAGAAAGTAGGTCGCCCGGGAGGGCGAAACCAAAGCGATCAATCACGTTCGCTACTCCGGCTGGAATCCAAAACAACAACAGCTGCGGATTTCCAATCCGCCGTTAACCATTCCCCCGTTTAATCCGGGCAAAAAAAAAACCGCCTCTCGGCGGTTTCTTTTACTCCAGCCCGATTACAGGCCGGACATTTTCTCGATTGCGCCTTTCAACTCGTCATCCGAGCAAGTCGCGCAAGTGCCTTTCGGCGGCATGGCATTGATACCGGAAATCGCCTTGGCCAGCAGGCCGTCCAGCCCGCCCTGGGTATCGGCACGCTCCTTCCAGGCAGCTGTATCGCCAGTTTTCGGTGCGCCCAGCACACCACTGTTATGACAAGCGCCGCAATGCGCAGCAATCACTTCATCGGGTGACTTGGCCCCGCCGCCTGCAGCCGGCGCGGCAACTGCGGCCACACCCTTGCACTCTTCACCCTGGATACAGACCTGACCCACCGGCTGGATCCGCTGGGCAATCTCTTCGTCCATATTCGCGGCCTGAGCGTTTACCGCCCACAAAGCCAACACAACAGCAGGGGCTGTCAGCATCTTGTTCATCAGGTTCACGTTGCACCCTCATCCTGGCTAGTCGGGCCCGCAGCCACGGTCTTGGCGGGCGAGCTGCAAGTATAGCCATAAGCCGGCGGCGCTGAAACAGCCCAACTTGTCGCAGGCCCGGCAATGGCGTGAAGCATCAGAAATTCGCCGGCGTAGTGGCGCTGATCAGGCGCGCCGGCTGATCAAACGGATTGCGGAAACGATGGGGGTGGGAACTCTCGAAATAATAACTGTCGCCACTTTCGAGAATGTACTTCTCATCGCCCACGGTCAGCTCGAGACGGCCGGAAATCAGCATGCCGGCTTCCTCGCCTTCATGATTGAGCATTTCCTTGCCGGTATCGGAGCCCGGCGGGTAGGTTTCGTCGAGAAATGCCAGCGCCCTCACCTGATAGCCCTTGCCGACCAGACGCATGGTGACCGAACCGCTGGACAGATCGGTCAATTCTTCTGCCTTGTAGACCACTTTCCCGGGGCCGCTGTCATCGCCATCTACCGAAAAGAATTCGACCAGAGACATCGGAATACCGGCCAGCACCTTTTTCAGCGAACTGATAGAAGGGCTGACGCTGTTCTTCTCGATCATCGAAATAGTGCTGTTCGTGACACCGGCACGCTTGGCCAATTCGCGCTGGGACAGGCCTTTCAGCTTGCGAATGGATTGCAACCGAACACCTACATCCAATGTGAAACCCCTCAATAGCAAAGTGCAGTCAAGGCGGCATAATGGCAAGAGTGTTCAGTATTTTCAACAGCCGTGCTTGAAAGCTGCCCGGCGGGCGGGTCAAACGGCCGAATAATGGCGCTCCACGCGGCGCAAATTGCAGAACAGTTCGTAGGCAATGGTTTCTGCGCGCTGCGCCACATCACTGGCCCGTACGTTATTGCCCCAGAGTTCTACCCGGCTGCCCAGGCCGGACTGTGGCAGTCCGGTCAGATCGACAGTCAGCATGTCCATCGACACGCGGCCGATCAACTGTGCCGGCTGGCCGTCGATAAAGACCGGCGTACCGCTGGGTGCATGCCGCGGATAGCCATCGGCATAGCCCATTGCCACCACGCCAACGCGGGTCGGCCGCTGCGCCACAAAGCTGGCGCCGTAACCTACCGGTTCACCTGCAGCCACCTCACGCACCGCGATGATTTTTGATTCCAGAGTCATCACCGGCCGCAAGCGGGCAGCCTGTGGCTGCTGTACTGCAAAGGGCGTTGCGCCGTAGAGCATGATGCCGGGGCGCACCCAGTCACCGCGCACCTGTGGCCAGCCAAGAATGGCCGGGGAATTACACAGGCTGATCTCTGCACTCAGCCCCTGGCGGGCTTTCTCGAACACTACAACCTGCTCATTGCTGTACGGGCAATCCAGCTCGTCGGCACGGGCGAAGTGGCTCATCAGCACGATCTGATCGACCTTGCCACTGGCCTGCAGGCGCTGCCAGGCGTCTTGAAACTGCGCCGGGGCCAGACCGACCCGATGCATGCCGCTATCCAGTTTCAGCCAGACCCGCACAGGCCTGTCCAGTCGGGCACGCTCGATGGCCTCAAGCTGCCAAAGCGAATGCACCACGCACCAGAAATCGTGCTGCACGATCAACGGCAGCTCATCGGCCTCGAAAAAACCCTCGAGCAACAGAATGGGTCGGCCGATCCCTGCTGCACGTAATTCGAGCGCTTCCTCGATGCACGCCACAGCAAAGCCGTCGGCCTCGTCGTGCAGCGCCTGTGCGCAACGCACCGCGCCGTGCCCGTAGGCATCTGCCTTGATCACCGCCAGGGCGCGCGCCGAGCTCAGCTCGCGGGCCAGCCGGTAGTTATGCCGCAAGGCTTCGAGATCAATCAGGGCACGGGCAGGGCGCATGGCAACAGACTTCCTGACGCAAAATAAAAAACCGGCGCAAAGCGCCGGAAAAGGTGTAGCAAATTATGCCAGAGCGGCGATGACGGATAGCTCTACCAGTATTTCCGGCTCACAAAGCTTGGCTTCAACCGTGGCGCGGGCCGGTGCAACGCCTTCCGGCAGCCACTGGTCCCAGACCTGGTTCATCCCTTCGAAATCGGCATCGACATCCTTCAGATAAATGGTCACCGAGAGAATGCGGGTCTTGTCGCTGCCCGCCTCAGCCAGCAATTGTTCGATGTTGGCCAGGGTTTCGCGGGTTTGTTGCTGGATACCTGCCGCCATGTCATCACCCACCTGACCCGCCAGATAGACAGTGCCATTGTGGATAACGATCTGGCTCATGCGCCGGTTAGTTTGCAGTCGCTGTACGGTCATGCAGTTGCTCCTTGAATTTTTTGCTGTAACGGGAAACATCCAGGCCAACAGTGCTGATTTGTGGACGCTTGCCCGCCACCAGATCCGCCAGCAGGCGACCAGAGCCGCAGGCCATGGTCCAGCCAAGCGTGCCGTGGCCGGTATTCAGAAACAGGTTGCGGTAGGACGTGGCGCCGACGATCGGCGTTCCATCCGGCGTGGCCGGACGCAGACCGGTCCAGAACTCCGCACGCGGCAGATCACCACCCTGCGGGTACAGGTCATCGGTGATCATTTCCAGGGTCGCCCGCCGCTTGGGATTAAGCGACAGGTCAAAACCGGCAATTTCAGCCATGCCGCCAACTCGGATACGGTTATCAAAGCGGGTAATGGCGACCTTGTAGGTCTCATCGAGAATGGTCGAAGTGGGCGCCATGGCCGGATTGGTGATCGGCACGGTCAACGAGTAACCCTTGAGCGGATACACCGGTGCCTTGATGCCCAGTGGCTTGAGCAGCTGCGGTGCGTAACAGCCCAGTGCCAGCACGTAGCGATCGGCAGTTTCCAGCTGGCCATTGATCATCACGCCGTTGAGCTGGTCACCGGCATACTCCAGGCTCTGGATGTTCTGGCCGAAACGGAACTCGACACCCAGCTTGACCGCCATGTCCACCAGCTTGGTGGTAAACATCTGGCAATCACCGGTCTGGTCGTTGGGCAGGCGCAAGGCCCCCGCCAGCTTGCCGGTCATTTGCGCCAGGGCAGGCTCGACACGGGCAATACCGGCGCGATCGAGCAGCTCGAAGGGCACACCGGACTGCTGCAGCACAGCGATATCCTTGGCCGCGTTATCCAGCTGCGCCTGGGTGCGGAACAACTGGGTGGTACCCAGCTGACGGCCTTCGTAGCCAATCCCGGTTTCGGCACGCAACTCATCGAGACAGTCACGGCTGTACTCGGACAGGCGCACCATGCGCTCCTTGTTCACAGCGTAGCGCGAGGCGGTGCAGTTGCGCAGCATCTGCGCCATCCACAGGTATTGATCGACATCGCCGGTCAGTTTGACGGCCAGCGGCGCATGCTTTTGCAACAGCCATTTGATTGCCTTGAGAGGCACGCCCGGAGCAGCCCATGGCGATGCATAGCCGGGAGATATCTGGCCGGCATTGGCGAAGCTGGTTTCCAGCGAAGGCGCGGGCTGACGATCGACGACCACGACCTCGAAGCCGGCGCGAGCCAGATAGTAGGCACTGGTTGTGCCGATTACACCGCTACCAAGCACCATGACACGCATGTCGTTCTCCGTTGCCGCGGGGCTGCCGCGCGCAGTTGTTAGTCCGAGCAGTAATGGCGTGCAGTATAAAAATCTAAGCGCAGTGTATTTAACTATTTAATTAGCTATATTCGAGAGCATATCTCGGCATAAACCGCAAATGTAGAGGGCTATCCACTATGAGAACCCAGCGCCAGAGCCGCAGGGAACTGGACAAGATCGACCGCAATATCCTGCGCATCCTGCAAAGCGAAGGGCGCATTCCGTTCACCGAACTGGGCGAGCGCGTCGGTCTGTCCACCACACCCTGCACCGAGCGCGTGCGGCGCCTGGAGCGCGAGGGCGTGATCATGGGTTATCACGCACGGCTCAATCCGCAGCAACTCAAGGCCAGCCTGCTGGTTTTCGTCGAGATCAGCCTGGATTACAAATCGGGCGATACCTTCGAGGAGTTCCGCCGCGCCGTACTCAAGCTGCCCCATGTGCTCGAGTGCCACCTGGTCAGTGGCGATTTCGATTACCTGATCAAAGCCCGCATCAACGAGATGGCCTCGTACCGTAAGTTGCTCGGCGATATTCTGCTCAAGCTGCCGCACGTGCGGGAATCCAAGAGCTATATCGTCATGGAAGAGGTCAAGGAAAGCCTGGCGTTGCCGGTTCCCGACTAGCAGCGGGCGAGCGGCTGGCGGACTGCGCGGGCAACTTGTGCGGAATTAGCCGGCAATAGCGGCGATTTATCGCCTGGCTATTGGCGCAGCAAGGCTCTGCAGCTTATGCTTTGTAAAATTTTGCAAACACTCCCTACAGGATTTCACACATGAATGCTCCCGTTCATTCCGACCAGCATGCTGCCTCCTACTACGCCGCTACCGTCAATCGCCAGCTGGCGTGCAGCAAACTGGAAGGCGAAGCCAGCGCCGATGTGTGCATTATCGGTGGCGGTTTCTCGGGGCTGAACACCGCGATCGAGCTGGCCGAGCGCGGCCTGTCGGTAATCTTGCTGGAAGCGCACAGGATCGGCTGGGGCGCCAGCGGGCGTAATGGCGGTCAGCTGATTCGCGGGGTCGGCCACGACGTCGATCAGTTCGAATCGGTGATTGGTGCCAGCGGCGTGCGCGAACTCAAGCTGATGGGTCTGGAGGCCGTGGAGATCGTGCGCCAGCGCGTGGCGAAGTTCCAGATCGACTGCGACCTGACCTGGGGCTACTGCGACCTGGCCAACAAGCCCGGTCACCTGCAAGGCTTCGCAGAAGACATGGCCGAGCTCAAGCAGCTGGGCTACCGCCACGAGATGCGCCTGCTGCAAGCGGAGCAGATGCATGAAGTGGTCGGCTCGAACCGCTACGTCGGCGGCATGATCGACATGGGTTCCGGACACCTGCACCCGCTCAATCTGGCGCTGGGCGAAGCCGCTGCCGCCCAGAGCCTTGGCGTGCAGCTGTTTGAAAATTCGGCAGTCACGCGCATCGACTACGGCAGCGAGGTCAGGGTGCATACGGCCAGCGGCAGCGTGCGCGCCAAAACCCTGGTGCTTGCCTGCAATGCCTACATGAACCAGCTCAACCCGAACCTGGGCGGCAAGGTGCTGCCGGCCGGCAGCTACGTGATCGCCACCGAGCCCCTGAGCGAAGCCCAGGCACACGCCCTGATCCCGCAGAACATGGCCCTTTGCGATCAGCGCGTGGCGCTGGATTACTACCGCCTTTCGGCCGACCGGCGCTTGCTGTTCGGCGGTGCCTGCCACTATTCCGGGCGCGACCCAGCGGATGTGGCGGCCTATATGCGGCCGAAAATGCTCGCCGTGTTCCCCCATCTGGCCGATGTAAAGATCGACTATCAATGGGGCGGCATGATCGGCATCGGCGCCAACCGCCTGCCGCAAATCGGCAAGCTCAAGGACCAGCCCAATGTGTTCTACGCCCAGGCCTATTCGGGCCACGGCGTCAACGCCACGCACCTGGCCGGCAAGCTGCTCGGCGAAGCCATTGCCCTGCGCGAGAGCAGCGGCTTTGAACTGTTCGCCGGCGTGCCGCACATGACCTTCCCCGGCGGCAAGTATTTGCGCTCGCCGTTGCTGGCCCTCGGCATGGGCTGGCACCGGCTCAAGGAAGCGGTCGGTCTGGAGTGACCTGCAGCCGCGGCCCAGGCCAATCCCGCCGGCGAAGACTCAGGCTGCTGCCGGCACCGCGGTTGGTGGCCAGCGCCAGACCAGCATGATGAACACCGCTGCACCGAATGCCAGCAACAGCGGCAGCGCATGGCCGGTCACCCACTGGCTGGCAGCACCGGTAAGCAGCGGTCCCAGCAGGCAACCCAGGCCCCACAACTGCGACACATGGGCATTTGCCCGCACCAGCTGGTCATCGCGATAACGCTCGCCAATCAGGATCAGTGCCAGGGTGAACAAGCCCCCGGCACTGGCGCCGAACAACACCAGCACCAGCCAGATGGCCGGCCCGTGCAACAGCAGCGGGATCGCCAGGCTGCTTAGCATCAGTACCACGCCACACCCGGCAAACAGGTGCAGTCGTGATAGCCGGTCGGCGAGAAAGCCCAACGGCAACTGCAACAGGGCATCGCCGATAACCACCACACTGACAATCAGCAAGGCGTGCTCCTCGCTGAAGCCCTGACGCAGGCCGTAAATAGGCAACAGGGTCAGCACCATGCTTTCGAACGCGGCAAACAGCATGACCGCCCAGGCAATCGCCGGCAGGCGCTGGCAAAAGCCCAGCAGGCCGCGTCCGGAGGCGCTGTCTGCATCAACCCTGGGCGCACCACTGCGACCGAGCAACAACAGTGCGCCGCCTATCAGCAAGCAGGTACCCAGCCAGAAGCCCTGGTCTCCGGCCGTACCAATGGCACCCAGCAACAACGGTCCGGATAGCTGGCTCAAGGCGTAACCGGTGCCATACAAGGCCACCAGCCGCCCGCGCCAGGCGTCGATCGCCAGCTGGTTGATCCAGCTTTCACCGAGGATGAATACCATGGTCAGTGCCACGCCGATCATCAGCCGCAACAGCACCCAGACCGGATAACTCTGCACCAGCGCCAGCAGCACCACCGAGAGCGCGGCAGACAACAGACAACCCTGCATCAGCCGGGTGGTGCCGAAACGCCCGGCCAGCCTGCCGGTCACGGACGCACCGAGCAGCACACCGACGGCCGGGGTGGCGGCCATCACGCCTATCGCAAAACTGCCATAGCCCCAGCTTTCCAGACGCAGTGAAACCAGCGGCAGGGTTACCCCCAGTGCCAGTCCGATGCTGACTACTGCTGCTACGACGGCGAAATAGGTACCCCAGCGCATGCAAACCCCTTCAGCAGTGACCGGCAACCAGAAGGCCGGAAACCTGAGCGGAATCCGGCCGGCAACAGCCTTACATGGCGCCTGTGCGCCCAGCCAGCATTATTACAGCTTGATCCAGGTGGCCTTGATCTCGGTGTACTTGTCGAAGGCATGCAGGGACTTGTCGCGCCCATTGCCCGACTGCTTGAAACCACCGAACGGCGCGGTCATATCGCCGCCATCGTACTGATTGACCCACATACTGCCGACCCGCAAGGCTTTGGCCGTCAGGTGCGCCCTGGACAGGTTGCTGGTCCAGATCGCCGCCGCCAGGCCGTAGATGCTGTCGTTGGCAATCCGGATCGCCTCCTCGGTGCTGTCGAACGGAATAACCGTCAGCACCGGCCCGAAGATTTCTTCACGGGCAATGCGCATATCGTTGTGGGCGTCATCGAAAATGGTCGGCTCGACATAGACACCGCCAGTGTCCTCCAGAGTGCGCTTGCCACCGCAAACCAGTTTGGCCTTGTCGGCGTGACCGGCCTCGATATAGCCGAGGACGGCATTCAGGTGCTGGCTATCGACCAGCGCGCCAACCCGGGTGGCCGGGTCCAGGGCATGCCCGGCCTGCCATTCCTGCATGGCTTCCAGCACCATGGGCATGAACTGATCCTTGATCGAACGCTCGACCAGCAAGCGCGAACCGGCAGTGCACATCTCGCCCTGGTTGAAACAGATCGCCGCCGCGGCAGCAGCCGCCGCTTCCTTGAGGCACGGCGCATCAGCAAACACGATATTCGCGCTCTTGCCGCCGGCCTCCAGCCAGACGCGCTTCATGTTCGATTCGCCAGCGTAAATCATCAGCTGCTTGGCAATCTTCGTCGAGCCGGTAAACACCAGCGTATCGACATCCATATGCAGCGCCAGCGCCTTGCCCACGGTATGCCCGTAACCGGGCAGGACGTTGAGTACGCCAGCCGGAATACCGGCTTCGATGGCCAGGCGGGCCATGCGAATGGCCGTCAGCGGCGATTTTTCCGACGGTTTGACGATCACCGAGTTGCCGGTCGACAGCGCCGGGCCGAGCTTCCAGCAGGTCATGATCAGCGGGAAATTCCACGGCACGATGGCCGCCACCACGCCCACCGGCTCACGGGTAACCAGTCCCAGCTCATTGTGCGGAGTAGCCGCAACCTCGTCGTAAATCTTGTCGATCGCCTCACCGCTCCAGCGGATCGCCCGCGAAGCGCCGGGCACATCAACGCTCAGGGCATCACTAATCGGCTTGCCCATATCGAGGGTTTCCAGCAGTGCCAGCTCCTCGGCATGGGCATCCAGCAGATCGGCAAAGCGGATCATGATTTTCTTGCGTTCAGCCGGCGCCAGGCGCGACCACACACCCGACTCGAAGGTCGCCCGCGCATCGGCTACCGCCCGTTCGGCATCGGCCAGATCACAGCTGGCTACCTTGCCCAGCAAACGACCGTCCACCGGACTGATGCAATCGAAGGTTGCGCCTGAAACAGCATCAACCGGCTGGCCATGAACGAAAGCACGGCACTCGATGGCCAGCGCCTGGGCACGTTGCTCCCAGTCGGCACGGGTTAGGGAAGTCATTGGGAAGTCCTCGATATCTATGGAAAACGATTTTGGCCGGGCAGCCGGAATGTCAATTATTCTGCAAGCTACGGCGTAGCGACGAGCATGCGCGCAACCCTAAACCAGCGCCTGCGCGTTTTCAATATAATTGACAAAACAACCCATTAACCGCCTTGTATTGTTCGTTTTATTAAACATACACTGCCGAAGTACGATTGCGGCCCCAAGTTCAGGGACTGGTCCGGCAAGGCTGGCCTGATCGATATACACAACGAAAGCACGCTCAGCGCCCATGCCGCGCTGATAGAAATTCCATCCGATAAAATCAGGAACTCACCGATGAACATCGACCAGCTGATCAACTTTGCCGAAGCCGAGACCCCTGCAGAAAACTACCGCCCCGCTGCGGAAAAGGTGCTCAAGGGTGATCCGGCGCAAAGTGTGCGCAACCACTACTCCAGCCCTTGCAAACAGTTTCATGCAGGAATCTGGGAGGGTGCCGTTGGCCAATGGAAAATCAGTTACACCGAGCACGAATATTGCGAAATCCTGCAGGGCGTATCGGTTATCCGTGATCAGGACGGCAATGCCGTGACCTACCGGACCGGTGACCGTTTCGTGATTCCGGCAGGTTTCTCCGGCACCTGGGAAGTACTGGAGGACACGCGCAAGGTTTATGTGATCTTCGAGCAGGCCTGATTTTCTCTTCGTTTCATGGCGTAATCTGGCCCGCTTCGGCGGGCATTTTTTTGCCCAACAAAAAACCCGCCGAAGCGGGTTTTTTCTGAAGCAGGATCAATTACTTGATCTTGGCTTCCTTGTACGGCACATGCTTACGCACGACGGGATCGAATTTCTTGATTTCGATCTTGTCGGGAGTAGTACGCTTGTTCTTGTCAGTGGTGTAGAAGTGGCCGGTACCGGCGCTGGACACCAAACGGATCAATTCACGCATAACGAGCTCCTTAAACCTTTACGCCGCGCGCACGCAGCTCGGTGAGCACGACATCAATGCCGCGCTTGTCGATGATACGCATACCCTTGGTCGATACACGCAGACGCACAAAACGATTCTCGGTCTCGACCCAGAAACGGTGGTGCTGCAGGTTCGGCAGGAAGCGACGACGGGTTTTGTTGTGTGCGTGGGAAATGTTATTCCCGGTAACCGGACCCTTACCGGTTACTTGACAGACTCTCGACATACCATCAGCCCTCTAAAACCACATGCCCAACCCGGCATGGGTTGGCTGCTTAAACTCAAAGTCATTTGGCGCTCGGCGCCACGTATCTTCAGGGTCTTACCGATAAGTCTGCAAAGCAGCGAGCCGGGACCCTATAAAAGAGCGCGCCTTTATATCAGAAACCCTACTGCACAGCAAGAAATTAACCAAATCAAACTGTCAGGGCAAAGACCGGAAATCACATCAAGCCCCGTTCAGCCAGCGACAACGGCTCGCCATCACCAACGATGAAGTGATCCAGCACGCGGACGTCGACCAGGGCCAACGCCTCCTGCAGGCGTTTGGTCAGCAATTGATCGGCCTGACTCGGCTCGGCAACACCGGAAGGATGATTGTGGGTCAGGATCAGCGCAGCTGCATTATGCGCCAGAGCGCGTTTGACCACTTGCCTGGGGTAAACACTTGCTCCATCAATGGAACCATGGAACAGCACCTCGAAAGCCAGCACGCGGTGCTTGCTGTCAAGAAACAGGCAGGCGAAAACCTCGTGGGGCTCATGCCGCAAGCGGGCCTTCAGGTAATCGCGCACTGCCTGCGGACTCTCCAGTGCGGACTCGCGACGCAGCCTCTCGGCCAGATGGCGGCGCGACATTTCCAGCACGGCCTGCAATTGCGCGTACTTGGCCGGACCCAGGCCCATGCGTCTGGAGAAATCCGGCTGGGTGGCTTCGAGCAAGGCGCGCAGGCTGCCAAAATCGAGCAGCAGTTGACGCGCCAAATCCACCGCAGACACACCGGCAACGCCGGTACGCAGGAAAATCGCCAGCAATTCCGCGTCACTCAGGGCCCTGGCGCCGTGCTCCAGCAATTTTTCCCGCGGCCGTTCCGCCGCCGGCCAGTCACGAATGCTCATCACACCTCCTTGTTGAGCGCGCGCCACTGCTCCATCAGTAGCGCTGTGATAATGTAGCCGACGTTTCCGGCAGCACAAGCGACCCTATCAGCGACATGCAGACCACACATAGCACAAGGCGCATCCATGCAGCGGCTTTATAGAAAACGCATTGTTCTGGGCATCGGCGGCGGTATTGCCGCTTACAAGAGTGCGGAACTGGTGCGCAGGCTGCGTGATCAGGGCGCCGAAGTCCGCGTGGTGATGACCCGCGGCGGCCGCGAATTCATCACTCCGCTAACCCTGCAGGCACTCTCCGGCAATCCGGTCATGCTCGATCTGCTCGATCCCGAAGCCGAAGCCGCCATGGGGCATATCGAGCTGGCGCGCTGGGCCGATCTGGTACTGATTGCACCGGCCACCGCCGACCTGATGGCGCGTCTGGCGCAAGGCATTGCCGACGACCTGCTGACCACCCTGGTACTGGCCACCGATGCACCGATCGCGCTGGCGCCGGCTATGAACCAGGCGATGTGGCGCGACCCGGCCACCCGCCACAACAGCCAGACCCTGACAGACCGCGGCATGCGCCTGTTCGGTCCGGCCGCCGGCACCCAGGCCTGCGGTGACGTGGGGCCGGGGCGCATGCTTGAAGCCGAGGAACTGGCGCAATGCGCCGCCGATACCTTCGAGCACCGACTGCTGACCGGCAAGCATGTACTGATCACCGCCGGCCCGACCCAGGAAAATATCGACCCGGTACGCTACATCACCAACCACAGTTCGGGGCGCATGGGCTTTGCCCTGGCCGAAGCTGCCGCCGAAGCCGGTGCCCGCGTCACGCTAATCAGCGGCCCGGTATTCCTGCCGACCCCGGATCGCGTCGAACGGATCAACGTGGTCAGCGCACGGGATATGCTGCACGCCTGCGAAACCGCCATGCCCTGCGACCTGCTGATTGCTGCAGCGGCAGTGGCCGACTATCGCCCGCAGGTGATTGCCGAGCATAAACTGAAGAAAGATCCGGCCAATGGTGATGGCCTGCTGCTGGAACTGGTACGCAATCCGGATATTCTTGCCACTCTCGCCGGACGCGACGACCGGCCCTTCAGTGTCGGCTTTGCCGCAGAAACCCAGAACCTGCTCGGATATGCTGCACGCAAGCTGCGCGACAAGAATCTCGATCTGATCGTAGCCAATGACGTGGCCAACCCGAGCATCGGCTTCAACAGCGAGGACAACGCCATTACCGTGATTGACCGCACGCTGCAGCCAACCAGTTTCCCCCAGACCAGCAAGGCCAAGATTGCCCGCCAGCTGATTGCCTTTATTGCCGACCGACTGAAGCAGAGCTGAACATGCATACCCTGCAAGCCAAAATTCTCGACCCGCGCCTCGGCGACCAGTTCCCCCTGCCGCATTACGCCACTCCCGGCTCTGCCGGCCTCGACTTGCGCGCTATGCTCAAGGAGGATCTGTGTCTGCAACCCGGGCAAACCGTACTGATTCCCACCGGTCTGTCGATCTACATTGCCGATCCCGGTCTGGCCGCAATGATTCTGCCGCGCTCGGGGCTCGGCCATAAACACGGTATCGTGCTGGGTAATCTGGTCGGCCTGATCGACTCGGACTATCAGGGCGAACTGATGGTGTCCTGCTGGAATCGCGGCCAGCAGGACTTCACTGTTACTGTCGGCGAGCGGATCGCCCAACTGATTCTGGTGCCGGTGGTTCAGGCCCACTTCGAACTGGTCAGCAACTTTGATGAATCCCAGCGCGGCGCCGGCGGCTTCGGCCACTCGGGTAGCAACTGAATACAGCAGGGCTCGTCAGGAGGCTCGCAATGATAAAAATAAAAAGCAAAAAAGCGGCTGCAGCAAATACTTCAGAGCTCAACGAACCCGCTGCCCCGAGTAGCGCCAGCCTGCTGCTGCAAGGACTTCTGCCGGGGCTGGGCGTAGCCGCCTGCGGTTTGCTCGCCGGCCTGCTGCTCATCTGGTTTGGCATGCTGCAAGTCAGTCGCCAGCAACAGATCGAGCAAATGACCCAGGCCTGGGGTGGCACACAGGCCAGCATCATCCAGCAGGCGCTCGCGCAATTACGCGACAATACCCAGCGCGCCGCTAGCAACCCGCAGCTTTTGCAGGCCCTGCAAAGCAATGAGCGCGACCAGATAGCTGCAGCCGAGAGTGATCTGGTTTACTGGGACGGTGTCCTCGATGCCCAGCTCAACCAGCTCGGCAAGGCCGTACAGAATACCCAGCGTGCCGCCCCGATGAACTTTGCCGCACTCGATCTGGTGCGCCGGGCTGAAAGCGGAGAACCTCCGAATCCCGAAGCCTACAAGATCAATGAGCACTGGGTGATTTACACCGCCGCGCCGATTCGCACCGCCGCCGATCAGCCGGTCCTCGGCACCTTGCTGCTGGCAGTAGACCTGCAGCGCCTGCTCAAATTACTGCCGGAAATGCCCGAAACCGTTGGCCAGTTCCAGGCCGCCCAGCAGTTCAGCAACGGCCCTGCCCAGGTGCTGTATAGCACTGGCCAGGCTGCCGCAGACTCGAGTATCCAGCTGGCAAGCAGCAACCCGCACTGGAAATTCAGCTTCACCCCCGGCCCGCAATTGACCGACAGCGGAGCATCTCCACTTATTCTGCTGCTGGCAGCCCTGCTGGCCCTTGCCGGTGCATTTCTGGGCATCCGGCTGGCTCTGCGCAACGCCCGGCGGGCCCTTGAGGAAGACGCCGACCAACTGCAGCAGATGGTTCGCGAGCTGGCCTCGGGCAAGCTGGTGAAGTCCTTCAACCTCGCTTTGCCCGCCCTCAATACGCTGGGTAAAAGCCTTGCACAACTGCCCCAGAGAAAGGCCGATCCGGCCAGTCAGGCAGTTACCCCGCAAGCCAGAAGTGAAAAGCCGGAAATGGCTACTGACAGCATCCCGGGATCATTCGATGACATCCTCGACATAGACATCATCGAGGAACTGCCAGATGACTACGAAGTTACCGAAGCAGAGGTGCCGGCAGCCGGCGGCGACACCCAAACGCCAGACCTGCCCTCCAGCATTTTCCGCGCCTATGACATCCGCGGCGTGATCGGCTCCACACTGACCGCCACGACTGCCTACTGGGTTGGCCGGGCCATCGGCTCGCAGAGCCTTGCCCAGGGCGAGCCTGCCGTAGTGGTGGCCCGCGACGGCCGTCTGTCCGGCCCGGAGCTTTCCCAGGCACTGATCCAGGGTCTGGTCGAGTGCGGCTGCCGGGTCATCGATATCGGCATGGTGCCGACACCGGTGCTGTATTTCGCCACGAATGTGCTGGATGCCACTTCCGGCGTGATGGTTACCGGCAGTCACAACCCACCCGACTACAACGGCTTCAAGATCGTGATTGCCGGCGATACGCTGGCCAACGAAGACATAACCGCCCTGCACACGCGCATCCAGCAAGGCGATCTGGCTTCGGGCAACGGCAGCCTGGAACAACAGGACATGCTCGACCGCTACTTCCGACATATCCGCGACGACATTGCCATCGCCAAGAACATGAAGGTGGTCGTCGACTGCGGCAACGGCGTGGCGGGCGTGATCGCACCGCGGCTGATTGAAGCCTTGGGCTGTACGGTCATCCCGCTGTTCTGCGAGGTCGACGGCAACTTCCCCAACCACCACCCGGATCCCGGCAAACTGGAAAACCTGCAGGACCTGATTGCCAGGGTCAGGGAAGAGGGCGCCGATCTCGGCCTGGCCTTTGATGGCGATGGCGACCGCGTGGGCGTGGTGACCAATACGGGCAACATGATCTACCCGGACCGCTTGATGATGGTCTTCGCCAAGGACGTGGTATCGCGCAACCCGGGCGCCGATGTGATCTTCGACGTCAAATGCAGCCGCCGTCTGGGCGCGCTGATCAGCAGTTATGGCGGCCGGCCGGTGATGTGGAAAACCGGCCATTCGCTGATCAAGAAAAAAATGAAGGAGACCGGAGCCCTGCTGGCCGGCGAAATGAGCGGGCATATTTTCTTCAAGGAACGCTGGTTCGGCTTTGATGACGGCATCTACAGTGCCGCACGTCTGCTGGAAATCCTCAGCCTGGAAAGCCGCGATGCGGAAAAGGTATTCGGCGCCTTTCCTGCCAGCCTGTCGACCCCGGAAATCAATATCACGGTTACCGATGAAAACAAGTTCGCCCTGATCGAGCGCCTGCAGAGCAAAGGTCAATGGGGCGATGCCAATCTCACCCTGCTGGACGGCGTGCGGGTTGACTACCCCAAAGGCTGGGGCCTGGTGCGTGCCTCCAATACCACGCCGGTGCTGGTACTGCGCTTCGAGGCCGATACCCAGGCAGAGCTTGAGCGTATCCAGAACATTTTCCGCGCCCAGTTGCAGCAAGCTGCACCCGAACTGAACCTGTCCTTCTGAACCCCCACAACGGAGCCCGTTTATGCTTAGCCGTGAAGACGCCACCCAGGTAGCCCAGGTACTCTCCGAAGCGCTGCCTTATATCCGCCGCTTTGTGGGCAAGACGCTGGTCATCAAGTACGGCGGTAACGCCATGGAAAGCGAAGAGCTCAAGGAAGGTTTTGCCCGCGACATCGTGCTGATGAAGGCCGTCGGAATCAATCCGGTTGTCGTGCATGGCGGCGGCCCGCAGATCGGCGACCTGCTCAAGCGCCTGTCGATCGAAAGTCACTTCATCGATGGCATGCGCGTCACCGATGCGCAAACCATGGACGTGGTGGAAATGGTGCTGGGCGGCCAGGTCAACAAGGACATCGTCAACCTGATCAACCGCCACGGCGGCAGCGCCATCGGCCTTACCGGCAAGGATGCCCAGCTGATTCGCGCAAAAAAGCTCTCGGTCACGCGCAAGACACCGGAAATGACCAAGCCGGAAATCATCGACATCGGCCAGGTCGGCGAAGTCTCCGAGGTCAATACCGACCTGATCAACATGCTGGTGCAGGGCGACTTCATCCCGGTGATCGCGCCGATTGGCGTTGGCCCGAATGGCGAGTCCTACAACATCAACGCCGATCTGGTGGCCGGCAAGGTAGCCGAGGCCCTGAAAGCCGAAAAACTGATGCTGCTGACCAACATTGCCGGCCTGATGGACAAGCAGGGCGCCGTACTGACCGGATTGACCACCACCCAGGTCGATGAACTGATCGCCGACGGCACCATCTATGGCGGCATGCTGCCGAAGATCCGCTGCGCGCTGGATTGTGTACAAGGCGGCGTGACCAGCGCCCACATCATCGACGGACGCGTGCCGCATGCGGTGTTGCTGGAGATTTTCACCGACAGCGGAGTGGGCACCCAGATCAGCAATATCGAAACGCCATGACG
Source organism: Pseudomonas pohangensis (assembly GCF_900105995.1). NCBI lineage: Bacteria > Pseudomonadati > Pseudomonadota > Gammaproteobacteria > Pseudomonadales > Pseudomonadaceae > Pseudomonas > Pseudomonas pohangensis. The sequence continues at coordinate 3,684,123 of NZ_LT629785.1, read as the reverse complement.
ACTGCCCCGCAACGCGGCGACTTCCGCCACCGGCAGCCGTTAAGGGTACGCTGGGCGGAAGTCGATCCACAGGGAATCGTCTTCAATGGCAACTATCTGACCTATGCCGATGTCGGCATAACCGAATACTTCCGCGCCATCGGCGTGGCTTTCCCCGGAGAGCTGGCCGCCGACGGGGCAGAATTCTTTGCCGTCAAAACCCTGCTGAACTATCTGGCGCCGGCACACTTCGATGATCTGCTTGAAGTGGGTATTCGCGTCAGCCGGCTGGGGCGCTCGAGCATGACCTTCAGTCTGGGCATCTGGCGTGGCGACCTGGCGCTGACAGCCGGCGAGATTGTCTATGTGCTTGCCGAAACGGCCAGCCGCCGCAGCAGACCACTACCGGACTGGCTGCGGGAGAAAGTTCGCGCTACGGAAATACTCCCCGCAGAGGAATAAAGCCTCACTGATAACGCTTGAGCAGCTCGCCAAGACGGGCGCGGTCGGCAGCAAAGCTTGCCTCAGCTTCTTTGCCGACAGCCTCATAACGCTCTATGTCCTTGTCCAGCTGGGCCTGCTCCAGCTTGAGGTTGTCAATCTTGACAATTATGTCCGCCGGCACCTCACGGCCCGAGCGTTCCAGTTCGGCCGCCTGGCCTTGCAGCCCGACCTGCTGGCTGTGCAGTGACTGCTTGTTGCCACGGGCGATCGCAATCAGCCCATCGATTTCGTCCAGCTTGCGCTTCAGTGCCCGGTCAATGTCTTCCTGCGTCGAGTAGAGGCGCATCAACTGGGCGTCCGAACTGGCCCGGGCCTTGTCCTCCGCCAGGCGCTTGCGCTCCGCCTCGCTGGGCGCAGGCGGAACCACCTTGATCACCCGGCCCTGGTCATTGAGCACTTCGTAGCCCTTGTAAATGAATTGTGGCGGCACACCCTGCCGATCAAGTACCGGCAGGTTCTTGTCATTCAGATAGCGATAGATTTCCGCCGCATTGCCCAGCAGCGGAAACAGCAAACCCATCAACAATGTGATCCGGGCAAGCGCACCAGCCATACAGCTCTCTCTCCTGTTCATTCAGACACCGTATTGCGTACGGTAAGCCTCTACTGCGGGCAGATAATGCTTTAGTGAAGCATCCTCTGCCAGATAAACAATCAGCTGATCGAGATTGATGATACTGACAACCGGCATGCCGAAGTCGCGCTCGACTTCCTGTATTGCCGACAACTCGCCCTTGCCACGCTCCTGACGATTCAGCGCAATCAACACCCCGGCAGCCTTTGCCCCCTGTGCCTGAATGATCTGCATCACTTCACGGATTGCCGTGCCGGCAGTAATCACGTCATCGACGATCAGCACCCGCCCCTGCAGCGGCGCGCCGACCAGGGTGCCTCCCTCGCCGTGATCCTTGGCTTCCTTGCGATTGAAGCACCACGGCAGATCGCGTCCGTGCTGCTCGGCCAGGGCCACCGCAGTGGTTGCCGCCAGCGGGATACCCTTGTATGCCGGCCCGAACAGGACGTCAAAATCGATCCCGCTGGCGACTACCGCTTCGGCATAAAAACGCCCCAGTTGCGCCAAGGCCAAACCACTGCTGAACAGCCCCGCGTTGAAAAAGTAGGGACTCACCCGCCCGGACTTGAGAGTGAACTCGCCAAAGCGCAAAACACCACGCTCAATGGCAAAACGGATGAAATCGCGCTGGTATGCCTGCATGCAAAGCCCCGAACGACATGGCCTGGCCATGAATTTAGCTAATTGGAAGACAGCTCGGCTATCATACACACACGCCTTTGGGGGGGCTATTTATGCGGATCATCAGCCTTAACGTGAATGGAATTCTGGCAGCCGTCGAACAGGGCCTGTTCAGCTGGCTGCAGGCACAAAATGCCGACGTGATCTGTTTGCAGGATACCCGTGCAACGCTGTTCGACTTTGACGAGCCCTCTTTGCAAATGGATGGCTATTTTGTCTATGCCTGCGATGCCGAAGTGCCCAGCCAGGGCGGTGTGGTGATTTATTCCCGGTTACAGCCCAAAGCCGTCATCAGCGGCCTCGGCTTCGAAGCGGCCGACCGTTACGGTCGCTTCCTGCAGGCAGACTTCGACAAGGTCAGCATTGCCTGCCTGTTGATGCCCTCGGGCCAGAGCGGTGATGCCAGCCTGAACCAGAAGTTCAAATTCATGGACGAGCTGGCGCAATATTTCAGCAAGCAGCGCCGCAAGCGCCGTGAGGTCATCTACTGTGCCTCGCTGTTTGTCGCGCACCAGAAGATCGATGTGAAGAACTGGCGTGACTGCCAGCAGCTACCCGGCTTCCTTGCTCCGGAGCGGGCCTGGATGGATGAGGTACTGGGTAATCTGGAGTATGTCGATGCATTGCGCGAAGTAAGTCGCGAAGGCGACCAGTTCAGCTGGTGGCCAGACACCGAACAGGCGCAAATGCTCAATCTCGGTTATCGCTTCGATTACCAGCTGCTTACGCCCGGACTGCGCCGCTTCGTGCGCAATGCCCGCATGCCACGCCAGCCAAGTTTTTCCCGCCATGCACCGCTGCTGGTGGATTATGACTGGACACTGAGCGTCTAGCCGCACCATGCCGAAACTGCATCCGCGCAGGTATGCACTGCGCATACCGGGACGCGTTGCCCAGTTGCCGCGCATTCGCAAGCGCATCATTGCTGCGATCCTGCTGCTGGCCTTGATGCACCTGATCGGCACCCTCGGTTTCATGATCATGTCGGACGAGCCCGTCAGCTTTTCCGATGCCATTTACATGACAATGATGACGATCACCACCGTCGGCTACAACGAAGTGGTACCGCTCAATACCCTCGACGAAAGGCTGTTTGCCGGTTTCTTTGCCATTATCGGGTTCGGCACCATAACCTTCCTTTTTACCAGTCTGGCCACCTTCTTTCTGGAAAGTGACCTGGACCATAGTCTGCGCAGGCGTCGTATGGAAAAAGCCATCAAGAAACTCAGCGGGCACTACATCATCTGCGGCTTTGGCCGGGTCGGCTGCAATGTGGCCGATGAACTGATACACACGCGGCGCAAGTTTGTTGCGGTGGATATCGAGGAAGAGCGCCTGCTCGGTCAGCTCGAGCACTTCCCCGAATTGCTCTACCTGAGCGGGGATGCCAGTGATGATGAACTGTTGCTGGCAACCGACATCAACGATGCTGCCGGCTTGTTTGCCGTGACCGGCGATGACAGCCTCAACCTGATGATTGTCATCACCGCCAGACAACTCAACCCGCGGGTACGCATCGTCGCCCGTTGCCATGAAATTCGTAACGCGCAGAAAATGAAGAAAGCCGGCGCCGATGTGGTGATTTCACCGGACTTCACCGGCGGCTCGCGCATTGCCTCCTCCATGATCCGCCCGCATGTGGTGCACTTCCTCGACGAAATGCTGCGCTCGGAACAGAAGATTCGCCTGGAAGAGCTGGTCCTGGAAAAGCATCACCGCCTGTGCAGCATCGGCGAATTGCGCACGCTGTGTCCGGACTGCGTGATGGTGGCAATCAAGAGCGGTTCCGACTTTATCTTCAACCCCGGACCCGATGTGGTTCCCACACCCGGCCAGATACTGATCGTCATGCTGCCACCCCAGGGCCGCAGCGAACTGCTGGCAGCGCTACGCTAAACCTCAGCGCAGCAACCGCCAGCAAAAGGGGTAGCGATACGGCTGCCCCTCGTTGGCCTTGATCCCGGCAATCACCACCAGCACCACTGCAACCACGGATAGCAGCGCCAGCAGCGGGAAGCCGATCACCACCACCATCAGCAGAAAACACAGCACTGCCGCCAGCGCCACGCTGATCTGGAAGTTGAGGGCTTCCTTGCCCTGATCATCGATGAACGGGTGCAAGTCCTTCTTGATCTGCCAGACGATCAGCGGCCCGATCAGATTGCCGAACGGGAACACCAGCCCCAGAAATGCCGCGAAATGGCAAAACATCGCCCATTGGCGGACTTCCTGGTTCAGTTCCGGTTGCAAGTCCTGTTCACTCATAGTCACCTCCAGCTGCACTACAGCATCGCAAAAGTGCTTCTGCTCAAACAGCATCCTGCAGGGCTGCCTGCTGCAACTCAAACAACTGCTGCAAGCCCTGCCGCGCCAGTTCGAGCATGGCGGTCAGCTCTTCCGGCTGGAAGGGTGCGCCTTCCGCCGTGCCCTGGATCTCGATGAAGCCGCCGGCGCTGGTCATCACCACGTTGAGATCGGTTTCGGCCGCCGAGTCTTCCGGGTAATCCAGATCGAGCACCGGCACGCCCTGAAAGATACCCACGGAAACTGCCGCGACCATCTGCTTGAGCGGTTCGCCCTTGAGCGCGCCACGCTTCTTCAGCAGCTTCAGCGCATCCAGCAAGGCCACCATGGCCCCGGTAATCGACGCCGTGCGGGTGCCGCCATCCGCCTGGATCACATCGCAATCGATATAGATGGTGTTTTCACCCAGCTTGCCCATATCCAGAGCCGCGCGCAGCGAGCGGCCGATCAGCCGCTGGATTTCCAGGGTACGTCCGCCCTGCTTGCCACGACTGGCTTCACGCTGATTGCGGGAGCCGGTGGCGCGCGGCAGCATGCCGTACTCGGCGGTCAGCCAGCCCTGTCCCTGGCCCTTGAGAAAGCGCGGCACGCCCGACTCGACACTCGCCGTGCAGATCACCTTGGTTTCACCGAACTCGACCAGTACCGAACCTTCGGCATGTTTGGTGTAGTTCCGGGTAATGCGGATCTGGCGTAGTTCATCAGCCGCGCGGCCACTGGGACGAATCATTGGAAATACCTGCAAGGATGGAAAATCAGTCGGCATTATACGGTTAACCGACCGGCAGCGCGCAGCAGCGGATTGGGCCCGTCAGCAGCTCTGCGTTACAATCCGCCACTTTCCAACCGCTAGTTGAGCCCAGAAGGAGTTCCCATGGTGCACAGCATGACCGCCTTTGCCCGTGTCGAGCAGAGCAGCGCCCGTGGCACCCTGAGCTGGGAAATCCGCTCGGTAAACCATCGCTACCTGGAGCCACATCTGCGTCTGCCGGAAGCCTTCCGCGACCTTGAAGGCGCGGTACGTGAGGCGCTCCGCCAAGGCCTGTCACGCGGCAAGGTCGAGTGCACCCTGCGCCTGACCGAGGACAACAGCGGCCAGGCACTGCAAATCGATCGCGAGCGCGCTGCCCAGCTGGTCGCCGCCGCCGAGAGCATCGCCGGGCTGATCAAGCAGCCGGCACCGCTCAATCCCCTTGAAGTACTGGCCTGGCCCGGTGTACTGGTCGCCGATGCGGCTGACCCGCAAGCACAGAATGCCGCAGCCCTGCAGCTGTTCAGCCAGGCGCTCGAAGAGCTGTGCAACGGCCGCCAGCGCGAAGGCGCCGAGCTGGCGCGCCTGCTCAATGAGCGGCTTGAACAGATGCTCGAAGATATCGCCAGCCTGCGTGAACTGGTGCCGCAGATGCTCGCCAGCCAGCGCCAGAAAATCCTCGACCGCTGCGCGGAAATGCAGGTGGAGCTGGATCCGCAGCGGCTCGAACAGGAAATACTGCTGCTCGCGCAAAAGAGCGATGTCGCCGAAGAACTGGATCGCCTGAGCACCCATGTCGGCGAAGTCCGCCGGGTGCTGAAGAAGGGCGGGGCCGCCGGCCGGCGCCTGGATTTCCTCATGCAGGAGCTCAATCGCGAGGCCAATACCCTGGGCTCCAAGGCATTTGACCCGCGCTCCACACAAGCCGCCGTCAGCCTCAAGGTGTTGATTGAGCAGATGCGCGAACAGGTACAGAACATTGAGTGAGGCGCAGACACGCATGACCGTTCCCGGCACCCTGTATATCGTTTCCGCGCCTTCCGGCGCCGGCAAGACCAGTCTGGTCAAGGCACTGATCGACAGCTCGGCGCTGGTCCGGGTATCGGTCTCGCACACCACCCGCGCCATGCGCCCGGGCGAAGTGGACGGGGTCAATTACCACTTTGTCAGCCACGAGCAGTTCAACGGCATGCTCCAGCGCAACGAGTTCCTCGAGCACGCGCAGGTCTTCGGCAACCTTTACGGCACCTCGCAGAAGTGGATCGAGGAGACGCTGGCCAAGGGCTTCGACCTGATTCTGGAAATCGACTGGCAGGGCGCCCAGCAAGTCCGCCGCCTGCTGCCGCAGTCGCGCTCGATTTTCATTCTGCCACCGACCCAGGAAGCCCTGCGCCACCGCCTGACCAGCCGCGGCCAGGACAGCGGCGAAATCATCGAGCAGCGCATGCGCGAGGCAGTCAGCGAGATGAGCCATTATGTCGAGTACGACTATCTGCTGATCAACGACGACTTTGCCCACGCACTGGACGACCTGCGCTCGATTTTCCGCGCCAATCAACTGGCCCAGGCGCGCCAGCAGCAACTGCACCATGGTTTGCTGGCTGAATTGCTGGCCTGAATACCAGCACCGAGAATGTCCCGGGGAGCAGGCCGGAAAAACAGCGCTTCCCTTAATGCCGGGGTTTTTTTAGACTACCCAGTCCGTTTGCCCGTCCGGGCACCCAGTTACATGTCAGAGGTTCACCATGGCCCGCGTCACCGTTGAAGATTGTCTTGATAACGTCGATAACCGCTTTGAGCTGGTCATGCTGGCCACCAAGCGCTCACGGCAGCTGGCCACTGGCGGCAAAGAGCCGAAAGTTGCCCCGGAAAATGACAAGCCGACCGTCATCGCGCTGCGGGAAATCGCCAGCGGCCTGATCGACTACGACGTCATTGCCGAAGAAGAGCTGATCGAGGAAGAGCCACTGTTCGCCAGCTTCGAGGACGAGGCCAACGAGCCTCTGTAACAGCATGCCCGGTAGATCGCTCACGGCAAACGTCCACGCCCGGCAGGAGTAACGCGCTTGGCCAGCATCGACAACCTCGCCGAGCGACTCTCCAGCTACCTGAACAAGGACCAGGTCAATCTGGTCCGCCGTGCCTACTACTATGCCGAACAGGCCCACGATGGCCAGCAGCGCCGCAGCGGTGAGCCTTACGTCACCCATCCGCTGGCCGTAGCCAATATCCTGGCTGACATGCACATGGACCATCAGAGCCTGATGGCCGCCATGCTGCACGACGTTATCGAAGACACCGGCATCGCCAAAGAGGCACTGGCCACGCAATTCGGCAACAGCATTGCCGAACTGGTTGACGGCGTCAGCAAGCTCAACCAGATGAACTTCGAGACCAAGGCCGAAGCGCAGGCGGAAAACTTCCAGAAAATGGCCATGGCCATGGCCCGCGATATCCGCGTGATTCTGGTCAAGCTCGGTGACCGCCTGCACAACATGCGCACCCTCGAGGTGCTGTCCGGCGAGAAACGCCGGCGCATCGCCAAGGAAACCCTGGAAATCTACGCACCGATCGCCAACCGGCTGGGCATGCACAGCATGTTTGTCGAGTTCGAGGATCTGGGCTTCAAGGCCATGTTCCCGATGCGTTCCGAGCGCATCCACGCCGCCGTCAAGCGGGTCCGCGGCAACCGCAAGGAACTGGTCAACAAGATCGAGGAATCGCTGACCCACTGCCTTGCCCGCGAGGGCATGGAAGGCCAGGTGGTCGGGCGCGAAAAGCACCTGTACAGCATCTACCAGAAGATGCGCGGCAAACGCCGCGCCTTCAACGAGATCATGGATGTCTACGGCTTCCGCATCATCGTTGACAAGGTGGATACCTGCTACCGCGTGCTCGGTGCCGTGCACAACCTGTACAAGCCGTTTCCCGGGCGCTTCAAGGATTACATCGCGATCCCCAAGGCCAATGGCTACCAGTCGCTGCACACCACCCTGTTCGGCGCCCACGGTGTGCCGATCGAAATCCAGATCCGTACCCGCGAGATGGAAGAACTGGCCAAGCACGGCATCGCCGCCCACTGGCTGTACAAATCCAGCGAAGAAGAGCAGCCCAAGGGCAGTCATGCGCGGGCGCGGCAGTGGGTCAAGGGCATCCTTGAACTGCAACAGCGCGCCGGCAACTCGCTGGAGTTCATCGAAAACGTCAAGATCGACCTGTTCCCCGACGAAGTCTACGTGTTCACCCCCAAAGGCCGCATCATGGAGCTGCCGAAAGGTTCCACGGCGGTCGATTTTGCCTATGCGGTGCACACCGACGTCGGCAACAGCTGCATCGCCTGCCGCATCAACCGGCGCCTGGCACCGCTGTCCGAACCGCTGCAGAGCGGTGAAACCGTGGAAATTGTCACCGCCCCCGGCGCCCGCCCCAACCCGGCCTGGCTTAATTTCGTGGTCAGCGGCAAGGCACGCACACATATCCGCCATTCACTCAAGCTGCAGCGCCGTTCCGAATCGGTAGCCCTGGGCGAGCGCCTGCTGAACAAGGCACTGGCCGAGCTCGACAGCCATCTCGACAAGCTGCCCGCCGGGCGCCTGAAGCTGGTCATGGGCGAATACAAGCTGGCTGAGCTGGACGATCTGCTCGAAGACATCGGCATGGGTAACCGCATGGCCTATGTGGTCGCGCGGCGCCTGCTGGCCACCAGCACCGCCCCTGACAACCCGCTGACCAGCGAGACACCGCTGGCCATTCGCGGCACCGAGGGACTGGTGCTGAACTACGCGAAATGCTGCACGCCGATCCCCGGCGACCCGATTATCGGTTATCTGTCGGCCGGCAAGGGTATGGTGGTGCACCTGGACAGCTGCAAGAACATCAGCGAACTGCGCAACAACCCGGACAAATGCATTCCGCTATCCTGGGCCAAGGACGTGGTTGGCGAGTTCAATGTCGAATTGCGCGTCGAACTGGAACACCAGCGTGGCCTGATCGCCCTGCTGGCGGCGACGGTGAACGGCGCCGATGGCAATATCGAAAAAGTCAGCATGGACGAGCGCGATGGCCGCATCAGCGTCGTGCAGCTGGTGGTCAGCGTGCATGACCGGGTCCACCTGGCGCGCGTGATCAAACGCCTGCGTGCACTCAAGGGCGTGTTGCGCATCACCCGCGTCCGCGCTTGATGCCTTGCGCACAGGATTACCGACTTCTCCCGGATGGCAACTGCATCCACCCCTCAAAATCTCAGGAGCTTCCATGAGCAAGACCGTAATCAACAGCGACAACGCACCTTCAGCCATCGGTACCTATTCACAGGCAATCAAGGCCGGCAATACCGTGTACCTGTCCGGACAGATCCCGCTGGATCCGAAAACCATGGAGCTGGTCGAAGGCTTCGAAACCCAGACCGTACAGGTGTTCGAAAATCTCAAGGCCGTCGCTGAAGCCTCTGGCGGCACGCTCAAGGACATCGTCAAGCTGAACATCTTCCTCACCGACCTGAGCCACTTCGCCAAGGTCAACGAAGTCATGGGCCGCTATTTCGCGCCACCCTATCCGGCCCGTGCCGCCATCGGTGTTGCTGCCTTGCCGCGCGGCGCGGCAGTCGAGATGGACGCCATACTGGTCATCGAATAACAGGCTTGCACCGAGGCGTCCTGCGCAGGGGCGCGGCTGATCTTTGCCCGGCGGCGCTTATTGCTCAAAGCGCATCTGCAGCCAGCATCGCCGCGTAACCCTCGCGGTAGTCGGCGTAACGCGGTACCCAGCCCAGCTGGCGCGCGCGGCTGTTGCGGCAGCGTTTGCTGCCGGCACGGCTCACGCTGGCTTCAGCCGCCCAACCGCTGACTCCCAGCTGCTCGCGCAGCCAGCCGACCACTTCATGCAAGGGCGCCGGGCAGTCATCCACGCCGATATAAATATCCTGCAGCACCGCGCCACGCTGGTCAGCCTGCAGCAAAAACTGCAACAGGCCTGCCGCATCGTCGGCATGGATGCGGTTGCCATACAGCGGCGGCTCACTGGCGACCCGGTAGCCCTGGCGCACCTGATTCAGTAACCAGCTGCGGCCCGGCCCGTAAATTCCGCTCAAGCGCACCACACTGGCGGGCACGCCACTGTGCAACAGCAGCTGTTCAGCTTCGAGCAGAATGCGTCCGGAAAAGCCCTGTGGCTGTACCGGCGTGTCCTCATCCACCCACTCGCCCTGTTGTTGGCCATAGACACTGGTGCTGGAGACAAACAGTACCCGGCGCGGTGACTGGCCCGTTTCGCGCAACCAGCCAAGCACATGGCGCAAGCCATCGACATAGGCCGCCTGATAACCGCTTTCACTGCTTTCACTGGCCGCTGCGCAATACACCAGGTAATCCAGCTCGGCCACGGGCCAGTCGCGCGGGCATTCGGGATTGTGCAAATCGGCGGCCACCGGCAGTACACCCGCCGGTAATGCCGCTACCGAACGGCGCAGGCCATACACACGAAAATCCGCCGCCAGCATGCGCTCGGCCAGGCGCCCGCCAACATCGCCGCAACCGGCAATCAGCAGAGTCGTAGGCATACATGTCTCCAACAGACAAAGCATGCAGGCTACTCCGCGGACAGCGCCTGTGCCAGCTGCGCAAACAGCCTGGCCGACGCTGGCAGCAGCCAGGCCGGATGCAATTAACGCCAGCACTGCTTGGCAGTCCTGAAAAGTAACGGCTATGCTTCAGGCTCTTCTAATGGATATTGACTATGACACTCACCGAACTGCGCTACATCGTCACCCTGGCTCAGGAACAGCATTTCGGCCATGCCGCCGAGCGCTGCCATGTCAGCCAGCCGACCCTGTCCGTCGGCGTGAAGAAGCTGGAAGACGAACTCGGCGTGATGCTGTTCGAGCGCAGCAAGAGTGCCGTGCGGCTGACGCCGGTCGGCGCAACCATCGTCGCCCAGGCTCAGAAGGTACTGGAGCAGGCGCAGGGCATCCGCGAACTGGCCCAGGCCGGCAAGAACCAGCTGGCCGCGCCGCTCAAGGTCGGCGCCATCTACACCATCGGCCCCTACCTGTTTCCGCACCTGATACCGCAGCTGCACAAGGTATCGCCGAACATGCCGCTGTACATCGAGGAAAATTTCACCCACGTACTGCGCGACAAACTGCGCAACGGTGAACTGGATGCCATCATCATCGCGCTGCCGTTTCAGGAAGCCGATGTGCTGACCAAGGCGCTCTACGACGAACCCTTTTGTGTGCTGATGCCTTCCGACCATCCGTGGACGGCCAAAGCCAGCATCGACATCGAGCAGCTCAACGACAAGAGCCTGCTGCTGCTGGGCGAAGGCCACTGTTTCCGCGACCAGGTACTGGAAGCCTGCCCGGCCACCGGCAAAGGCGGCAGCGGTCACCTGCACACCACCGTCGAATCCAGCTCGCTGGAAACCATACGCCACATGGTCGCTTCCGGACTCGGCGTCTCGGTGCTGCCGCTGTCGGCCGTCGACAGTCACCACTATGCACCCGGCATTCTGGAAATCCGTCCGTTCAGCGCGCCGGTGCCGCTGCGTACCGTGGCCATCGCCTGGCGTGCCAGTTTCCCGCGGCCCAAGGCGATCGAAATGCTCGCCGACTCCATCCGCCTCTGCTCCGTCAGCCACCCCGACCGCAAAGACGCCTGAATTCATGACTGAACTGGCACAGGTTCCGCTCACGACACTCAAGGGCGTGGGCGCGGCGCTGGCGGAAAAATTTGCCCGGGTCGGCCTGGAAAACCTGCAGGACATTCTTTTTCACCTGCCGCTGCGCTATCAGGACCGTACCCGCGTGACGCCGATCGGCGCCCTGCGTCCCGGTCAGGATGCGGTGATCGAAGGCGTGGTCGCCGGTGCCGATATCGTCATGGGCCGCCGCCGTAGCCTGCTGGTGCGTCTGCAGGACGGCAGCGGCCTGCTCAGTCTGCGCTTCTACCACTTCAGCCAGGCGCAGAAAGACGGCCTCAAGCGCGGCACCGCCCTGCGCTGCTATGGCGAAGCCCGTGCCGGTGCCTCCGGGCTGGAAATCTACCACCCGGAATACCGTGCCCTGAGTGGCAGCGAGCGCCCGGCGGTGGAACAGACGCTGACACCGATCTACCCGACCACCGAGGGCCTGACCCAGCAACGCCTGCGCCAGCTCAGCGAACAGGCACTGGCGCGCCTCGGACCGCACAGCCTTCCGGACTGGCTGCCCGCCGAGCTGGCAAGCGAATATCAACTCGGCCCGCTGGATGAGGCGATTCGCTATCTGCACCGGCCACCGGCGGGTGCCGATCTGGAGCAGCTGGCCGCAGGTGAGCACTGGGCACAACGGCGGCTGGCCTTCGAAGAGCTGCTCACCCATCAGCTTTCCCTGCAGCGCCTACGCCAGGCCGTGCGGGCCCAGCAGGCACCGGCTCTGGCGCTGGCACGCCAGCTGCCACAGCAGTTTCTGCAAGGGCTGGGCTTCCAGCTGACCGGCGCCCAGCAGCGGGTGGCGGCGGAAATTGCCTATGACCTCAGCCAGCACGAACCGATGCTGCGCCTGGTGCAGGGCGATGTCGGCGCCGGCAAGACGGTGGTTGCGGCCCTGGCCGCGCTGCAGGCGCTGGAGGCCGGCTATCAGGTGGCGCTGATGGCACCGACCGAACTGCTCGCCGAACAGCACTTCCTGACCTTCAGCAAATGGCTCGAACCGCTAGGCATCGAAGTCGCCTGGCTGGCCGGCAAGCTCAAGGGCAAGGCGCGCGCCGCAGCCCTGGCGCAGATTGCCGGCGGGGCGCCGATGGTCATCGGCACCCACGCACTGTTTCAGGAGGAAGTGCAGTTCCAGCGCCTGGCGCTGGCGATCATCGACGAGCAGCACCGCTTCGGCGTGCAGCAGCGCCTGGCGCTACGCCAGAAAGGCATCGACGGCCGGCTCTGTCCGCACCAGCTGATCATGACCGCCACACCGATTCCGCGCACCCTGGCGATGAGTGCCTACGCCGATCTGGATACCTCGATCCTCGATGAACTGCCGCCCGGACGCACCCCGGTGAATACCCTGGTGATCGGCGACAGCCGGCGTGGCGAAGTACTCGAACGGGTGCGCGCGGCCTGCCGTGACAAGCGCCAGGTGTACTGGGTCTGTACCCTGATCGAGGAATCCGAGGAACTCACCTGCCAGGCCGCCGAAACCACCTTCAGCGAACTGGCGGCGGCCCTGCCGGAGGTGGCTGTCGGGCTGATTCACGGGCGCATGAAGCCGGCGGAAAAGGCCGCAGTGATGGATGAGTTCAAACAGGGTCGGCTGCACCTGCTGGTTGCCACCACGGTGATCGAGGTCGGTGTCGACGTACCCAATGCCAGCCTGATGATCATCGAAAACCCCGAGCGCCTCGGTCTGGCCCAGCTGCACCAGCTGCGCGGCCGGGTAGGCCGCGGCAGTGCGGTCAGCCACTGTGTGCTGCTGTACCAGGCGCCGCTGTCGCAACTGGGCCGCCAGCGACTGGCAATCATGCGCGAAACCACCGACGGCTTCGTGATTGCCGAGAAGGATCTGGAACTGCGTGGGCCCGGCGAGATGCTCGGCACCCGGCAGACCGGCCTGCTACAGTTCAAGGTCGCCGACCTGCTGCGCGATGCCGATCTGCTGCCGGCGGTACGCGATGCCGCACAGGCCCTGCTCGAACGCTGGCCGCAGCATGTCAGCCCATTACTGGAGCGCTGGTTACGCCATGGACAGCAGTATGGACAGGTCTGAACGGGCGCGCGGCTGCGCCCGCTGCGTGACAGCACGGACGGCGTTTCCAGTGCATATACTTGCTCAACTGCCCACACCGGATACCCCGCATGGCTGATGGCACCCCGCACGCACCGGCATTCATTCGTCGCCTGCTCGACACCCTCGGCATAGCGCTGTGTGAAGTACCCGAGCAGCCCGGCATTGCCCGGGGGCAGTGCGTGCAAACGGCACTGCTGGAGGATTCCCGCGGCAGCGTGCTGCTGCTGTTCAGCAGGGATCAATTGCTTGATCTGCTACTACTGTCTGAACTTACCGGGCGCAGCCTGCGGCCGCTCAGACCCGAAGGCCTGCAGCGCATGCTCGACAAGCAGCAGCTGGGCTGCATGCCCGGCTTGCCGCCGCTGACCCGCGCGCCCTGCCTGTACGACAAGCGTCTGCTGCAACAGCCGAGCCTGCTGGTGGCTTCGGGTCAGCCGGGGCTGCTGCTGAAACTGTCCAGTGCAGATTTCGCCCGCTTGCTCGGCAATGCCCGCAGCGCCAGCTTTGCCGTGCCGCTGGACACTATCGCACTGAATCTGGATCACCCCGACCAGGACTTTGCGCAAATCCGTCAGGCCATCAGCCTTAACAACGGCAGCAGCTTTGCACAACGCCTGGATGACGCCCTGCAAATTCCGCCACTGGCAGCCTGCGCCCAGAAAATCCTCAAATTGCGGGTTGACCCGGACGCCACCGTAGACGACATCAGCAAACTGGTGGAAAGCGATCCCGGGCTGGCTCAGCTGTTGCTGCGCTGCACCAGTTCGGCCAGTTTCGCGGCAGCCGGCAAGGCCCGTTCGGTGGAAGACGCCATGGTCCGCGTGCTCGGCTTTGATCTGGGTACCCATCTGGCGCTGGGGCTGGCCGTGGACAAATCCTTGCGGGAAGCCAGCCATAGCCCGCAACCACTCAACCAATGCCTGCCGCAGATGCTGCAGGCCGCCACTATCATGCGCCTGCTGTGTCAGGCCATGCCGGCGGCGCAGCGCCCGGAAGTTGGCCTCGCCAGCCTCTGCGGGCTGCTGCACAACATCGGCCTGGTGCTGCTGACACATGCCTTTGCGGAGAAAATTCCGTTGCTCGACCAGCAACTGGAGGTCAATCCGCATGTGCATCACAGCTACGTAGAACAGCAACTGCTGGGCATTCGCCGCGAGCAACTGGGCAGCTGGTTGATGCGCAACTGGGACCTGCCAGCAGAGCTCGCCAGCGCGCTGCGCTTCCAGAACGATCCGGGCTACTGCGGAGCGCATGCGCAGTACGCCAACCTGTTGTGCCTGACCCGGCAACTGATTGCCGCCCAAGGCACGGCACAGGCAGCAGCTGACGCGTGGAGCCAATCACTGTTTGCGCGCCTGGGTATTGATCAGCAACAGGCCGGGCGGATTATCGCAACGCTACCGGCTGCAGCCTCAGTCACCGACCCGGCAGAACCGCTGCCGGCGTAATGCCGGACGCAAGTGTGGGCGGGCGGTGAAACGACAAGGGGTGCCCGGAGCCGGAACAGCTCCGGGCAGTGGCTCAGTTGACGGCGTCTTTCAGCGCCTTGCCCGGCTTGAAGGCCACGGTGTTGCTGGCCTTGATCTGCACCGGCGCGCCGGTTTGCGGATTTTTCCCGGTACGCGCACCACGGTGACGCTGCAGGAAGGTACCGAAACCGACCAGCGCTACGCTGTCCTTGCGCTTCAGTGCATTGGTGATTTCGTCGAGAACGATGGTGAGAACGCGACTGGCCTGATCCTTGGTGAGGTCGGCCTTGTCAGCGATAACAGCGGCGAGTTCGGGTTTGCGCATAAATGCCTCGTGCAATTTTATTGTTGTAATGGAGCCGCTTGATCCGGGCGGCTGCCAGCGCGGCACTTCAGGTACGCAAGTGCCAGACTCAGGGGAGAATGGCACGCCTCCCGCCACCGCGCCAGTCACAGCGGGCAGATTGCCGGCAGAATTTTTGAACTGACCTGCAGAAATATCGCCGGTCAGGCCAGCAGCGCCGGCAACTCGCGGTTCAGTGCCAGTTTCTCCTGCACAGCGCTACCGGTCAGTGCGTAGCCCAGCAGGCTGCCATCGGCCGCCCGGCAGAGCAGCTTGAGGTCACGCCCCGAGCCTTCGGCCTGCCAGCTGCCGGCAGTCCCGCGCGGCGGCGGTGACACCACCAGCGGACACACCGGGGTCTTCACGGTGACCGGCATCGGCCCGTAACTGACCCGGGTCGGGTTGCCCGCCAGGGTTTGCGCCAGCGCCCGGGCGCAGGTCATCAACGGCATCACATAGAGCAGGCTGAGGCCGTCCACCTCGGCACAGTCGCCGAGGGCGTAGATATTCGCGTGGGAGCTCTGCAGCAGGCGATCGACACTGATACCGCGCCCGCAAGCCAGCCCGGCCTGTTCGGCCAGTGCCGTGCGCGGGCGCAGGCCGACGGCCGAGAGCACCAGATCACAGTCGATGCGGGTGCCGTCGGACAGTTCGGCAAGCAGGCGCTCGCCGGCATATTGCAGGCTGTTGAGTACCGGGCCGAGGTGAAAACCCACACCCAGACTTTCCAGTCCGGCCTGCACCGCACCGGCCGCCTCGGGCGGCAGCAGACCGGGCATGACCTGCTCGCAGGGTGCCACCAGTTCGACCTGATAGCCGCCGGCCGTCAGGTCATTGGCAAACTCGCAGCCGATCAGCCCGGCGCCGAGCACCAGCACCCGCTGCTTGCCGGCAGCGGCCTGGCAGAAGCGTGCGTAGTCTTCCAGATCATTGACCGGCAGCACCCGTTCCGCAGCATCGCCGGCAACCGGCACACGGATCGGTTCGGCGCCCCAGGCCAGCACCAGATCGCGGTACGACACCGCTTCTTCACCGATCCACAGGCGCCGGTGCCCGGGGTCGATGCCGGTAATCCGCGTATGGGTGCGCACCTCGGCATTCAGCTGCTCGGCCATGGCACCGGCCTGGGCCATGGCCAGCCCGTCGGCATCCTTCTGCTTGCCGAAGCCGGTAGACAGCATCGGCTTGGAATAGGAGCGCCCGTCATCGGCGGTGATCAGCAGCAACGGCGTGCTGCTGTCGAGCTTGCGCCACTCGCGGGCCAGGTTGTAACCGGCCAGACCGGTACCGACTATTACCAGGGGTGCGCTCATCGGGTGCTCCAGTTGTTCAGGGGGGACGGGATCAGTTGATGCTGATCATCTCGAAATCGGCCTTGCCCACGCCGCAGTCCGGGCACAGCCAGTCGGCTGGCACATCTTCCCAGCGGGTCCCCGGGGCGATGCCATCGTCCGGCCAGCCTTCGCTTTCGTCATAAATCAGCCCACACACCACACACTGCCACTTCTTCATCAAGCAAATCCTCTACCGCTGTTATCAAAAAAATCGGGGGTGATCATACCGTATAGCTGTGCGTTGGCACCCTACCCGCCAGCCCGACGCAAGCGGGTGCCGTCTACGCCGGAACAGCGTGTTAAGCTCGCCGCCTGTTCTGCCGACAAGCCCCACCACCGTGCCGCATACCCTACTTGCCCAGCCACACCAGTGGCAGACCGCCGCGCAACTGCATCCGGCTCTCTCTGCCACGCAGCAGCAATGGCTGTTCGATCAGGAGTCATTGACCCGCCGCCTGACCCAAATCAGCCACGACTGCTTCAGCGTCACGCCCTTACAGGAAGGCTGGCAAACCCTGCGGCTGGACGAAACTAACGCACTCGGCGTGCCAACCAACTCACAAGGCTGGGTGCGCGAAGTTTTTCTGCGCGGCAACGGCGAGCCCTGGGTGTTTGCCCGCAGCGTGGCCGCGCGCAGCGCGCTGGAAGGCTCCGGACTGGACCTGGCGCAACTCGGCAGCCGCTCGCTGGGTGAACTGCTGTTCAGCGACCGGGCGTTCCAGCGCGGCGAACTGGAAGCCAGCCATTATCCCGCCGACTGGCTGCCCGCCGAAGTGCGCAGCGACGACTTGTGGGCTCGCCGTTCGTGCTTTCGCCGCGGCAAACTGGCCGTGCTGGTTGCCGAGGTATTCCTGCCGGCGTTCTGGGTCGCCGCCGGGCAGTCATAGGCGGCGGCAAAACGCGGCATTATCTGGGCAGCGCAGACCATCGGCAGCCCAACCCGTCATGCGCCAGCCGTGACACCCTATAATTCGCCGCAGATCGACCGGAGACCGCGCATGTACCAGAAACTGTTGTTATCGCTGAATCACCTGCACCCGCGCGCCGGCGATTTCATTGCGCTGATGCGTCTGGACAAGCCGATCGGCATCTACCTGCTGCTCTGGCCGACCCTGTGGGCACTGTGGATCGCCGGCAAGGGCGCGCCGAGCCTGGCCAATCTGCTGATCTTCGTGGTCGGCGTGATCCTCATGCGCTCGGCCGGCTGCGTGATCAACGACTTCGCCGACCGCAAGATTGACGGCCATGTCAGCCGCACCCGCCAGCGCCCGCTGGCCAGCGGCAAAATCCTGCCGCGCGAAGCAATCCTGCTGTTCTGCCTGCTGCTCGCCAGCAGCTTTGTGCTGGTGCTGCTGACCAACAGCATGACGGTCTGGCTGTCTTTCGGCGGGGTGGCGCTGGCCGCCTGTTATCCGTTCATGAAGCGCTACACCTATTACCCGCAGGTGGTACTCGGCGCGGCATTCTCCTGGGGCATGCCGATGGCCTTCACCGCCCAGACCGGCGAGCTGCCCCCCGAGGTATGGCTGCTGTACAGCGCCAACCTGCTGTGGACCGTGGCTTACGACACCTACTACGCCATGACCGACCGCGCCGATGACCTGAAGATCGGCGTTAAATCCACCGCCATCCTGTTCGGCGATGCCGACCGCGTGATCATCGCCATCCTGCAAGGGCTGGCGCTGTTCTGCCTGCTGCTGGCCGGCCAGCGGTTCCAGCTCGGCCTGTACTACCATCTCGGTCTGCTGGTAGCGGCCGGTTGTTTCCTCTGGGAATTCCACCAGACCCGCCGCCGCGATCCGCAGGCCTGCTTCCAGGCCTTCCTGCACAACCACTGGGCCGGGCTGGCGATCTTTGCCGGGATAGTCCTCGACTACGCACTGGCCGGCTGACGCCCTGCATGCTGTCACATGACTGCAATAATTCCGTTATCTAATGCCATCAAACCTGAAGCTAAGTGACCCCCGGGGCTCCCGCATGACTGGCAAGACAATTCTCATCGTTGACGACGAAGCACCGATCCGCGAGATGATCGCAGTGGCACTGGAAATGGCCGGCTATGACTGCGTGGAAGCCGCCAACAGCCAGGAGGCGCTGGCGAGCATCGTCGATCGCCAGCCCGACCTGATGCTGCTCGACTGGATGCTGCCCGGCAGTACCGGTATCGAGCTGGCCCGCCGGCTCAAGCGCGACGAGCTGACTGCGCAGATCCCGATCATCATGCTCACCGCCAAGGGCGAAGAGGACAACAAGATCCAGGGCCTGGAAGTCGGCGCCGACGACTACATCACCAAGCCGTTCTCACCGCGTGAACTGGTTGCGCGCCTGAAAGCAGTGTTGCGCCGCGCCGGCCCGGCCGACAACGATGCACCGCTGGAAATCGACGGCTTGCTGCTCGATCCGCTCAGCCACCGCGTGACCATCGACGGCGAACCGGCCGACATGGGCCCGACCGAATACCGCCTGCTGCAATTTTTCATGACCCACCAGGAGCGCGCCTACACCCGTGGCCAGCTGCTCGACCAGGTCTGGGGTGGCAACGTCTATGTCGAGGAGCGCACCGTGGATGTACATATCCGCCGGCTGCGCATTGCCCTGGGCAAAACCTACGAAAGTCTGGTGCAGACCGTGCGTGGAACCGGTTATCGTTTCTCCACCAAATCCTGAACAGGCTCTGAACGAACATGCAACAGAACTGGCAGGGTTCCCTGGTTCGGCGTCTGCTGCTGATCCTTGGCGCGAGCCTGACCGCAGGCTGGATCACCGGCCTGTACGGCTGGATGGTGGCCCTCGGGCTTGGCGGTTACCTGCTGTGGATTCTGCGCGAACTGCTGCGCCTGCAGCGCTGGCTGCAAGCGTCACAGACCGACGACAGCACGCCGCCACCGGAAAGCAATGGTCTGCTCGGCGAGATATTCGACAACATCTACCGCCTGCAACGGCGCAACGAACGCTCGCGCGAGCGCCTGCAAGCGGTTATTTCCCGTATCCAGAGCTCAACCGCCGCCCTCAACGATGCGGTGATCATGCTCGACAACCGCGGCAACCTGGAATGGTGGAACCCGGCGGCGGAAACCCTGCTGGGGCTCAAAGCGGACAAGGACACTGGCCAGCCGATCACCAATCTGGTGCGTCATCCGGACTTTGCCGAGTATTTCCGCCAGGCCGATTTTCACGAGCCGCTGGAACTGGCTTCACCGGTGAATGAACAACTGCAACTGCAATTCCAGATCACCCTGTTCGGCAACAACGATCACCTGCTGGTGGTGCGCAACATCACGCGCATCCACCTGCTCGACCAGATGCGCAAGGACTTCGTCAGCAATGTCTCCCATGAGCTGCGTACGCCACTGACGGTGATTTCAGGCTACCTGGAAACCCTGCTTGACCACGCCGAGCAGCTCAGTCCGCGCTGGTTGCGCGCCATGCAGCAGATGCAGGGCCAGGCCAATCGCATGCAGCAGCTGCTCAACGACCTGTTGCTGCTGGCGCGGCTGGAAGCCAGCGATCATCCTTCCGAAGCACAGCCGGTCGATCTCTGCGTACTCTTGCAGCAGATACTCAACGATGCCCGCAGCCTTTCTGCCGGGCAGCACCAGATCAGTCTCGACGTCAGCCCCGGCAGTCAGCTCAAGGGCAGCGAAAGAGAACTGCACAGCGCCTTTTCCAACCTGGTGTTCAACGCGGTGAAATACACCCCGGCGCAGGGCAGCATCCGCATCCGCTGGTGGAGCGATAGCCTCGGCGGTCATCTGGCAGTGGAGGACAGCGGCATCGGCATCGAAGCACGCCATCTGCCGCGCCTGGCCGAGCGCTTCTATCGGGTCGACTCCAGCCGCTCCAGCAGCACGGGCGGCACCGGACTGGGCCTGGCGATCGTCAAGCATGTGCTGATGCGCCACAGCGGCCGGCTGGAAATTCGCAGCAAACTGGGCGAGGGCAGCACCTTCACCTGCCACTTTGCGCCGGCCGCCCTCGCCGCACAGGCGTCCTGACAGCAGCTACCGGCTTTCCGGCATCTTGCAAAGCGACCGCGTCAACGGCACCCTTGGGCCGTCATTGGCTATTCCGAGTCCCCATGGACCCTACCTCCAGCGTTACCTTTGCCAGCTACTTTGCCGATGTCGGCCTGATCCTCTTCGCCCTGTTTCTGGTGTTGCTCAACGGCTTTTTCGTCGCCGCCGAGTTCGCCATGGTCAAACTGCGCGGCACCCGCGTCGAAACCATTGCCGGTAAACACGGCTGGCGCGGGCATATCCTGCGCACCGTGCATAACCAGCTGGATGCCTACCTGTCAGCCTGTCAGCTGGGCATCACCCTGGCCTCACTGGGCCTGGGCTGGGTCGGCGAGCCGGCCTTCGCTCACCTGCTCGAACCGCTGTTTGCCTGGCTGGGTGTGGACTCGCCGAAACTGTTGCACGGTGCAGCCTTCTTCAGCGCCTTCTTCATCATTTCCTACCTGCACATCGTGGTCGGCGAGCTGGCGCCCAAGTCCTGGGCGATCCGCAAGCCGGAACTGCTCTCGCTGTGGACCGCCGCTCCGCTATATGCCTTCTACTGGCTGATGTATCCGGCGATCTATCTGCTCAATGCCAGCGCCAACGCGATCCTGCGCATCGCCGGGCAGGGCGAGCCGGGGCCGCACCATGAGCACCATTACAACCGCGAAGAACTGAAACTGATTCTGCACTCCAGTCGCGCCAGTGACCCCAGCGATCAGGGCATGCGCGTGCTGGCGTCGGCGGTGGAGCTGGGCGGGCTGGAAGTAGTCGACTGGGCCAATTCCCGCGAAGACCTGGTGTTTCTGCCAAGCACGGCAGCACTGGACGAAGTGTTCAGTCTGTTCCGCCGGCACAAATTCAGCCGTTACCCGGTGCTCGATGAAAGCAGCGGCGAATTCATCGGTGTGCTGCACATCAAGGACCTGCTGCTGCACCTGTCACTGCTGGAGATGCTGCCCTCGGCATTCAACCTGCGCGAACTGCTGCACCCGCTGGAGTGCGTCTCCAAGCACCTGCCACTGTCCTCCTTGCTCGAGCAGTTTCGTCAGGGCGGCGCGCACTTTGCGCTGGTGGAGGAAGCCGATGGCAAGGTGGTCGGCTTCCTGACCATGGAAGACGTGCTGGAAGCACTGGTCGGCGATATTCAGGACGAACACCACAAGGCCGAGCGCGGCATCCTCGCCTACCAGCCGGGCAAACTGCTGGTACGGGGCGACACGCCGCTGTTCAAGGTCGAACGCCTGCTCGGTATCGATCTCGACCACGTCGAGGCCGACACCCTCGCCGGGCTGATCTACGCAGCCCTGAACCGCGTACCCGAAGCCGAGGAAGTGATTGAAACCGAAGGTCTGCGCATCATTGTGAAAAAGATGCGCGGCCCGAAAATCCTCCTGGCCAAGGTGGTCCGGCTGGACTAGGCAGCGGCTGAACAGTACGTCCACCGCGAGGGCATCGAGGTTATACAGCGCTGCCCGTTACGCCGGCGCAGCGTGCAGCCCGCGCCGTTGCAGGCGCGGAATGTCCAGCGCGAAAAACGCCTCGCTCCCGTACGGCTTGAGTGCAGCGGCCACCCTGGCAGCCTCGGGGCCGGGCATTGCGCGCCATTGATCGAGCAGGCGCTGGGTCATCCACAATGCGTAGGGCATACCCATGCGGTACTGCCGGCCATCGGCGAAGGGAAAGCTGATCCTGCTTGTTGCGCGCGGCAGGCGCGCTCCCGGCGCAAGCCCGGGCAGCAGGGCCCGCACATCTGCCAGCAGTCCCTGGAGGTAGGGCGTCATTTCATGAAACAGATCGCGCAGCAACGGTTCCAGCGTCGCTGGCAACTGCTCGCTGTCGATAAACTCGCCCGGCCAGGGCTGGGGTTTGCGCGTGCTCAGGCGCTGTATCCAGGCATGCAGGTGCGGGCGTGAATCGATCAGTGCCGCGCGCGAAGAAAGATCACGATAGATATGCCCGTCGAGCGGACCGAACAGTGCAAAGTCGGCAACACTGGCGCGACTGCCGAGCAGATAGGGCATGCCGGCAAAGTGCGCATCGAGCAGGTCGAGCTGACGCGCGATCCAGCGCTCGATCAGCGGTATCTGCCCGGGCACGATACCCAGCTCGGGCAAGTAGTCGAGCATCATTTTTTTCGGGATCCGCGCCAGCCGGCGCTGCATCCAGCGCGGCAACCAGGGCGCAAAGCCGCGGCCCATTTCGGCTTCCCACAACGGGTAGTTCTGCTCCGGGTAGCTCCAGCGCGTATGTACGGCCGCCACGTGCCAGAACTCGTCAGCCCAGAGTTCGAGCAGTCCGGCGCTAAAGCGCAGCAGCGGATCCTCCGGCACGATGGACGGCTCGGGATACATGGCCTCCAGCCGCTCGATGATCAGGCTGCTGTCCTGCAGCCACTCGCCGTCGGGCAGTACCACTGCCGGCATCGCCGGGTCGCCAAAGCGCCGCGGGATGGTCCAGTAGTAGGTGACCAGCGTGGGCGACTCTTCGTAAAAGTCGATGCCCTTGAACTTGAGATAGGCCCGCACCTTGGTGGAATACCAGGAAAGCTGCTGGCCATAGAGGGTGACAAAGGGGCGCCGCATGTTGCTGACTCCGGAAGCCTTGGTAGTTGTCCGCTTGCTGCAGGCAGATCACTGGCGGCAAGCAGCCATGCAGCTGCCGCGCCGAGTACCAGCTCTGCGGCAGAAGCGACGGGACAGACTGTGGATGCTAGCTAGTGTCCGGCGTGTTTTCTTTGCATATCCGGCAGCGGTGTCTGGACGGGCATTCGCGCTGGCCAGACTGGCGAGGCGGTCGGCGGTGATGCTATCTGCTCATCACGGCAAAGTTGGGCAGGCTGTCGACCGGTTGGGCAAAATTGAACGGGATCGACTCCAGGGCCATGCCGACATTGCGCTGCACCACGAAGTGCAGGTGCGGGCCGGTGCTGTTGCCGGTATTGCCGGACAGTGCCAGCTTCTCGCCCAGCTCGACCCGCTGGCCTTCCCTGACCGCCACCGAGTTGCGCATCAGGTGCAGGTAGACACCCATGGTGCCGTCATCGTGGAGGATGCGTACAAAATTGCCCGAAGGGTTCTGGCCACGACCACTCTGATGGTTCTCGGTTTTCACCACCACGCCGCTGCGGGCGGCAATGATCGGCGTACCTTCAGGCATGGCGATATCCAGCGCATAACGGCCCTTGGGGGTGAAGTGGCTGTACTGGCCGTTGGCACCCTGGGTCAGCTGGAACGGCCCGCCAATCCAGGGCAACGGGTAGGGGTTGTTCTTCGGCAGCAGGCGCGGATCACCCAGCGCATAGCGCAGTTTCGGCGTGTAGCGCATCGGTTGCTGCGGATCACGCGGGGCCAGACTGACCAGACGGATCTTGCTGCGCGGTAGCAGTATCCAGGGAATCGGCTGCTCCGGCGCGCCCAGCGCATTGCTGACATTGCTTACTGCCAGCTCGATCTGTACCGGGGCATACAGGTCGTTGTGCACCACCAGCGCTTCGCCGGCTTCGTACTTTATGGTTTCCAGGCGTACCTGCAGATCCAGCTGCTCGACCATGTTGTCGTTGAGCTCGAACACCGAAGCCCCCGGCAGGGCCTGATCGGTATAAGTCACCGAGCCGTCCGCGGCGACATGCTTGTAGATGGTCGGGGTCTGCGCCTGAACCAGCGCAGCCAGCAGCATCAGTAAAGCGCCGCACAAGGCGCGCAGATTCAGCGGGAACAGTGAGTTGAGCAGATTCCTGAACATGACAGCCAATTCGAAATTGCAAGCAGGATGCAAAAGCCTAGCAGTCGCAACCCGTGCTGGCGACCACGCAACGCCGGCAATGTGACCCAGTCCAAAGCCGCCAGGCCGGCGCGGGCTGTTTGCCGGCACGCGGTAATACCGGCTGAACAGCCCGGCAAACCCTTTCACGGGCTGACAATTTGCCCGTCCCATCGCTGTGTACTAGGGTTAGAAAAGGCTGCGGCGTTCTGCTGCAGCGGCGCCGTCAGGTGCCTGCCAGAGGGGTCTACTCACCCCCGGCTGCCGTGCTTCAGACAATCTGCCCGGTCTCTCCCGGCAAGCACTGAAGCTGATGCCTGCAAGGCTTCTTGTATTCCGGAGGCTCACAGATGAAAACTTCACCTTTTGATCCAGTACTTCTCGACAAGCCGCTGCGCCTGGTGTTCTGGCTGTACGGCGTGGTGCTGAGCCAGCTGCTGTGGGGCGCAAGCCTGTTCGTGTATCTGAGCGGTGCCGCACTGAGCACGGTGGTACTGATGTTTGCGATTGTGCTGGCCTACACCGCCTGGATTCTGATGAGCATCTGGCATTGCAGCTGGAATGTGGAGAATCCCGCCCACGGCGAAATTGCCCGCTTCCTGACCGCGGCCTGGGCAGTCAATTCGGTGCTGATGATGGGCTTCCTGCTGCTGCAGCGGCTGGGCTGAACGCTCTCCCGCAAGACTGCGGGAGCCAAGCTGCAGGGAAAACCGACTGGTGCCAGAGCGGCACCAGCAGGGCGTTGCTGGCAGTACGCGGCAAGCCGTCCGAGTTATTCGGCGCTATCCGCATCCTGCTTGTTGCGCAGCAGGCTTTTATGCCGCACATCGGTGCCGTGCACCATGTACACCACCAGTTCGGCGATGTTGCGCGCGTGGTCACCGATCCGCTCCAGCGAGCGCAGTACCCAGATCACATTGAGCACGCGGGTGATCGAGCGCGGGTCCTCCATCATGTAGGTGACCAGCTCGCGCAGGGCGCTCTTGTACTCGCGGTCGATGTTCTTGTCGTATTGCGAAACCGACATGGCCAGATCGACATCAAAGCGGGCAAAGGCATCCAGTGCTTCCTGCACCATGCGCCGCACCTGATCGCCGATATGGCGGATCTCCACATAACCGCGGGGCGCTTCGCCGTCTTCCGAAAGCAGCAGGGCGCGCTTGGCGATCTTGCTGGCTTCGTCGCCGATGCGCTCGAGATCGATCACCGACTTGGAAATGCCGATGATCAGCCGCAGGTCCGAAGCCGCCGGTTGGCGGCGGGCCAGAATGCGGATGCACTCCTCGTCGATGGAGACCTCCATCTGGTTGATTTCCGTATCGGTTGCCCGCACCGTGGTCGCCAGTTCGGAGTTGGCGTCGATCAGCGCGGTCACCGCATCGTTGACCTGCTTTTCAACCAGACCGCCCATGGCCAGCAGATTGCTGCGCACCGACTCGAGATCGGCGTTGAACTGGGCGGAAATGTGCTGGGTAAGGCTGTCTTTGTTGATCATGATTGAACCCTTGCAAAAGCATTTGAAAGTTCACGTCCGGCTCTTGGGAAAGCGTGCCGGGCAAGAAGGCGTCGCGCAAACTGTACAGCCAGTACGGCAAGCGACGCCGACACAGCCTGGCGCGCTTTCACATGGCCGGAACGCTAGCCGTAGCGGCCGGTGATGTAATCCTCGGTCTGCTTGGTCGATGGATTGGTGAACAGGGTATCGGTGTCGCCAAACTCGACCAGCTTGCCGATGTACATGAATGCCGTGTAATCGGACACTCGCGCCGCCTGCTGCATGTTGTGGGTAACGATGACGATGGTGAACTTGCGCTTGAGCTCGTGGATCAGCTCCTCGACCTTGAGCGTGGAGATCGGGTCGAGTGCCGAGCAGGGCTCGTCGAGCAACAGTACTTCGGGTTGCACGGCGATGGTACGGGCAATCACCAGCCGTTGCTGCTGGCCACCGGACATGCCCAGCGCCGACTCGTTCAGGCGATCCTTGACCTCGTCCCACAACGCCGCGCCGCGCAGTGACTGCTCGACCGCTTCATCGAGAATACGCTTCTGGTTGATGCCCTGGATGCGCAAACCGTAGGCCACGTTCTCGTAGATGCTCTTGGGGAACGGGTTGGGCTTCTGGAACACCATGCCGACCCGCCGGCGCAGGTCGGCGACATCCACCTCACGGGCATTGATGTCGACGCCATCCAGACGAATCTCGCCGTCTATCCGGCAGCCATCCACCAGATCGTTCATGCGGTTGAAGCAGCGCAACAGGGTCGACTTGCCACAGCCGCTGGGGCCGATAAAGGCCGTCACCCGCTGCTGCGGAATCTGCATCTTGACGTCGAACAGCGCCTGCTTCGAGCCGTAATGCAGGCTCAGGCCGGGCACGTCGATAGCCACGGTCTCGTGGCCCATGTCCAGACTTTGCTGGTCACGCTTGAGGGCACTGATATCAATGCCGTGGGTATGCGGTTGCTGTTGCATGATGCTCTCCATTCAAGCCGTTGGCCCGCTGCTGGCGGCATTTGCCGCGAGCAGGCTGATTCTAGTGTTCCAGTGATTTGTACTTTTCGCGCAGATGGTTGCGCAGGCTCACCGCCGAGATATTCAGCAAGGCGATTACCAGCACCAGCAGCAGCGCCGTGGCATAGACCAGCGGCCGGGCCGCCTCGACGTTGGGGCTCTGGAAGCCGACATCATAGATATGAAAGCCCAGGTGCATGATCTTCTGGTCGAAGTGCAGATAAGGATAGTTGCCGTCTACCGGCAATGCCGGCGCCAGCTTGACCACACCGACCAGCATCAGCGGTGCCACTTCGCCGGCAGCACGGGCCACGGCGAGGATCAGGCCGGTCATCATTGCCGGGCTGGCCATCGGCAACACCACCTTCCACAGGGTTTCCGCCTTGGTCGCGCCGAGTGCCAGTGAACCTTCGCGCAGGGCACGCGGGATACGCGCCAGACCTTCTTCGGTAGCCACGATCACCACCGGCACGGCGAGAATCGCCAGCGTCAGCGAGGCCCAGAGCAGCCCGGGCGTACCGAAAGTCGGCGCCGGCAGGGCTTCGGGGAAGAACAGCCGATCCAGCGAGCCGCCCAGCACATAGACGAAGAAGCCCAGGCCGAATACACCGTAGACGATGGCCGGAACACCGGCGAGGTTGTTCACGGCGATGCGGATCACCCGGGTCAAGGCATTCTGTTTGGCATACTCGCGCAGGTACACCGCCGCCAGCACGCCAAACGGGGTGACGATCACCGCCATCAGCATGGTCATCATCACCGTACCGAAAATGGCCGGGAAGATGCCGCCCTCGGTATTCGCCTCACGCGGGTCGTCGCTGAGGAAGGACCACAGGTTGGCAAAATAGGTCTTGATCTTGGCGAACACCGACATGTTGTTCGGTTGCAGCGCCTTGACGATATTGCCCAGGCTGATTTCCTTTTCCTGGCCGCCGATCTCGCGCAGCACCAGAGTATCGCGTGAGACCTCCACATGCAGTCTGCCCAGCTCGCTTTCCAGCACTTTGTAGCGCTCCTCGAATTCCGCACGCTGGGCATCGATATCCGCCTGCGCCGCGGCGTCCAGAGTGCCTTCCAGCTCCAGCTTGCGGGTTTTCAGGCGCAGCCGCTCAAGGCCGTGATTGATTGCGTTGACGTCCTTTTTTTCAATTTTGCGCAGCGCCTCGGACAGACTGCGGGTACGTTGCAGCCGCTCTTCAAGCGCCGGCCATACCGCTGCCCCTTCAGCCACCAGCTGGCCGTCCTGCTTGAGGCTGACCGGGTAGCCGTAGAAGTTGCCCCACTCGCGGCGCTCCAGCGCAATCAGCTCGTCGGGATAACTCTGCTCGCTCAGCCAGTTGCCGATCACCCAGGTGAAGTCACTGCCGTTGACATCGCGGTTGCCGACCTTGAGCAGATCGCGGGTCATGAACTCGGGACCATCATCAGCTACCGGGAACCCGGCACTTTTCAAGCGTGCGCGACTGACTTCCTCAGCCTCGACCAGCTCGCCGAGGATCAGCCGCGACTCCTGTCCGGGGATCGAATAGCGTGCCTGCATCAGGTCCGCCGGCCAGAAGTGGCCGAGGCCACGGTAGGCGATCAGCAGCAACAGGCCGAGGGTCATGATCACCGCGATGGACACCGCACCACCGCTGATCCAGATACCTGGCGCACCACTCTTGATCCAGGATTTCAGATTCTGCTGTTTCACTGGGTTCTCACCTTGTTGGCAGTACTCTCACCCTGCGGGCAGAGGGACGAACGGTTGGAAGGCTGGTACAAACCGCAGCAGCCCGCTGCCGAACCTGCGGGCCACCCGCTGCCGTAACGGGCGAGGGTCAGCGGTAGGGCCGGCTGCGCCGTCGATTTATAGGGACGCATACTTGCCCCGCAGCCGCTGGCGAATGATTTCCGCCAGGGTATTCATGACGAAGGTGAAGGTCAGCAGCACCAGCGCCGAGAGGAACAGCACGCGATAGTGCGAGCCGCCCACCTCGGACTCCGGCATTTCCACCGCCACGTTGGCGGCCAGGGTGCGCATGCCCTCGAACAGGTTGGCGTCCATGATCGGCGTGTTGCCGGTGGCCATCAGCACGATCATGGTCTCGCCGACGGCGCGGCCCATGCCGATCATCAACGCGGAGAAGATGCCCGGACTGGCGGTCAGAATCACCACCCGGGTCAGGGTCTGCCAGGCGGTGGCGCCCAGCGCCAGCGAACCCAGCGTCAGGCTGCGGGGCACACTGAACACCGCATCCTCGGCGATCGAGTAGATGTTCGGAATCACCGCAAAACCCATGGCCAGGCCAACGATCAGGGCGTTGCGCTGATCGAAGTGAATGCCCAGGTCATTGGAGATCCACATGCGCATGTTGCCACCGAAGAACCAGCTTTCCAGCAGCGGGCTCATGCCCAGGGCAAACCAGCCGATCAGCAGTACCACCGGCAGCAGGATCGCCGCTTCCGAACCATCCGGTACGCGCTGGCGCAGTCGTTCCGGCAGACGGGTCCAGAGAAAACCGGCCAGCAGGATGCCCAGCGGCGTCAGCAGCAACAGACTGAAGATGCCCGGCAGGTGCGCCTCGACATAGGGCGCCAGAAACAGCCCGGCAAAGAAACCGAGGATTACCGTCGGCAATGCCTCCATCAGCTCGATCACCGGCTTGACCTTGCGGCGCATACCCGGTGCCATGAAGTAGGCGGTGTAGATGGCCGCCGCAATCGCCAGTGGTGCCGCCAGCAGCATGGCGTAGAACGCCGCCTTGAGCGTGCCGAAGGTCAGCGGTGCGAGGCTCATCTTCGGCTCGAAATCAACCGTTGCGGCCGTCGATTGCCAGATATGCATCGGCTCCGGGTAGCTTTCGTACCAGACCTTGCTCCACAGCGAACTCCAGGAAATCTCCGGGTGCTCGTTCTCCAGCCTGAACGGCAGCAGCTGGTTGCCCTCTTCCACCAGCACGCGGTTGGCACGCGGCGACAGGGCGAAGATGTCGCTGCCTTTGGCTACCGGCTCGATCAGCAGGGTGCGGTGTGCGGTGCTGTGGAATACGCCCAGCTCACCGCTGGCGTTCAGCGCGAGAAACCCTTTGCGCCGTTCTTCCGGCGCAATCTGCGTGATTGCCGCGGCGCCCAGCTGGAAGTCGCGAATGTGCTTGAGGCGCTGTTCGTCATCCGCATCACGTGCCATGAACCACTGGGCAATGCCGCCTCTGGAATCACCGATCAGCAGGGAAATACCGCCCAGCAGCTGGCTGCTGGCCGTGACCTCGGTGCTGGCGTCCTGCGCCAGCTCGTAGCGGCCATTGAGGGTACGCTTGCGCAGATTGAACACATCCATATGCGAGCGGCCGTTGAGCACGAACAGCCAGTTGCTCTGCACATCGATATACAGCGCCTTGATCGGCTCGGCCAGTTGCGGCAGGGCGATGCGTTGCTGCACCCGCTCGATCTCGCCGGTCATCATGTTTTCGCTTTCACTGAGCTGCAACAGATGCAGCTCGCTACCGGTGGAAGCCGCCAGCAGCAGCTGGCCGTCTGCCGCCGAGACATTCACATGCTCCAGTGGCCGGGCTTTCTCGTCCAGCAAGTATGGTGCTTCACCGTAGGGGTATTCGATCTCCGGGGTGATGGTTTTCTTGTCATCCGGATAGCTGACCTTGTAGCTGTGGCGGAACACCAGCGCGCGACCATCGCTCAGGCCCGCAACCAGCAGGCCACTGCCGGGCAGGCCTTGCTGCAGTGACACCATGGCGGCTCCGGCCGGGATCGGCAGGCTGACGCGCTTGAGTTCAGCGCCGCTGGCCAGGGTAAAGAATACCGCCTCGGCCTGATCGGAAATGCGCAGACCGATCTGGTTCTGCTCCTCGATGGCCAGTAGCAGGGGTTTGCCGGCGTGCTGTAACCAGGCCGGTGTCTGCGCCTCACGCTCGGTAAGTTCAGCGCCACTGAACAGCGGCAACACCACGTAGGCCAGATAAAAGAAAATCAGCGTGATGGTGGCCAGCACGGCCAACCCGCCAACCAGTACATACCATTTGGTCAGGCGGTCTTTCAGGGCACGCAGCCGGCGCTTGCGTTGCAGGGCCGGGGTGTTGAAATCGATTCGTGATGAAGAAGTCGTCATTGGATTAACTGCCGGATCGGTCATGCGCACACCCTAACCACGAAATATGACAGCCAGATGACAGTCGCCGGGAGCGCCTGTCATCCGCTGGAAAAAACAGAGGCCAGGATCAGACCTGGCCTCGAAGATGCTTCCCTGCCGCAGCATCCAATCGGGTAGCTGCGATCTCCATTGGGGGTGGCTATTGCCGGGTATTACTTGCTCAGCGCTTCCAGGGCCTTGGCCGCAACCTTGGCCGGAACCGGGATGTAGCCATCCTTGACTACCACCTGCTGGCCTTCCTGCGACAGCACCAGCTTGATGAACTCGAGCTCCAGTGGCTCCAGCGGCTTGTTCGGTGCCTTGTTCACATAGACATACAGGAAGCGGCCCAGCGGGTAGGTACCGTCCAGCGCATGCGCCTCATCGGCCGCGACGTAGTCCGTGCTGCCACGCTTGGCCAGCGCTACCGCACGCACACTGGAAGTCTTGTAGCCGATGCCCGAGTAGCCGATGCCGTTCAGCGACTGGCTGACCGACTGCACCACCGAGGCGGAACCCGGCTGCTCGTTGACGTTGTTCTTGAAGTCGCCTTTGCACAGGGCTTCTTCCTTGAAGTAACCGTAGGTGCCGGATACCGAGTTGCGGCCGAACAGCTGGATCGGCTTGTTCGCCCAGTCACCGGTCAGCCCCAGATCACCCCAGGTGTTGATGCTGGGTCCGCCACACAGGCGGTTGGCCGAGAAGATGCCGTCAACCTGTTCCATGGTCAGCCCCTTGATCGGGTTGTCCTTGTTGACGAATACCGCCAGGGCATCGACTGCCACCGGGATTGCGGTGGGCTTGTAACCGTACTTGGACTCGAAGGCCTGCAATTCGACATCCTTCATCTTGCGGCTCATCGGGCCGAGGTTGGATGTGCCTTCGGTCAGCGCCGGTGGCGCGGTAGAAGAACCGGCAGCCTGAATCTGGATATTCACGCTGGGGTACTGCTTTTTGTAGGCTTCAGCCCACAGCGTCATCAGGTTGGCCAGGGTATCGGAACCGACACTGGACAGGTTGCCGGATACGCCGCTGACCTTGCTGTAGGCCGGAATTGCCGGATCAACATTGGCCATTGCGCTGACGCTGACCGCGCCGGCGGCGACAAAGGCCACATTGCGTATCAAACGGGCGCTCATCAAATGCTTCAGTTTCATAGCTTTCTCCTGAGAAGATAGGTTCCACCGGTATCTGGGTTTCAGTCCGTAGCGACACTCTATGAGTCGTTTATTACAGTTGGATGAACGTGCAGATTTTTCTGCAGGTCCGCTGCCCAAGGAGAACACCATGACCTCTGCCCGCCTGCTGCCCCTCGCCCTGCTCGCCATCGCCAGTTCCGCCTGTGCCGAGCAAGCCACCCTGAGCGTCGAGCAGGGCACTGGCCCCAGCCCGCAACTGCCGCCGCCGGTGCAGGACCTGCTGCCTACGGTGAACATCGCCAAGGCGGTGGGCTGGCCAGCCGGTAGCAAGCCGCAAAGCATGGCCGGCACCCGGGTCAACGCCTTTGCCGAGGGTCTGGATCACCCGCGCTGGCTGTACCAGCTGCCCAACGGCGATGTGCTGGTGGCGGAAAGCAACAAACCGCGCCGTGACTCGGGTTTCAACCTGAAGAGCTGGATTGGCGATCTGATCATGACCCGCGCCGGTGCCGGCGTGGACAGCGCCGACCGCATCAGCCTGCTGCGCGACACCGATCACGACGGTGTCGCCGACCTGCGCACGACCTTCCTCGAAGACCTGCACTCACCGTTTGGCATGGCCCTGGTCGGCAATGACCTGTACGTGGCCAATGCCGATGCCCTGCTGCGCTTTCCCTATGCGCCGGGGCAGACCGAAATCACGGCATCCGGCAGCAAGATCACCGACCTGCCGGCCGGTCTGAACCATCACTGGACCAAGAATGTCATCGCCAGCCCGGACGGCAGCAAGCTCTACGTCACCGTCGGCTCGAACAGCAACATTGGCGAAAACGGCATGGATATCGAGGAAGGGCGGGCGGCGATCTGGGAAGTTGAGCGGGCCAGCGGCAGCAAGCGCCTGTACGCCAGCGGTCTGCGCAACCCCAACGGCCTGGCCTGGGAGCCGCAGACCGGCGTGCTCTGGACTGCGGTGAATGAACGCGACGAAATCGGCAGCGACCTGGTGCCGGACTACATCACCTCGGTGCAGGATGGCGGCTTCTACGGCTGGCCGTGGAGCTACTACGGCCAGCATGTCGACCAGCGCGTGCAGCCGCAAAAACCGGAGATGGTCGCCAAAGCGCTGGTGCCGGACTATGCACTGGGCCCGCACACCGCCTCGCTGGGCATCGCCTTCGCCGCCAACAGCAAGCTACCCGGCCTGCAGCAGGGCCTGTTTGTCGGCCAGCATGGCTCGTGGAACCGCCAGCCACACAGCGGTTACAAGGTGATCTTCGTACCGTTCAGCGATGGCCAGCCCGCAGGCATGCCGGTCGATGTGCTGACCGGCTTCCTGAATGCCGAAGGCCAGGCCCAGGGCCGTCCGGTGGATGTGCTGGTGGATAAGCAGGGCGCGCTCTTGGTGACCGACGATGTCGGCAATACCGTGTGGCGGGTCAGCGCGGAGTAAATTCTGCAGAAACAGGCGACTGGTGGGCTGAAGCCCACCCTACGGTTCCGGCTCTCCGCTTGAAATGCGGATTGCGTCCGGACCGCCACCCCAGTCCACCGGTACCAGCCCCTGGCGCACATGACGATGAAAGCTGGAGTAGGGCCAATCCTTAACTTGCTCGACCAGACCATGTTTGACCGGGTTGTAGTGCAGGTAATCGAGATGTCGCTGCAGATCCTCGGCATCGCGAATCCGGTGTTCCCAATAGCGGCGTTGCCAGAGACCCTTTTCGCGCTTGTGCCGTTGGCTCAGGCTAAGCCGCGCGGCCAGCGGCAAGCCACGGGAAAAACTGCTTTTCAGCAAGGCCCAGCGTTGCGCGTAATCACTGTCATGCGCCGGTAGCGCCCATATTGCATGCAGGTGTTCGGGCAAGACGCAGATGGCCAGGGTGGTAAATGGCAGAGTGGCCCGGGTGATGGCATAAGCGTGCCGCAAGCGCGCTATTTCATCCACCAGCAGACTGGACTGACGATCAGCCAGTGCCACGCTGAAGAAGAAACAGCCGCCCGGCACAAGGCTGCGGCGGTAATCTGACATGTCGAGGCATCCTTGCCGTGACTTGTTGGCGAGTGGCTAGAGCCTAGCCGTTACTGGCCGAGTTGTGGAGTCCACCTATGGTGGGCGTAGGGAGGGCGTAGGGTGGGCTTCAGCCCACCATGTTGACCCAGCGCCTCGGTGGGCTGAAGCCCACCCTACGCTCACCGTCTGTTAGCGGCCCTTGCCGCGCAGATAAGCGCCGATCAGCACCGACAGACCGCACAGCGTCACCACGTAGTAGGCCGGTCCCAGCGGGTCCCACTTGATCAGCAGCGACACCACCAGCGGAGTCAGCCCGCCGAAGATGGCGTAGGCCAGGTTGTAGGAAAACGACAGGCCGGAAAAGCGCACCACTGCCGGGAAGGCGTTGACCATGACAAACGGCACCGCACCGATGGTGCCGACCAGCAACCCGGTCAGCGCGTACAGCGGGAACAGCCAGTCGGGGTGCTGCTGCAGGCAGCTGTAGAAGGTCCAGGCGGTGAACCCGAGCAACAGGCCACCGGCCAGCAGCACCGGCCCGGCGCCGATGCGGTCGACCATTGCCCCGGCTGCCACACAGCCAAATGAAAGACAGACGATGGCCAGGCTGTTGGCCTTCAGCGCGGTCGCGGCATCGAAGCCATAGATCGTCTGCAACAGGGTCGGGGTCATCAGGATCACCACCACTATGGCCGCCGACAACACCCAGGTCAGCAGCATCGACAGCACCACCGAACCCCGATGCTCACGCAGTACCGTCTTCAGTGGCAGCTCGGCAGCCAGCGACTTGCGCTGCTGCAGCTCGGCGAATACCGGGGTTTCACTGAGCATGCGGCGCAGATACACGGCACACAGGCCAAATACGCCACCAATCAGAAACGGCAGACGCCAGGCCCAGTCCAGCACCTCGTCCGGGGTGTAGACACTGTTGATCAGTGTCGCGGTCAGCGAGCCGAGCAGAATGCCGCTGGTCAATCCGGCAGTAAGCGTGCCGCAGGCAAAACCGATGTGCCGGGACGGCACATGTTCGGAGACGAACACCCAGGCCCCCGGCACCTCGCCACCGATCGCCGCGCCCTGGATGATGCGCAACAGCAGCAGGGCCAGCGGTGCCCAGATACCGATCTGCGCGTAGGTCGGCAGCAGGCCCATGGCCAGCGTCGGTACGCCCATCAGGAAGATGCTCAGGGTGAACATGCGCTTGCGTCCGAGCAGGTCACCGAAGTGCGCCATGATGATGCCGCCCAGCGGGCGGGCCAGATAGCCGGCGGCAAAAATGCCGAAGGTCTGGAACTGCCGCAGCCATTCGGGCATGTCCGCCGGAAAGAACAATTTGCCGACCACGGCAGCGAAAAACACGAAGATGATGAAGTCGTAGAACTCCAGCGCGCCGCCAAGGGCAGACAGGGACAGGGTCTTGTAATCGCTGCGGTTCAGCGGACGGGCATCCGCAGGGGCACTCAAAGGCACGGAGGACATGGGTGGCGGGCTTCTCGATGGAATTATTGTCAGGCACTGGTGACGCTGCCGCACGATAGCAAAAAGCCATGCTCGCCGGCCATGCAGCCGCCCGATATACTGCCCGACGCCCACCAAACACAACAACAGGGCCAAATCAGGTTAGCTATGGACGATTTTGAGCAAGACGACCCTGTACCCCAGGGCGAACTGACCATGCAGATCACCGCACTACCGCGCGAAACCAATGGCTTCGGCGATATTTTCGGTGGCTGGCTG
The DNA here is from genome assembly GCF_900105995.1 of Pseudomonas pohangensis. Classification (NCBI taxonomy): domain Bacteria; kingdom Pseudomonadati; phylum Pseudomonadota; class Gammaproteobacteria; order Pseudomonadales; family Pseudomonadaceae; genus Pseudomonas; species Pseudomonas pohangensis. The sequence continues at coordinate 3,648,142 of NZ_LT629785.1, read as the reverse complement.
GTCGCACAGATGGATCTGGCCGGCACCGCCCTGGCCAGCCGCATCGCCGCCAGCCGGGTAGCCACGGTAGCCATCGACCGCATGGCCTTTCTGGTGCCGGTAGCGGTGGGCAGCCAACTGTCCTTCTATAGCCAGGCCATGGAAGTCGGGCGCAGCTCGATCCAGGTGCTGGTCGAGGTATGGGATCGCGATCCGTTGTCCAGCCAGTTGCGCAAGGTCACTGAAGCTCTGTTCGTGTTCGTCGCCATCGACGCCCGTGGCCGCACCCACCCCGTTCCGACCAGCCGTTAAGCGGTGCAGCGAGAATGTCCGTCGCCCCGGCCCATGCATCCGTCAGTGCCAGCCTGACCCAGGCAGTACTGCAGGCTGCCGAACTGCTCGGCCTGGCGCGCCCCCGACTGCTGACGGCCTGCGGCCTGGCCGAAGAGCAATTGCTCGATCCCGACGCGCGCATCGCCCTGAGCGCCCAGCAATTGCTCTGGCAAACCATCCAGCAACAGTTGGCGCATGCCGAACCGGGACTGGCCATCGGCCTGCAACTGGCACCCGGGCCGTTCAGCGTGCTCGGCTATCTGCTGCAAAGCAGCCATACCCTCGACGAAGCCCTGCAGGTAGCCCAGCGCTACCAGCGGCTGGTCGGCGAGGGTGGCGAACTGCTGCAGAAGGAGGATGGCGGGCGCCTGCAACTGATCTACCGGCCCAGCCATGCGCAGCATCCGGCCAACCGCCCGCGCATTCTCGCCTTGATGGCCTGCTGGGTGCAGTGGATGCGGCCGCTGCTCAAGGACTTGCAGCTGCTGGAAGTGCGCTTTGCCCATGCCCGGCCAGCACAGCTGCAGGATTACCAGAACTGCTTTGCCTGCCCGCTGGTTTTTGACGCCGAAGACTACGCCCTGGTGCTGCCGGCCGCCCAGCGCCAGGCGCGCCTGACCCAGGCCAATCCGGCCTTGCAGACCCTGCTGCGCCAGCACGCCGAAGCACTACTGGCGCGCCTGCCCGGGGAAAGCCTGAGCGCACGGGTGGTCAGCCTGCTCAGTGCCCAGTTGAGCCATGGCGAGCCCGACCGGGCGGCACTGGCCGACAGCCTGCACCTGAGCGAGCGCACCCTGCAGCGACGTCTGGCCGAAGAAGGCAGCAGCTACCAGCAACTGCTCAACGACACGCGCCGGCAACTGGCTGAACGTTACCTGCAGGAGGGGCAGCTACCTGCAGCCGAAATCGCCCTGCTGCTCGGCTATTCGGAACCCAGCGTGTTCTTTCGCGCCTTCCGCCAGTGGACCGGCCTGACTCCCGGCGAATACCGCACTCAGGGCTCCCCGGAGCGTTAAGCTCCTGCCGTCTCAGGCATCCATCTCGCCACACAGATCGGCAGCCTTCAATAGTGCTGCGGTGAGGCTGTGGCGCTCCCACTCCGGCAGCGCGGCAAACGCCTGCGCCATGCTCGGCGGCAGCAGTGACGGCGCCTGCTGCAACAAATCAGCGCCGGCCTGACTGAGCAACAGCCAGTGGCGGCGGCGGTCGCTTTCATCGCGCTGGCGCACCAGCAATCCCAGCTCTTCCAGGCGCTCGATGATCCCCGAGAGCGTCGCCGGCGACAGACTGACCCGCCCGCTCAGGGTACTTGCCGTCAAGCGCCCCTCGCTGGCCAATACCTGCAGAATGAGTAAATGCATGGGGTTCATGCCACCGAAACGACCCAGCCGTTTGGCATGGACTTCACCGGCATGCTGCAGCCGCCGCATGGCCCTGAACAAGGCGTATTCGAGATTATCCAAGGCAGAAAATTCCATCTGAATGAAACTATTATTATCGTCCATAGCCAATAAACATAACAATATATAGTTTGACTTAAAACTATTATTTTGTTCTCTTAATAGCGCCCGCCAGGTGCGGGCACTCCCCAATGGCAACACCGGTAAGGATTCGTATTTTTATGTGTGGAATTGCAGGAGAACTGCGCTTTGATCAGCGTCCGGCCGACCTCGCGGCTGTAGAACGCATCACCCGCCACCTGGCCCCGCGCGGCCCCGACGCCTGCGGCGCGCACAGCCAGGGCCCGCTGGCCTTTGGCCATCGGCGCCTGAAAGTCATGGACCTGCATGACGCCTCGAATCAGCCGATGATCGACAGCCAGCTGGGCCTGAGTCTGGTGTTCAACGGCGCCATCTACAACTACCCGGAGCTGCGCAGCGAACTGCAGGCTCTGGGCTATCAGTTCTTCTCCGAAGGCGACACCGAAGTGCTGCTCAAGGGCTATCACGCCTGGGGTGAAGCCCTGCTGCCGAAGCTCAATGGCATGTTTGCCTTCGCCATCTGGGAGCGCGAGCGCAAGTCGCTGTTCATCGCCCGTGACCGCCTCGGCATCAAGCCGCTGTACCTGTCGCTGACCGACCAGCGCCTGCGCTTTGCCTCGACCCTGCCGGCCCTGCTGCAGGGAGGTGATATCGATACCACCCTGGACCCGGTCGCACTTAATCATTACCTGAACTTTCACGCCGTGGTGCCGGCACCGCGCACGCTGTTGCGTGGCGTGCGCAAACTGCCGCCGGCCAGCTGGATGCGCATCGACGGCAACGGCGCCGTCGAACAGCAGAGCTGGTGGCAGCTGAATTTCGAAACCCCGCGCGACAACATTCGCCTGGAGCTGCCGGAGTGGCGCGACAAGGTGCTCGACAGCCTGCGCAACGCGGTATCGATTCGTCAGCGCGCGGCAGTGGATGTCGGCGTGCTGCTTTCCGGTGGCGTTGATTCGAGCCTGCTGGTCGGTCTGCTGCGCGAAACCGGGGTGGAGAACCTGGCAACCTTCTCCATCGGTTTCGACGATGCCGGCGGCGAGCGCGGCGACGAGTTCCAGTATTCCGACCTGATCGCCCGGCACTACCAGACCAACCACCACCAGTTGCGTATTGGCGAAGGCGAGATCATCGCGCAACTGCCGGCGGCTTTCCGCGCCATGAGCGAGCCGATGGTAAGCCATGACTGCATTGCTTTTTACCTGCTGTCCCGCGAAGTGGCGAAACACTGCAAGGTGGTGCAGAGCGGGCAGGGTGCCGACGAACTGTTCGCCGGCTACCACTGGTACCCGCAGGTGGATGGCGCCAGTGACCCCTACGCGGCGTATCGCGCGGCGTTCTTCGATCGCCAGCATGACGAATATCTGGCCACGGTAAAGCCGCAGTGGCATGGTCAGGACTGGGCCGGCGAGTTCGTCCGCGAGCATTTCGCCCAGCCCGGCGCCGCTGCGCCGGTCGACCGCGCCCTGCGTCTGGACAGCACGGTGATGCTGGTCGAAGACCCGGTCAAGCGGGTCGACAACATGACCATGGCCTGGGGGCTGGAGGCACGCACACCGTTCCTCGATCACCATCTGGCCGAGCTCACCGCGAGCATTCCGGCACGCTTCAAACTGCCCGATGGCGGCAAGCAGGTACTCAAGGAAGCTGCCCGACTGGTCATCCCGCAGGCGGTGATCGACCGGCCGAAAGGCTATTTTCCGGTGCCCGGGCTCAAGCACCTGAGTGGTGATACCCTAAAATGGGTACGGGAGTTGCTGACCGACCCGGGTCAGGATCGCGGTCTGTTCGAGCCGAAGATGGTCGACAGGTTGCTCAGTGAACCGGACGGTCAACTGACTCCACTACGCGGCTCGAAGCTCTGGCAGCTTGCTGCACTCCACTTGTGGCTCGGCGAGCAGGGACTTTGAGCCCGGTAGAGCCACGCAAGAGGAACGACTGATGCGAACGCCCGCCATGCAGCAACGTCTGCGCCGAGGCCAGACACCCAGCTACCAGCGACTGCAGGAACAGCTGGCCAAGGATGGCAGTCCGCAAACGACACAACCGCGCATCATCCAGTGTGGCTGGGGCCGCTTGCTGTTCGGCCAGACCTTCCCTGATCCCGGCGCACTGGCGTCCGGCTTGCTGGAAGAAGCCCTCGGTGAACGCGATATCGCGCCCTATGTCGCCTCGCCGCAGCAGGTGCTGGCCCAGGCGCCACAGCAGTTGTTTCTCGATCCATCGGACATGCTGCGCCTGTGGTTCAGCGACTATCGACAGGCACGCCGCAGTTTCCGCGGCTTCAGCATTCGCCCGGTGCAGGGCGAAGCCGACTGGGAAGCAGTCAACTGCCTGTATTTGCAGCGTGGCATGCTGCCGGTTGATCCGGCGCGCATTAGCCCCAGAGAGCAGGGTGGCCCGAGCTACTGGCTGGCCGAAGACAACGACAGCGGTGAGCCGATCGGCAGCGTCATGGGCCTCAATCACGTACGTGCCTTCAATGATCCCGAGCAGGGCTGCAGCCTCTGGTGTCTGGCGGTGGCGGTGCACTGTTCGCGGCCCGGCGTCGGCGAAGCGCTGGTGCGGCATCTGATCGAACACTACCTGAGCCGTGGCCTGAACTACCTCGACCTGTCGGTGCTGCATGACAACCGGCAGGCCAGAGCGCTGTATAGCAAGCTCGGCTTTCGTGAGCTGCAAAGCTTCAGCATCAAGCGCAAGAACGGTATCAACCAGTCGCTGTTCCTCGGCCCGGGACCCGAGGCCGAACTCAACCCCTATGCACGCATCATCGTCAACGAAGCCCATCGGCGCGGCATCGAGGTGCAGGTAGAAGATGCCGAGGCCGGGCTATTCGTGCTCAATCAGGGTGGCCGGCGGATTCGCTGCCGCGAGTCACTGTCCGACCTGACCAGTGCCGTCAGCATGAGTCTGTGTCAGGACAAGCGCATGACCCACCGCGCTTTTGCCCGTGCCGAACTCAATCAGCCGGCGCAGTGTCTGGCCGGTACTCCGGAGGAGAACGCCGCATTTCTCGCCAGGCACAAAAGCGTGGTGGTCAAACCGGTAAATGGTGAGCAGGGCGAGGGCGTGGCGGTTGACCTGCGCAGCCCGGAAGCAATGGAACAGGCGATCGCGCTGGCCGCGCAGTTTGACAGCCGCGTGCTGCTGGAAAGTTTCCATGCGGGGCTCGACTTGCGCATCGTGGTCATCGGCTACGCCGTGGTAGCCGCTGCCATTCGCCGCCCGGCGGCCATTATCGGCGATGGCCAGCACTGCATCAGCGAGCTGATCGAGACGCAGAGTCGCCGCCGGCTGGCCGCCACCGGCGGCGAAAGCCGCATCCCGCTGGATGAAGAAACCCGCCGCACCGTGGCGGCAGCCGGCTTCAGCATGGACAGCCGGCTGCCGGCCGGCGAGCAGCTGATAGTGCGCAAGACCGCCAACCTGCACACCGGCGGTACGCTGGAAGACGTCACCGCCAGCCTGCATCCGCTGCTGGCCGAAACCGCCGTCGCCGCCGCCCGCGCGCTGGAAATTCCGGTGGTTGGCCTTGACCTGCTGGTACCTGCCGCCGACCAGCCTGATTACGTGCTGATCGAGGCCAACGAGCGCGTCGGTCTGGCCAACCATGAACCGCAACCCACCGCCGAGCGTTTTCTCGACCTGCTGTTTCCGCTGAGCCAGGTGGTCGGCTGAACAGTTATCGCAGGGTGGGCTTCTGCCCACCATTATCTGTGCAGATTATTCCGGTGGGCTGGAGCCCGCCCCACGTACCCTCAAAACAGGGTCTTCAAGCAAACCCGTTCAAGGAGCCCGTATGTCCAATCCACAGGCCGAATCCGATCTCGCTTACCTGCAGCGTGTGCTGCTGGAAATGCTCGCCATTCCCAGCCCTTCGGGTTTTACCGACACTATCGTGCGCTACATTGCCGAGCGGCTCGACGAGCTGGAGATTCCCTTCGAGCTGACCCGCCGCGGCACTATTCGCGCCACCCTGCGCGGCCGCCAGAGCGAGTACGACCGCTTCGACCGTGCCGTCTCGGCCCACCTCGACACCATTGGTGCCAGCGTGCGCGAGATCAAGGACAACGGCCGCATGGCACTGGCGCCGATCGGTTGCTGGTCCAGCCGGTTTGCCGAAGGCAGCCGGATAAGCCTGTTCACCGATAACGGCGTGCTGCGCGGCAGCGTGCTGCCACTGCTGGCCTCGGGGCATGCCTTCAACACCGCCGTGGACGAGTTGCCGGTAAGCTGGGATCACGTCGAGTTGCGTCTGGATGCGCAGTGCAACAGCCGCGCTGAAGGCGAAAATCTGGGCATCGGCATCGGTGATTTTGTCGCCTTCGATCCGCTGCCGGAATTTACCGAAAGTGGTCATATCAGCTCCCGCCATCTCGACGACAAGGCCGGAGTTGCCGCATTGCTCGCCTCACTCAAGGCCATTCGCGATGGCAACCTGCAACCGCTGATCGACTGCCATATGCTGTTCACCATCACCGAGGAAGTCGGTTCCGGCGCCGCCGCTGCAATGCCCTGGGATGTCAGCGAATTCGTCGGCATCGATATCGCCCCGGTAGCCGCCGGGCAGAACTCCAGCGAGCAATGCGTCAGTGTGGCCATGCAGGATTCCGGCGGGCCTTACGACTATCACCTGTCGCGGCATCTGTTGCGGCTGGCCAGCGACGGCGAGATTCCGGTGCGCCGGGATCTGTTCCGTTACTACCACAGTGACGCGCAGTCGGCGGTGACCGCCGGCCACGATATCCGCACTGCGCTGCTGGCCTTCGGTTGCGACGGCACCCATGGCTATGAACGCACGCATATCGACAGTCTGGCCGCACTGACCCGGCTGCTGACGGCCTACATCCTCAGCCCGCCGGTGTTCGCCAGCGATGCGCAACCGGGCAACGAGCAGTCACTGGAGCGCTTCAGTCACCAGATCGAGCTCGACACCCAGCTGGCTAGTGATACCCGCCTGCCAAGCCTGGGCAGCTTGCTCGATGTGCGCAAGGATCAACCGTAGGCACGCAGCAAGCGCAGACGCCAGGCCGCCGCGAGAAACAGGCAGCTCAGGACCGCGCCACACAGCAGCAGGCCCTGACTGGCTGGCAGCACTTCCAGCAACAGCCCGGCACCCAGCCCGCCGGCGGCCGGGATCACCTGGCTGGTGACGGTATAGATGCTCAGCAGGCGACCGCGAAACTGTGCCTCGCTCTCCTGCTGCAACAGGGCGACCACCAGGCTGATGGCCACTCCGGCACAGATACCGTTGAGGCCGAGAAACAGCAGCGCCGTAGCCAGGGTTTCACTGTTGCCCAGCAGAATCAGCCCGCCACCACTGATCACTGCGGCCAGCAGCAGCACCCGGCCCTGACCAAAATGTTTGGCCAACGGCAAGGCGATGGCGCCACCGATCAGGAACGCCAGCGCCAGCGCACCGAGGAACATGCCACGCTGCATTTCCCCCAGTTGCAGAGTCTGCTGGGCGAAGCGCGGCAACATCACCTGAATCGGCCCCATGGCCAGATAGATCAGCACCGCGGTGAGCAAGGCCTGTCCCAGCAAGGTTGAACTGCGCGCGTAACGAAAGCCCTGGCGGACGCGCTCGAAGACATGCCCTTCGCCACCCAGCGCGGGCACCTTCAGCCCGACCAGCATCAGCGTGGCCAGCGAGAACAGGCCCAGACCACAGAGCTGTACGGCAGTCCAGCCACCTTGTACGCGGGCAAACGCCAGCAACAACGGCGCCAGGCCAAAGCCGAGCATGACAAACAGGTTGAACACCACCGCCAGCTTGGCCTGCCTGGCACCGGCCATGCGCCCGAGCAACGCCATGCGTGCCGGTGCCAGCAATGACCAGCCGATACCTGCCGAACCGGCACCGAGCAGGTACAGGGCGACGCCGTAGGTATCGGCATGGCTGGCTGCGGCCAGCAGGGCCAGCGCGACAAAGAACGCGCCGTGGGCAATCTGCGCGATGCGCTGCGGCGAGTACTGGTCGCACCAGGCGCCGGCCGGCCAGCCGAGCAGCAGCGGCACGCCGAAACACAGGGCGAAGCCGGCACCGGCCAGCGCATCCCGCTGCCAGACATCCTGGGCAAACAGGATCACCGTGTAGTTGGTCAGGTGTCCGGCGAGAAACCCGGCCAGGCAGGAGATGAAAAAGCGCGTCAGTTCGGCGCGGCTGTAAGTCTGTGTGGGCAAGGTGTTCTCCGGAAATCCAGGTACAGCGCGATGTTGCAAAGCGGCTCCTCTCCCACTGCGGGAGCATCGCCCCGGCGGGAGCTTTCTTCATCAGGGACCGATTAGCGCCGGCTTTATCGCGGCGGGTCGCCGCTCCCACTATTTGTTGCCACACGCACTGCTGCGCACCCTTTCAGCGGCACAAGCGTGGCAGCGCTCGAAGCAGTGATCGTGGCCCTGACCGCGCAACAGACGCCACTGCGCTGCCAGAGCCGCTCCTGCACCAGCGAGCGGCGCTGGCGGCACATTACTCGCCCGGCTGCAGATGAATCAGCGTTGGCTGGCCGTCTTCGATCTGCCAGCTGGGGAACGCGCCATTGGTGGTGTAGACGCTGCCATCTTCGGCAATCTCGATGTCGCGGGTGAAGGTCACCTTGCGCGGCATCGGGAAGGTGTCCCATGCACCGCTGGCAATATCCATGCGCAGCAGGCTGTCCGAGGAGGTACCGGTGACCCAGAGCTTCTGCCGCTTGCGGTCAACGTTCAGCGCGTAAGGAGTTTCCACATTGTTCAGCGCGCTGGGCAGCGGGTAATCCTTGAAGCTGCCATCGGCCGGGCTGTAGCGCACCACCTTGCCTTCCGGGAAGGCAGCAATCCACACATCGCCAACGGCATCCACGCGCAGCCGGCGTGGTGCCTGGAACGGCGTGTCGATGATCTGCACACTGTCATCCTTGGGGTCGATCACGCCGATCGAGTTGGCGTGCAGGCGGGCGAACCAGACCTTGCCGTCCGGTGCCACGTCGATGCCATACGGCATCGGCATGCCGGTCACCTGCTTGTCGATCGGCAGCCAGTGCATCGGCAGGCCCCAGTTCATCAGCTTGCGCACCACATTGCTGAGCGCCAGGCTGACCTCTTCCTTGGTGTCGCGCGCCGGCAGGGTGTACAGATGGAACTCGCCGGTCTTGCGATCAAACCGTGCGACCTGATTGGACAGCGCCAGGGTGAACCAGACATTGTCCTGCTGGTCGACGCGCACGGTATGCGGGTACAGACCCTCGTCGAAGCGGTGCACGGTGAACTGCTTGGTCTGCGGGTCGAATTCGAACAGACGGCGCTGCAGCGATGGCGTGATGAAGATATGCCCATCGACCGTCGACTCGGCAAAGGAGTGAATCCCGGCGGTGGTTTCCAGTTTCGGGAAGGTCTTCAGGCGACCGCTGAACATGCCGCCGATTTCGTCATCGGGATCGACCGGCGTCTTGTAGACCAGGGTCTGGCCGGTCTTCGGGTCGATTTCCCACAGGCGATCCTGCAGGTTGTCGCCAACGTAAATCTTGCCGTTGGCGGCCACCAGCAGATCATGCATCTGCGAGAACGGGTCGCCGATCGGCCATTCGGTAATGGTTGAACCGGCCAGTTGCGCTTCCCAGGCCTTGGCCTTGAGGACCTTTTCCGGATGATTGCGCAGATCGGTATAACCCTTCTGGAAGGTTTCGATCAGCTTGGGCTGCAACTCGCTGGCCGGACGCGCACCGTAACCGATCATGCGCTCAAGCACCTGCTGCCACTCTTCGGTACTGCGCTCGCGGCGCATGAAGAAGCTGCCCTGCTGGTGACAGAAACCACACTGCTCGAGGGCCATTTTCTTCAACTCCTCGTCGCCGCCAAAGTCCAGCGCGGCGAACCAGGCGTTGGCCGGTTGCTGGGCGGCGAGGGCGGCCACATCGGTCTCGGGCTCGAGCTGCAGGCTCAGTTGGGCATCACTGGCCACGGCGGTCTGCTGCAGATCCTTGTAACCCGGCACGCGCACCCGCAGGTTTACCGCGCCAGGCTCGGGATACACCACATTGAGCTGGCCATCGGGACCGGCAAAACCGGTAATTTCCGGACTGATACGTTGCTCGGTGCCCTCGCGCGGGTAGCCGTTGTCGTCACCGGCGGCACGCAACGGCCGCTCGGCCTTGACCGTGACCATGGCCAGCGCCAGTGGCTGCCCGTCGGCACCGGTAATGGTCAGATCCAGCGCGGCGGCCGGGGCGGTTACGGCCAGCATGGCCAGGCTCAGAAAACTCTTACGCATGGGGGACTCCTTGTGCATCGAGAAACGCCATGAACGCCTCGCGGCTGGTATAGCGCGGGGTGTAACCGAACTCTTCCTTCAACCGGCGATTGGCCAGTACCGGACGATAGCGCAGAAAATCCAGCTGCTCCGGGCCGTACTGGGTCAGACCCAGCGGCTTGAGTACGCGCAGGGCAAACTGCAGCAGGCCGGGTGACAGCGGGCGATAAGGTTTTTGCAGGATGCTGGCCAGCTCACGCAGGCTGAGGGCGCCGTCACCGGCCAGGTTATAGATGCCGGAGCAGCCTTTCTCCAGACCCTTGGTAATGATACTGACCACGTCCTGATCCCAGATGAACACGAAGCGGCTGTCGCTGCCCTTGATCCCCAGCACCGATTTTTTCTTGAACATGTCGGTGATCTGGTTGTTCACCCGCTTGCCGAGGATGGTGCCCGGACGCAGGATCAACTGGCGCAGCTCGGGATGTTCGACACGCGCCCTGGCGAGCATTTCTTCCACTTCGCGCTTGTGCCTGGCGTAGGCAAATTTGGCATGCCCGCGCAACGGATCATTTTCATCAATCCATTCGGCGTTTTCCGGGTAGTAGCCGTAGGCCGCACCGGAACTGGTGACGATCAGCTGGCGTACGCCGTTTTCCGCGGCTGCCTGGAGGATGCTGCGGGTGCCTTCGACGTCGATGGCATGCAGTACGGCATCGGTCATGCCCGGCGGCGGATTGACCACCGACGCCAGGTGCACGATGGCATCCGGCTTGTGCGTGGCCACGGCAGCCAGCACCGCGCGGTGCTGGCTGATATCCAGCACCATGGCCTCGGTATTCGGGCGCAACGCCTTCGGATTCAGCGCACGCACATCGCTGGCGACCAGCGACCATTCCGGATGCTGTACTGCCAGTGCTTCAAGCAGCTGACTGCCAATGAAACCGGCGGCGCCGGTAATGAGAACCTTCATGCCAAATGCTCCTTGTGAACATGGGGCGCGTGACGCCGCCAGAGTAATACCAGCAACAGGCCGGAAACGATGTGCCAGGTGCCCCACAGCGCGGCTATCAGCGCCATGTCCGGCTCGGCGCCGAACTGGGTGAGAATCAGCCCCAGCGCCAGCCCGGAGTTCTGCATGCCGACCTCGATGGTCAGCGCACGCCGGTCACCGTCAGCCACGCCGAACAGGCTCGCCGCGCTCCAGCCCAGCAGCAGGGCGGCAGCATTCTGCGCCACCACCAGCAGGAAGATCAGGCCGACATTGGCCACCAGCATGTCCCAGTTGGTATAGATGGCAATACCGAGAAACAGGCCGAAGGCACTCATCGACAAGCGCTTGAACAGCGGCAGAATCAGTTGCGTGAAGCGCGGGAACAGGTTGCCCACCAGCATGCCGGAGAGCAGTGGCAGCACCAGCATCAGCAACAGGCCCATGACGATACCGCCGGAATCCACGTCCAGCGTACCCATTTCGCCGGCCAGAAAGGCGGCGGTTTCCGGGTTGAGACTGGAGATCAGGGCGAAATTCAATGGCAGGGTAATGATTGCCAGCAGACTGGAGACGCTGGTCACACTGACCGACAGTGCCGTGTTGCCACGCGCCAGATGGGTGATGATGTTCGACATGTTGCCGCCCGGACAGCAGGCCACCAGCATCATGCCCAGTTCCAGCCCGGGCCGCAGGTCAAGAAACAGCGTTACCAGCAGCGTCAGCCAGGGCAGCAGCAGGCACTGACAGATCAGGCCGATCATCACCGGCAGCGGCTTGCGCAAGACAAAGCGGAAATGCGCCAGCTTCAGCTCCAGCGCCACGCCGAACATCATCGCGGCAAGCACCAGGCCGAGGACGACCTGCTGGCTTTCGTCGTAATTCATAGGTCTGCTCTCGAAGGGGAAAACACCACTGGACATAGCGTAGACATAATCAGCAAGACCTACAGTGGCAGTAGCGGACAACAGCCATGGCCATTCATGCCAGCGGCACCGTTAGTCGCCGTCCGCGGCAACGCTCTTCTCACTCCGGCGGCCGGCCAGTATCCTGCCCAACCCCACCGGACAGCCCACTGCACATGTTGCGCAAAGTTCACTCCCTGGCCACCAGCAGCCGCCCCGCACGCTTTCTCAAACAGCACCTGCTGCAGCTGATTGCGCTGACCCAGCGTTATCCGTGGGTAATTGCGCTGTACGGATTTGTCTCCGGGGTGGCGAGCTTCATCCTGGTGGATCGCCAGGACCGGCTGGCGGCACTGATCGCCATCCTGATGCTGGTCACCTGGCTGTTCCTGATGCTCGAAAGCGCCTTCAACCAGCGCCTGGCGCGCTGGTTTGGCATCGAGTTGCCGGTCTGGCTGGTGCGCTTTGTAACGCAGATGATTCACCAGCAGAGCCTGTTTTTCGTTCTGCCATTCTTCGCCATGAGTACTGCCTGGGACAGTGGCCAGCTGGTCTTCACCGGCCTGCTCGGCAGCGCTGCACTGATTTCCGTGGTCGACCCGCTGTATTACAACTGGCTGGCGTCGCTGCGCTGGCTGTATCTGGCCTTTCACAGCCTGACACTGTTTGCCGTGATGCTTACGGCGCTGCCGATCATCCTGCACCTGACCACCGCGCAGAGTTACCAGCTGGCGCTGCTGGTCACCGTACTGCTGGCCTTTCCTACCCTGGCCACCAGCCTGCGGCTGGCAAGCCGCTGGCGCTGGCTGGCAGTGCTGCTGCTGAGTGCAACGCTGCTCGGTGGCGGCTGGCTGGCGCGGCCCTGGATACCGCCAGCCACGCTGCGTCTGACCGATATGGCGATCAGCCTGCAACTGAACAACAAGTTGCGCACGCCCGGTGCTTCACTGGAAGAGTTCACCCACGCCCAGCTGCGCCGGCGCGGACTCTATGCCTTCACCGCAATCAGCGCACCGCGCGGCCTGAAAGAGCGCATCTACCATGTGTGGCGGCACAACGGCCGGGTCATCGACCGCATAGCCCTGGACATCCAGGGCGGCATCAATGGCGGTTACCGGGCCTGGAGTTACAAGCAGAACTTCCCCAGTGACTCCCTCGGCGACTGGCAGGTCGAGGTGCTCACCGCCGGCGGCCAGGTGATCGGCGTGCTGCGCTTCAACGTCACGCCCTGAGCGCTGCGACAAAAAGTGCCAGTTGTCACCCGGTGTTGCGCTGCTAGACTGCGTCGATGAATTTTGCCCGTACCAACCGCGCCGTGATTGCCCTGCTGCTGTACAGCTGCATGCTGTTCAGCAGCTTTGCCTGCGCGCTCGGTCACGGCCAAAGCAGTGGCTTGCAACTCAGCGGCATTGCCCAGCTGCAATGCGGCAGCGGCAGCAATGCCGGCAAAGACTTGCCGGCCGCACCCAGTTCGACGGTGTCTTTCGAGTGCCCGGCCTGTAACGGGCATAATCTGCTGCCCGGCACCTTTGCCGGCTGGTCTTTGCAGTTACCCGCCTGGCCGTCCGGCACTCCGGGCGAGGCTGGTGATACGCCAGCACTGTTCACCGCGACCGTCTGGCCGCCGGCCAATCCGCGCGCCCCACCTCTGGTTTAACCCTCCGTCATACCCTGTTCAGCGCCCCTGCGCGCTTGCCTGACTACGCCTGCCTGGTGGTTTTCGGGCGGGTGGCAGCGGCGCTGCCGTGACCCGTTACACCATGAGAAACCACACATGTATAAGAATTTTATTCGCCTACTGACTGCCAGCCAGTTGTGTCTCTGGCTGCCCGTCGTGCAGGCCGCCGACACCACCCCACCCCTGCTGATCACCCATGGCGCACCCGGAGCAGCGGTTCCGCGCAGCCAGCAAGCGGAACTGCCGGGCAGCACCAGCGTCGATCAGCAGACACTGGAAAACCTCGCTCCGGCCAGTAGCGACAGCGCCAGCCTGTTGCGCAATGTGCCGGGTGTCAGCCTGAATGGCGCCGGCGGCTTTTCCAGCCTGCCGGCGATCCGCGGGCTGGCCGATGACCGCCTGCGGATCAAGGTCGATGGCATGGATCTGGTTGCCTCCTGCCCGAATCACATGAACCCGGCGCTGTCCTACATCGACCCGAGCAATGTCGGCAGCCTGACGGTGTTTGCCGGCATCACCCCGGTCAGTGTCGGCGGCGACAGCATTGGCGGCACCATCATTGCCGAAAGCATCCCGCCCGAGTTTGCCGCGTTAGGCGCGGAGAGCATCAACAAGGGTGAAATCGGCGGTTTCTATCGCAGCAACAACAACGCGCGCGGCGGCAATTTCTCCGCCACCCATGCCGAGGAAGCCTTCAACCTCAACTACAACACCAGCTACAGCAAGGCTGACAACTACATGGCCGGCAGTGATTTCAAGGACAGCACCGTCACCGGCCAGGTCGGCAACAGCTCGCCGCTGGATGAGGTGGCCTCCACTGCCTACGAGAACCGCAGCCAGAACCTCGGCATGGCAATCAAGCTCGGCGATGACCTGCTCGACCTGAAGTATGCCTACCAGAAAGTGCCGCAGGAGCTGTTCGCCAACCAGCGCATGGATCTCACCGACAACACCCAGAACCGCGTCAATCTGCGCTACCTGAGCCAGTTCGACTGGGGCGAGCTGGAGGCCGGCGCCTACCACGAGAAAGTCGACCACCAGATGGACTTCGGCCCGGACAAGCGCTTCTGGTACGGCATGGCATCCACCGCGCCGGGAGGCAATGGTCAGCCCTGCACGGTTTCCATCAACTGTGCGGCGGGCATGCCGATGTCCAGCGAAGGCAAGACCAGCGGTGCCACGCTCAAGGCCAGCATCGATCTGTCAGCGCTGGATGTGCTGCGCATCGGTAGCGAATACCAGCATTACCGTCTGGATGATTACTGGAAGCCATCGGGCGGCATGATGATGTGGCCCGACACCTTCGAAAATATCAACGACGGTCAGCGTGACCGCACCGCGCTGTTTTCCGAATGGGAGTCGCAGGTCACCCCGGACTGGCTGACGCTGCTCGGCGTGCGCTATGAAGCGGTACATATGGATGCCGGCGACGTACAGGGCTATAGCAGCACCGGGATGATGAATCCGACCAATGCCCAGGCTGCTGCCTTCAATGCCAGCGACCGCAGCCAGACTGACAACAACTGGGACGCCACCGCACTGGCGGCCTACAGCGTCGACAGCAATCTGGACGTGGAATTCGGTTATGCGCGCAAGGTGCGCTCACCCAATCTGTACGAGCGCTACACCTGGTCAAGCTGGACCATGGCTTCGATCATGAACAACTTCGCCGGCGACGGTAACGGCTATGTCGGTGACATCAACCTTGATCCGGAAACCGCCAACACCTTCTCCACCACCCTTGACTGGCACAGCAGCGACCGCCGCAGCGAACTCAAGGTCACGCCTTTCTACACCCGGGTCAATGACTATATCGATGCAATCCCTGCGCCCGGCACCAGCTTTGTCGATGACCAGTTCAATGTCCTGCAATACAGCAACCAGTCGGCACGCCTGTATGGTGTGGATGTTTCCGGCAAGCTGCCGCTGGCCAGCAACGCGCTGGGCAACTGGGGTGTGGAAGGGCTGGTGAACTACACCAACGGCAAGAACCGCGACACCGATGACGAGCTGTACAACATCATGCCGCTCAACGGCAAGCTGGCGCTCACCCAGTACAGCGGTGGCTGGAGCAGCGCCTTCGAGGTGGTTGCCGTGACCTCCAAGGACCAGGTATCGGATGTGCGCAACGAGGTGCAGACCGCCGGCTACACGCTGTACAACCTGCGCCTCAGCCACAGCTGGGAGCAGGTGCGGCTGGACGTCGGCGTAGAAAACCTCAGTGACAAGTTCTATTACCTGCCTACCGGTGGCACCTACACCGCGCAAGGCACCACCATGGGCATCAACAGCATCCCCTGGGGTATCGGCGTACCGGGCATGGGCCGCTCGTTCTACACCGGGGTAAATGTGTCCTTCTGAGGCACTGGTGCGCCTGCCGGAACGTCGAGCATGACAGCACGGCAGGCGCGCGATAAGGTTTTGCCGAGGTCCAATCTCGGCTAACCTTCACGCTATGCACACACCAGCCCAACCCCCTTTGCTGCATTTCGACGCCAACCACCTGCGTATCAGCGGTGACTGGACGCTGCCTCACTATGCGCAGCTGGAACAACAGCTGGCGGCCATTGCGCTACCCGTCAGCAACGCCCAGACGCTCGATCTGAGCCAGTTGCAGGCGCTGGATACTGCCGGCGCCAACCTGCTGGTGCGGCTGCTCGGCTGCCCGCGCGCGCGCGACCTGATCAACCAGCCGGACAGTCTGCCGGCGGCACGTCTGGCACTGCTGGAAACGGTGGTCAGTGCCCTAGAGCAGGATCAACCGGCGCTAGCGACCAAACCACGGCAAACGCCGGTGGAAATGCTCGCCGAACTGGGCGCCGGCACCCAGCGCTTCGGCGGCGAGGTGCTGGAGCTGCTGGCCTTTGTCGGGCTGATTCTCGATACGCTGGTACGCAGCCTGTTGCACCCCCGGCGCTGGCGCGTCACCTCGCTGGTGGCGCAAATGCAGAACACCGGCCTGAATGCCCTGCCGATCGTGGCTTTGCTGACCTTTCTGGTCGGCTGCGTGGTGGCCTTCCTCGGCGCCACTGTGCTGGAGCGCTTCGGCGCCAGCATCTATACCGTGGCGCTGGTGGCGCTGGCCTTCCTGCGCGAATTCGGCGTGCTGCTGACCGCCATCCTGCTCGCCGGACGCACTGCCAGCGCCTTTACCGCGCAGATCGGCTCGATGAAGGTCAACGAAGAGATCGACGCAATCCGCACCCTCGGCCTGAATCCGGTCGAACTGCTGGTGTTGCCGCGGGTGCTGGCGCTGCTGGTGACGCTGCCGCTGCTGACCTTTATCGCCATGCTCTGCGGCATTTTCGGTGGCGCGGTGGTGTGCCTGCTGGCGCTGGATATTTCGCCGACGCTGTTCCTCTCGATCCTGCACGACATTCCGGCGCGGCACTTCTGGGTCGGTATCGGCAAGGCGCCGGTGTATGCCTTCCTGATCGCCGCCATTGGCTGTCTGGAAGGCTTCCGGGTCAGCGGCAGCGCCGCTTCGGTCGGTGAACACACCACCTCCAGCGTGGTCCAATCGATTTTCGTGGTGATCGTGCTCGACGCCCTGTTTGCGCTGTTTTTCATGGAGATGCACTGGTGAGCGCGCCAACTACCAGCGAAGTGGTGGTCGAGGTGCGCGGCCTGTGCAACCGCTTTGGCCGGCAGTCGGTGCACGAGAACCTCGATCTGGATATCCGCCGTGGCGAAATTATCGGCGTGGTCGGCGGCTCGGGTACCGGCAAGTCGGTGCTGCTGCGCAGCATTGTCGGCCTGCGCCAGCCGAGTGCCGGTTCAGTCCGGGTGTTCGGTGAAAACCTGCAAGACCTGGGGCCGGCACAGCGGGCCAAGGTCGAACGGCGTTTCGGCGTGCTGTTTCAGCAGGGCGCACTGTTTTCTTCGCTGACGGTGACGGAAAACATCGCCCTGCCGCTGATCGAAAACGCCGGGCTGAAGCGCCCCCAGGCCGAACAGCTGGCACAGCTCAAGTTGCTGCTGGCCGGACTGCCGGCCAATGCCGGCGCCAAGTATCCGTCCGAGCTGTCCGGCGGCATGATCAAGCGTGCCGCCCTGGCGCGCGCCCTGGCTCTCGACCCGGACATCCTGTTTCTCGATGAGCCCACCGCCGGCCTCGATCCGATCGGCGCCGCCGCCTTTGACCAGCTGCTGCTGACCCTGCGCGATGCGCTGGGTCTGAGCGTGTTTCTGGTCACCCATGATCTGGATACGCTGTACACCATCACCGACCGGGTCGCCGTGTTGTCGCAGAAACGCGTGCTGGTCGCCGACACGCTGCAGCGCGTCGCCGCGACCGACGACCCCTGGATCCAGGAATATTTCCACGGCCCGCGCGGACGCGCCGCCGAACAGGCAGCCGAACGGCTGCAGGAGCCCGAGTAACATGGAAACCCGCGCACATCACGTCATCATCGGCCTGTTTACCCTGCTCGCGGCGGGTGGCGCCATGCTGTTTGCCCTGTGGCTGGGCAAGTCCAGCCTGGACAGCAGCTATGCCCGCTACGAGGTGGTCTTCGAGGAGGCCGTCACCGGCCTGTCGACTGGCAGTCCGGTACAGTTCAACGGCATCAAGGTCGGCGAAGTGGTGCAACTGCGGCTGGATGAGACCGACCCGAACAAGGTACTGGCGACCATTCGCGTGGGCGCCAGTACGCCGGTACGGGAGAACACCACGGCCAAACTGTCGCTGGCCGGTGTTACCGGCACTTCGTTTATCCAGCTCAGCAGCGGGCCGGGCAACAGTCCGCCGCTGACTTCCCGCTCCGGCAAGCTGCCGCAAATTTTTGCCCAACCTTCCTCCATCAGTCGCCTGCTGGCGGATGGTACCGACCTGTTCAGCAAGATCAGTGAACTGCTGGGCAACGCCAACAAGCTGTTCTCGGCACAGAACTCGGAGAATCTCGGCAAAACCCTGGCCAATCTGGAACAGACCACCGGAGCAATTGCCGCCCAGCGTGACGATTTCAAAAAGCTCTTCGGCGAATTTTCGACGCTGGCCAACCAGGCCAACAAAAGCCTTGAGCAAGCCACCCGGCTGCTGGCCACCAGCAACCGCCTGCTGGACGATCAAGGTGCCGCCGCGCTCAGCGATCTGCAGCAAACCATGGCCTCCCTGCAGCGCAGCAGTGCCAGTGTGGAAAACCTCCTGCAACAGAATCAGGGCTCGCTGAATCAGGGCATGCAAAGCCTGGGCAATCTGCAGCCGGCGCTGCAGGAGCTGCGCGAAACCCTGAGCAACCTGCGCAACATCAGTCAGCGCGTCGAGGACAATCCGGCCGGCTATCTGCTCGGTCGCGAACAAGCCAAGGAGTTCCAGCCATGAGTGCTTTTCACCGGGGTGTACGCCAGCTGCTTGCCATCGGCAGCTTCAGCCTGCTGGCAGCCTGCTCGATCCTGCCCAGGAGCGAGCCGGTGCAGATCTACCTGCTGCCCGGCCAGACCACGGCCGCCAGCCAGGCCGGCGCCGTCAGCTGGTCATTGCGCCTGAATACACCGCAAGCCAGTCAGGCACTGAACAGCACGCGCATCGCCGTGGTGCCGCAGCCCAATGAATTCAGTACCTATGCCGGCAGCAGCTGGAGCGATCCGGCGCCGCGCCTGGTGCGCAATCACCTGCTCAAAGCCTTCCAGAACGATGGCAGGGTACCGGCCCTGAGTAGCGATGATGCCAACCTGCAGGCCGATCTGCAGCTGGGTGGCGAGCTGCAAGCCTTCCAGAGCGAATACCGCAATGGCAGTGTCAGCGTGGTGATCCGCCTGCAGGCACAACTGGTCGACAACCGGCAGCAGATACTCGCCAGCCGGCACTTCGAGGTTATCCAGCCGGTGCAGGGCACTGCAGTACCTGCCGTGGTCAGCGCCTTTGGCCAGGCCAGCGACCAGCTGGCCGCGCAGTTGCTGCAATGGGTGCTGGCGCAAGGCAACGCGCAGCCACACTTGTAGGGTGGGCTTCAGCCCAGCGCACCGCGCGAGCATTACCCTGGTGGGCTCACGCCCACCCTACTACTCATAGCCCAGCAACTGCCCGTTCCCGCGAACCCAGTATTTCAGCCAAAGAACCAGTAGCACACGCCGATCGCCGCCAGCACACCGGCAAAGTCGGCAAGCAGGGCGCAACCCACCGCGTGGCGGGCACGCTGGATGCCGACGGCGCCGAAGTACACCGCCAGCACATAGAAGGTGGTCTCGGTGCTGCCCTGTACCGTGGCCGCGAGCAGGGCAGGGAAGCTGTCGACACCGTGGGTTTGCATGGTTTCAATCAGCATGGCACGCGCCGCACTGCCGGAGAACGGCTTGACCAACGCCGTGGGCAAGGCCTCGACAAAACGCGTATCCAGCCCCAGCGCGGTAACCGCCCAGCGGATGCCATCGAGCAAGGCTTCCAGCGCCCCGGAAGCGCGCAATACGCCGACCGCGCAAAGCATTGCCACCAGGTAGGGCAGCAGGCTTTTGGCCACCTCGAAGCCTTCCCTGGCGCCATCGACGAAGGCCTCGTAGACCGGCACCTTGCGCAACCAGCCGCACAGCAGAAAAATCAGGATCAGACCAAACAGGATCAGGTTGCCGAGCAGTGACGACAAGGCTGCCAGAGCCGTGGCATTCAGCGTAGCCAGCAGCGCCATGAAGGCGCCCAGCAGCAGTGCACCGGGTATCAGGTAGGCCAGCACCACCGGATCCCACAACTTCAGCCTTTGCATGAAGGCCACCGACAGCAACCCGACCAGTGTCGAGGCACTGGTCGCCAGCAGTATCGGCAGGAATACCAGCGTCGGATCCACTGCACCCTGCTGCACGCGGTACATGAAGATGCTTACCGGCAGCAGGGTCAGCGATGAGGCGTTGAGTACCAGAAACAGGATCTGCGCGTTGCTCGCCACCGTTGCACTGGGGTTGAGCTCCTGCAGGGCACGCATGGCCTTGAGGCCAATCGGCGTCGCCGCGTTGTCCAGCCCCAGACCGTTGGCGGCAAAGTTCAGGGTGATGAAACCCAGTGCCGGATGGTCGCGTGGCACCCCGGGCATCAAGCGCGCAAACAATGGCCCGAGCAGCCGCGCCAGCGCATCGACCAGCCCGGCACGTTCGGCAATCTTCAGGAAGCCGAGCCACAGGGTGAGGGTGCCGAACAACAGGATCATCACCTCGACCGACAGCCTGGCCATGGCAAACAGGCTTTCCACCATGGCCGCCCAGACCCCGGGATCGCCACCGAACCAGCGCAGCAAACCGGCCAGCGCCGCGGTGAGGAAAAAGCCCAGCCAGAGTCCGTTAAGCATGCCGGTTGACTCCCTTCAAGGTTGCGCCGGTGTGTTCAGTACCGCCAGCAAGGCGGCGGTTTGCGCATCCGCCACACCGTCGAAGCGCTCCGGCCGGTATTTCATCTGGAACGCGGCCAGTACATTGCGTGTCTGCTGATCAAACTCGCCGCTGAAACTGATTTCAAAACCGACGACATGCAGCTGTTGCTGGAACCACAGCGCGTCGGGTAAACCGCTGCTGTAGCCGGCTTGCAGGGCCGCCACCCGGTCTGCCGCCGGCCAGCGGATCAGGCCGGCATCGGCCAGGCGCTTCCACGGAAACAGCGGCCCCGGATCGACCTTGCGCTGCGGGGCAATATCACTGTGACCGATGATGCTGTCGACAGGCAGCTCATGCCGTTGCTGGATGTCCTTGAGCAAGCGGATCAACTGATCGATCTGGCCATCCGGATAGGCAAACCAGACACGCCCCTGCTCCGTCTCGCGGTAACCCGGATTGACCAGCTCGATGCCTATCGAGCTGGCATTCAGCCAGGTCCGCCCCTGCCACTGACTGTTGCCGGCATGCCAGGCACGGCGATTCTCGTCCACCAGCCGGTAAATGGTCGGCGGTGTATCGTTGATCAGATAATGACTACTGACGCCTTTCTCGGTCAGGGTTTTCAGCGACTGTTTCAGGTCGCTGGAGGTGTAGTGCAGCACCACGAACTGCACACGGCTGTCCTGGTTCTGTGAGACATGCTCGGTGTTGATCTGCAGTGCGCCACAGGCACTCAGCAGCAACAACAACGGCACACCGGCCAGGGCCTTTAACCTGCTGAACCACAGCGGCTTGCAGAAATAAGCGGTTGAAGCATTGAACATGAGATTGCCTGTGGGCTGCAGCCGTTGACTGGGCGTTTCCAGCGCAGTTTACCTAGCTGGGCGCCGTTAAGCTGATCATCTTCAGCGGGAAGTTATCGCACCGGGAGCGCTGCCCGGGAAGCGGACATGGCCTCGGGCAGGCGTATCTCGACGGCCACCGGAAGATGGTCGGAAATCGACTGGCTGAGCAGGCTGACCCGCTCCAGGGTGAGCTCGGAGCTGAGCAGGATATGGTCCAGGCAACGCTGCGGACGCCAGCTGGGAAAGGTCGGTTCCAGCTGTGGCGCCATCAGCCCCAGATCCCGCAGCGGCGAATAGAGCAAAAGGTCGGCAACGTGGGTATTCATGTCGCCCATCAGTACGATGTGGCGGTAACTGCCAATCAGTTCGCGAATATAGGACAGCTGCCGCGACCGCGTACGGCCACCCAGCGCCAGGTGCATCATCACCACCGCCAGCGCATTTTCGCCTTCGCCCAGACGCAACATTATCGCCCCGCGTCCGGCAGGCCCGGGCAACGGATGATCTTCCAGCAAGGATGGCTGCAGGCGACTGAGCAAACCATTGCTGTGCTGGGCAAAACGTCCGTAATTGCGGTTGAGTTGCTGATACCAGAACGGAAAATTTCCCAGCTGCGCCAGCCGTTCGACCTGGTTGACGAAGCCCGAGCGCAGGCTGCCGCCATCCACTTCCTGCAAGGCCACCAGATCAAAATCCGCCAGTAAGCCGGCAATCCGTTGCAGGTTAAGCGTGCGCCCGGCATGTGGCAGCAGATGCTGCCAGCTGCGCGTCACATAATGGCGATAGCGTTCGGTATTGATTCCGACCTGGATATTGAAGCTGAGCAGGCGCAAGCGGCCGTCTGCAGGCAAACCCGCAAACGGTTCACAACTTGTATTGATGCTCGGACTGCAAGGGGCCGCAGTCGCTCTTTCCGGCATCCAGCGTCGCAACATGGCTGTGCCCGCTTATTCGGCGGTACGCTCCATGTCGATCAACTGATCCGCCACCACCAGCGTCTGCTCGGGGCCACCCGAGGAGCCGATGTCGAAGCGGTATTTGCCATTGACCACCAGTACCGGCACACCACTGACCTGATAGGCCGCGGCAAGCTTCTTGGCTTTTTCCACCTGGGCTTTCACGCCAAACGAGTTGTAGGTCTTGAGAAAAGCTTCCTGATCCACCCCCTGGGTGGCGAGAAATTCGGCCATTTCTTCCGGGGTCGACAGCTTCTTGCCTTCCTTGTGGATTGCCTCGAACACCGCCGCATGCACCTTGGGCTCTACACCCATCGACTCCAGTGCGATAAACATCTGCCCATGCACATTCCACACTCCGCCGAACATGGCGGGGACGCGCACAAAGTGCACATCTTCCGGCAGTTTTTCTACCCAGGGCTCGAGCGTAGGTTCGAACTGGTAGCAATGCGGGCAGCCGTACCAGAACAGTTCAACCACTTCGATTTTTCCTGGTACAGACACCGGAACCGCCGGATCAATCGCCACGTACTGCTTGCCTTCCTGAATTTCTTCGGCTTGGGCACTCATAGCAAACAGGCTTGCGCCTGCCAGAACAGCGGAAAGGATCAGATGACGCATGGATGACTCCTGAATGAAGAACAAGCCTGATGGCAGGTTCAGTTGAGACCGGGGAGGCGCTAAAGGGTTCACGCATTCTAGGCGTGGTTTACCACAAGAAGCGAGCGTTCCACCTTTCTGCCAAAAGCATCGCGCATAAAAAAAGGTGGCCGAAGCCACCCTTTTTGCCACCTCAGTACGCCCTAGTGCAAGCCCTGAATGTAGCTGGATATTGCTTCGATATCCTTGTTGCTCAATTTGGCTGCCACCGCACGCATCGGCATGGTGTCGCCATCATTGGTACGGGCTCCCTCGCGGAAGTCGGTCAGCTGCTTGGCAACATACTGTGCATGCTGGCCGCCCAGGTGCGGGAAGCCGGCGGCCGCATTGCCTGCGCCATTGGGTGCATGACAACCGGTACAGGCCGGCATGCCCTCGGGCAGCTTGCCGCCACGGTACAGCGACTGCCCGAGCTCAAGCTTCTCCGGATCAGTAGCACCGACGCTCATCGACTGACTGGCAAAGTAAGCCGCCATATCGGCCATATCCTGATCACTGACATTGGTCAAAATACCCGTCATTTCCAGCACCTGGCGGTTACCGGATTTGATGTCCTGCATTTGCTTGAGCAGATAGCGATCGCCCTGACCTGCCAGCTTCGGAAAATTTGGCGCGGCGCTGTTGCCATCCGCACCATGACAAGCAGCACAGACTGCAACTTTCGCCTGACCTGCTGCAGCATCACCAGCCGCCTGGGCAAAGCCGGCAATACCAAAGGTCAACAACAGGCTCACGAGTAGTTTGTTCATCAACATTTCCAACGACGACTAAGGGTATGAAATCAGGATCGCGACTGGCTTACTTGGACATGTACCCGATCACGGCTTCGTAATCTTCAGCGGTGCAGTCCATGCACAGGCCGCGCGGTGGCATGGCATTGAAACCATCGGTGACGTGCTTGACCAGAGTCGGCATGCCCTGCTTCAGGCGAGGCTCCCAGGCTGCTGCATCACCTTTTTTCGGTGCCTGCGGCAACTGGCCGTTGTGGCACATGCTGCAGGATTTGTTGTAAATGGCTTCTGCGTCCGGAGCGGCCTGAACATTGGCAGCCAGCAGGAAAACGCTTGCAGCAATCAGCAGTTTTTTCATGATCAATCCTCATCAAAGGCACAACAGGGAAAACCGGCTTCTGTCAGGCAGACCACCACTTGCAACAGCCTGCACCTGTAGAGTACATGATAAAGCGCGCACAAATCTTGTGACATTATATACTGGCGTCGCCCAAACGGAAACGAAACTACCTTCTGCGACGCTCAGTCGCATCCGCGGAACCCCCATGTCCATCAAAAACCCGATTCTTGGCCTCACCCAGCAGGCCACATTCCAGATCAGCGCCGCCAAAGTCGATCAATGCCCGCCGGACACCGGCTTCGAGGTCGCCTTTGCCGGCCGTTCGAATGCCGGCAAATCCAGTGCACTGAATACCCTGACCCACGCTAGTCTGGCGCGCACCTCGAAAACACCGGGACGCACACAACTGCTGAATTTCTTTCGTCTGGATGACCAGCGGCGCCTGGTTGACCTGCCCGGCTACGGCTATGCCAAGGTGCCGATTCCGTTGAAACTGCATTGGCAGAAGCACCTGGAAGCCTACCTGAGCAGCCGCGAATGCCTCAGAGGGATGATGCTGATGATGGATATTCGTCACCCGCTGACCGACTTTGACCGTTCAATGCTGGATTGGTCGATCAACAGCGGCATGCCCATGCATATCCTGCTGACCAAAGCCGACAAACTGACATTCGGCGCAGCCAAAAATGCCCTGTTGAAAGTGCAGCGGGATATCCAGCAGGGCTGGGGCGATGCCGTCAGCCTGCAGTTGTTTTCAGCGCCAAAGCGTCTGGGCATTGATGAAGCGCTGCTGGTTCTGGCGAACTGGATGGAGCTGGGGCAGGAAGAAACCGAAGAATAAGCAAGCCCGCCAAGCAGGCAAAAAAAACCCGAACTTCGATGGGGAGAGAAGTTCGGGGTTCAAATCCGTTCCGCCTGCGCGGTCGGAATCTGCCAACACATGAAACACCAAAGGAGGAGTGAATAGCCTAGCGAGCCATTCAAAAGTTCTGACCGGGCCTTTTCGGGAAAGTTCATCCGGATAGAAAACTTTTTCTATAGCCCTGATCTCAGGCCAATGCAGCCGCTCAATGCGCCTCGTCCCAGTTATCTCCAACCCCGGCCTCAACCAGCAGCGGTACCGACAATTCGGCCGCCTCGCTCATCAGGCGACAGACCGTCGCACGGACCTCCGCCAATTGCGCCTGCGCCACCTCGAGCACCAGTTCATCGTGCACCTGCAGGATCACCCGGGCATCCACGCCGCTGGCGGTTAGCCAGTCATCCACCCTGACCATGGCGCGCTTGATGATATCCGCCGCCGTGCCCTGCATCGGCGCATTGATGGCGGTACGCTCCGCCGCCTTGCGCAGGCCCTGGTTTTTCGAATGAATCTCCGGCAGATACAGGCGGCGGCCGAACAAGGTTTCGATATAACCCTGCTGCGAAGCCTGCTCGCGGGTACGCTCCATATAAGCCAGCACGCCCGGATAGCGGGCAAAGTAGCGGTCGATATAGGCCTGCGCCTGCTTGCGATCACAGCCGATCTGCTTGGCCAGGCCAAAGGCGCTCATGCCGTAGATCAGACCGAAGTTGATCGCCTTGGCACTGCGCCGCTGGTCGGTGGTTACCTGCTCCAGCTCGACGCCGAAAACTTCGGCCGCAGTGGCCTTGTGCACGTCGAGGTTGTGCCTGAACGCATGCAGCAGACCTGCGTCCTGGGCCAGGTGCGCCATGATGCGCAGTTCGATTTGCGAATAGTCTGCCGCCAGCAACTTGTAACCGGGCGGTGCGATGAACGCCTGACGAATGCGACGGCCTTCTGCGGTGCGAATCGGAATGTTCTGCAGGTTCGGATCGCTGGACGACAGCCGTCCGGTGGCGGTGACCGCCTGATGGTAAGAGGTATGTATACGCCCGGTGCGCGGGTTGATCTGCTCGGGCAGGCGGTCGGTATAGGTGCTTTTCAACTTGCTCAGGCTGCGGTACTGCATCAGCACCTTGGGCAGCTCGAAGTCCTGTTCGGCCAGCTCGGCCAATACCGCCTCCGCCGTGGAGGCCTGGCCCTTGGCGGTTTTGCTGAGCACCGGCAGTCCCAGTTTTTCGTAAAGAATCACCCCCAGTTGCTTGGGCGAGCCGAGATTGAACTCTTCACCGGCTATGGCAAAGGCTTCGCGCTCCAGTTCAACCAGACGCTCACCCAGCTCCACGCTGTGTTCGCCGAGCAGGCGCGCATCGACCAGCGCGCCTTGCCGCTCGATACGCGCCAGCACCGGCACCAGCGGCATCTCGATCTCGCTCAGTAATTTGGCCAGACCGGGAATGGCCTGCAGTTGCGGCCACAGGGTCTGGTGCAGGCGCAGGGTGATATCGGCATCCTCGGCGGCGTAAGGGCCGGCCTGTTCCAGGGATATCTGGTCGAAGGTCAGCTGCTTGGCGCCCTTGCCGGCGATGTCCTCGAAAGCGATGGTGGTGTGATCAAGGTACTTGAGCGCCAGCGCATCCATGTTGTGCCGGGTCGCCGTGGCGTTCAGCACATAGGATTCGAGCATGCTGTCGAAGGCAACGCCCTGCAGCTGGATGCCATTGGCCGGATCACCGCCGATGGCACAATTGGCCAGTACATTGATGTCGTACTTGGCATGCTGGCCAAGCTTGGCCTTGCGCGGATCTTCCAGCAGCGGCTTGAGCGCCGTCAGCACCTTGTCACGATCCAGCTGTGCCGGCACACCCATGTAGGAATGGGTCAGTGGCACATAGGCAGCCTCGCCGGCAGTGACCGCGAATGACACGCCGACAATCTGCGCCTGCTGGGCGTCCAGGCTGGTGGTTTCGGTATCGAAGGCGATCAGCTCTGCCTGGGCGAGCTTTTCCAGCCATTGCGCAAAGCGTCCGGCGTCCAGAATGGTTTCGTAGGCGCCGCTGTGCTGAACCTGCGCCGCCGCCTCAGGCTGTTCGCCAGGCACCTCATCGGCTGGTGCGGACGCAGATGCGGAGCCGGGGGATGCCTGCAAATCGAATTGGACTGTAGCTGAATTGTCCTGCGCCTTTGGCTCGGCAGGCGTACCGGCCGCCGGTAGGGCATTCAGCCAGCTTTTGAATTCCAGCTCGCGATAGTGCTCGGCCAGCGCAGCAACATCGGGGGCCTCCATGTGCAGGGATTCAATCCGGATATTCAAGGGTACATCGAGCTTGATGGTGGCCAACTCATAAGACAGATAAGCCATATCGCGCTGCTCTGTCAGCTTGGCCGGCAGGGTCTTGGCGCCACGGATCGGCAACTCCGGCACCTTGTCCAGGTTGGCATACAGTACATCCAGCCCGCCGCCGACGCCGACCAGCAGGCCCAGCGCGGTTTTTTCACCAACCCCGGCCACGCCGGGAATGTTGTCGGCCTTGTCACCCATCAGCGCCAGATAATCGATGATCAGCTCCGGGCCTACACCGAACTTCGCCTTTACCCCCTCGACGTCATACACGCTGCCGGTCATGGTGTTGACCAGCGTGACCAGCGGGCAGACCAGCTGCGCCATGTCCTTGTCACCGGTGGAAATGATCACCGGACGGCCTTCGGCGGCGCACTGGCGTGCCAGCGTGCCGATCACGTCATCCGCTTCCACGCCCTCGATGCACAACAACGGATAGCCCAGACCGCGCACACAGGCATGCAGCGGCTCGATCTGCACCCGCAGATCGTCCGGCATCGGCGGGCGATGGGACTTGTATTCGGCAAACAGCTCGTCACGGAAAGTCGGCCCCTTGGCATCGAAGACCACCGCAAACGGGCTGTCCGGATACTGTTTGCGCAAGCTCTTGAGCATATTCAGTACGCCCTTGACCGCTCCGGTGGGCATGCCTTTGGAGGTGGTCAGCGGCGGCAGGGCGTGAAACGCCCTGTATAGATAGGAAGAACCGTCCACCAGGACGAGAGGAGCAAGACTCATGAGCAGGATCAACCATTCAGGGTGTCGGAAGGCTAGAATGCCGGTATCAATCGTGAAGATGGAGCAAGGTTATCATGCGTTTACCCTATCAAATGTGTCGCAGCTTGCTGCTCGCCGGACTGCTTCTCGGCGCCCCGCTGGCCATGGCCGAAGACCCGGCGCCCGGTGCCGAGCCGGACGTCACCATCCGTACCGAGGGTGACAAAACCATTACCGAGTACCGCATCAACGGCTTTCTCTACGCAATCAAGATCACGCCCAGCGTAGGCAAGCCGTACTTCCTGGTGCGCGCCGATGCCTCGCAGATGTGGACGCGCTCCGACAAGCCGGAAATGCTGATACCGGCCTGGGAAATCTTCAGTTGGTAAGCGGCTGAATTTCATGTCTGTTTTCACGGCGGTCGAGCGCCCGGCGCTGGAAAGTTTCCTGCTCTGCTTTGAGCTGGGGCGGTTGCATGATTTTCACGGGATAGCCGAAGGCACCGAGAACAGCAACTTCTTCGTCAGCCTGGATGCCGGCGAATATGTGCTGACCCTGGTCGAGCGCGGTGATCACGCGGACCTGCCGTTCACCGTCGAACTGCTCGAGCGCCTGCATCAGGCCGGCCTGCCGGTGCCTTTTGCGCTGCGCAACGAGCAGGGCCAGGCCATTCAGCAACTGGCTGGCAAGCCCGCATTGTTGCAGCCGCGCCTTCCCGGCAAGCACGTCCTGCAGCCCAATGCACACCACTGCGCGGAGGTAGGCCAGATACTCGCGCGCATGCATCTGGCGACACGCCAGCAGCTCATCGAGCATCCGTCTGATCGCGGTCTGGCGTGGATGCTGGCGCAGGGAGCCGGACTGGGCAGCCGCCTCCCGGCATCAGGCCGGCAACTGCTGGACGCGACCCTTGAGGATGTTCGGGCACTTCAGCCGTACTGGTCAAAGCTGCCCCAGGCCAATCTGCATGCCGACCTGTTCCGCGACAATGTGCTGTTTGATGGACCGCACCTGAGCGGCATGATCGACTTCTACAACGCCTGTTCCGGGCCGATGCTCTACGACGTGGCGATTGCCATGCTGGACTGGTGCCCGGCTGCAGACGGCACGCTCGACGCCAGGCTGATGCGTGCCATGCTGGCCGCTTATGCCGGGCTGCGACCGTTCACCCAGGCCGAGGAGCTGCATTGGCCGGTAATGGTGCGGATTGCCTGTCTGCGCTTCTGGTTGTCGCGCCTGCTGGCAGCCGGCTCGCCCGGCAGGGCAGGGGTTCAGGTCAAGGCGCCGGAGGAGTTCGAGCTGCGCCTGCAGCAGCTGGGGCAAACCACATTGAACCTGCCGCTGGCGCTTTAACCGGGCTTAGCCGCCAGCGCCCTGCTCGACACTATTCAGGCAGTCGAGCATTCCGTTTGCCAATCCCTGCAGCAATTGCATATAGCCTTGTGCAGCAACCGGGACGTTGCTGCCCAGTGCATCCAGTTCAGCCAGGCGTACCGGCAATCCGGCGCTGAGGGTTTCGGCCAGACGCGGCCGCAATGGCGGCTCACTGAACACACACGCCGGGCCAGCAGCCATTAATGCCTGGCGCATGGCTGCCACCCGCCGGGCTCCGGGCTGCACTTCGCTGCCGACACTGAAGACCCCGGTGTGTTGCAGGCCATAGGCCGCTTCGAAATAGTCATAGGTTTCGTGGAAGACGAAATACGGCTTGCCTTGAATGCCCGCCAGACTGCTCTGCAACTGCTGATCCAGCGCATCAAGGCGCTGTTCGAAAGTCTGCAGATTGCTCCGGTAGCGCGGCGCATTGGCGGGATCAAGTCCTGCAAGATCAGCAGCCATCTGCGCCGCGATGACTTTGGCATTGGCCGGTAACAACCACAAATGTACATCCAGCGTGCCGGGGCGGTGGTCATGATCATGTCCGGCCTGTTCATCGGCATGTTCCGCGTGCTGTTCTTCATGCGCCGAATGCACATCACCGAAATGGCGCAGCTGCAGTCCCGGCAGATCCTGCACCGCGATGCTCGGCTGGCTGCGGCCCTTCAGTACCCGCGGCAGAAAGGTTTCCATGTCAGGGCCTATCCAGTACAGCAGCTGGACATCCTGCACGCGCCTCACGTCCGAAGGACGCAAGGCATAGTTATGCGGTGAGGCTCCCGGCGGCAACAGCACTTCAGGTGTGGATACTCCGTCCTGCACAGCTGCAGCTATCAGCTGCAAGGGTTTGATGCTGGTGAGCAGCTTGACCTCGGCTGACGCCAGAGAGCTACAGAGCATAACTAACAACGAAAGGGTTAAACGCAGCACCTGAACACGCCCTCAAAAAAGATATATAATAACGTCCTGTTTAGCGAAAGTCCTCAGCTTATGCTCAAACCCGTTACCAGCGACATGCCACTGGCCTGCCGCCCCCACGACCATAGCCACTGCGTCAGCCATGCCCTGCAGAGCGCCGAATCACTCTGCGAGCAACGTGGCCTGCGCCTTACCACCTTGCGCAAACGGGTGCTGGAACTGGTCTGGGCCAGTCACAAGCCTTTGGGTGCCTATGACATTCTCGCCGTGCTCAGCGAAACCGATGGCCGTCGCGCCGCGCCGCCAACGGTTTACCGCGCACTGGACTTTCTCCTCGAGCACGGTCTGGTGCATCGCATTGCATCACTGAATGCCTTTGTCGGCTGCAACCACCCGGGGAAGGTGCATCAAGGACAGTTTCTGATCTGCCGCAACTGTCATGCCGCGGTGGAGTTGCTGCGCAGCAATATCGATGCGGCCGTGCTCGCCAGTGCCGCCAGCGTGGGCTTCAGTGTCGAAGGCCAGACGGTAGAAATCAGCGGACTGTGCGCTGCCTGCAAGGAAAACCCATGAGCGCCACGCTGATCCGGCTGGAGCATGTCAATGTTCAGTTCGCCGGCGAACCCGTGCTGCAAGACGTGCAACTACAGGTACGCCGGGGCGAAATTGTTACCCTGATCGGCCCCAACGGAGCAGGCAAAACGACCCTGGTACGTTGTGTGCTCGGCCTGCTCAAACCCGACAGTGGCAGTGTCTGGAGCCAGCCAAAACTGCGCATCGGCTATATGCCGCAAAAACTCCAGGTGGATGCCACCTTGCCGCTTACGGTGCTGCGCTTCCTGCGCCTGGTGCCCGGCGTCAATCGCCTCAGCGCCGGCGCTGCGCTGGCCGAAGTGGGCGCCGAACGGCTGATCGACAGCCCGCTGCAAAATATCTCCGGAGGCGAACTGCAGCGGGTGCTGCTCGCCCGTGCCCTGTTGCGCAAACCGCAACTGCTGGTGCTGGACGAGCCAGTACAGGGCGTCGATGTAGCTGGTCAGGCCGAACTGTATCGCCTGATCAGCACACTGCGCGACCGCCATGGCTGCGGGGTGCTGATGGTCTCCCATGACCTGCATCTGGTCATGAGCGCCACCGACCAGGTGATCTGCCTGAACCGCCATGTCTGCTGCTCGGGCCACCCGGAGCAGGTCAGCGGCGATCCGGCGTTTGTCGAGCTGTTTGGTACGGATGCCCGCAGCCTGGCCATCTACCAGCACCATCATGATCACAGCCATGATCTGCATGGCTCCGTCAGTGGCGGCCATGTCCACGGAGCCGACTGCAAACATGCCTGACTTCCTCATCAATGCCTTGCTGGCCGGGCTGGCGCTGGCAGTCGTGGCCGGCCCGCTGGGGTCTTTCGTGGTCTGGCGGCGCATGGCCTATTTCGGCGATACCCTGTCACATGCGGCCCTGCTCGGCCTGGCACTGGGCCTGGCACTGGAAATCAGCCCGACACTGGCCGTGACTTTCGGCTGCCTGCTGCTGGCGGTGCTGCTGGTCAGCCTGCAACAGCGGCTGACACTGGCTTCCGACACCCTGCTGGGCATACTGGCGCCAACCACATTGGCCCTCGGTCTGGTGCTGCTGAGCTTCATGAGCAACGTGCGTATCGACCTGATGGGCTATCTGTTCGGTGATTTGCTGGCGGTCAGCAACAACGACCTGTTGTGGATCATCGGCGGCAGCCTGCTGGCGCTGTTTGCCCTGGTACTGCTTTGGCGGCCCTTGCTGGCAATTACCGTGCACGAAGAACTGGCACGGGTGGAAGGCCTTCCGGTAGATGCCTTGCGCATGGCGCTGATGCTGCTGATTGCCATTGTTATTGCCGTGGCCATGAAAATCGTCGGGGTACTGCTGATCACTTCGCTGCTGATCATTCCCGCAGCTGCCGCACAACGGCATGCACGTACGCCGGAGCAGATGGCGCTGACGGCCAGCCTGCTCGGGCTGCTGGCCGTGTGTGGCGGACTGGCGCTGTCCTGGTTCAAGGACACCCCGGCCGGCCCTTCGATCGTGGTATGTGCCGCCTGCAGCTTTATCCTGAGTCTTGCCCTGCCGCGAAGATCCCGCTGAATACGTGCCCTGCGTCTTTGTTACCTACGGTAGCAATAGGGTAAACTTGCGCCCCTTGCCGCCCGGCCACCACTCAACAAAACCGGTTTCTAGCCCACATGAATTCAAGCATTTTGCGAACCACCCCGGCCATTGCCGCCCTACTACTGTCGCTGTCCTTTGGCGCAAGTGCTGAAGAACAGGTTGATCCAACGGTTCTGGCGTTGCGCAATCTGGAAAGCAGCGTAGCCGGCAATCAACTGGATCAGGCCGAAAGCCAGCTACGGGCTTTGCAGCAGAGCATCCCGGGCGATACGCGGCTTGAGCAGTCCCAGCGCGTCATCAGCGCTGCGTATGTGCGCCAGGGCGAAAGCGCTTTGCAGGCTGGCAATCTGGCTGCAGCTGAACAGGCGCTGAGCAAAGCGCAACGCATCATGCCGGCCGGCAACAAGCAGGCAGGCGCGCTGGCAGCCGCCATCCAGACCACCAAGGAAAAACAGCAAGCAGCTGCCCAGGCTCAGGCCGCTCAGCAAGCGGCCAAGGCAAAAGCCCAGGCGGAAGCCGAGGCTGCAGCAGCGCGCCAGCAGAAACAGCTCGCCGAACGCAAAGCCGCCGAAGCCAAAAAAGCCGCAGAGGCTGCCAAGCCCAAAGCACCGGTGGCAAAGTTGATCGATCCGAACAAGGCCAGCAGCACGATTGCCATGCCCATGCTGGATACCCAGGACATGGACAGTCTGCGCAACCTGCTGGAGCAGGTAGCCGAGGAGGTCGTGGCCTTCAATTGCCAGGTGCAGCTTGATGTGCGCCAGAGCAAGGACTATCCGCGGGTCGCCGCCATATTGTCCGCACGGGTGAAAAAAATTGACCCTGGCTTCGATCTGCAAATTGAGCCGGTAATCAACCCGGCCAACGATCCCCAGCTGGTGCTATCACCGCGCTCCTGATGTCACCGACAATAAAACGCCCGCTTGCTGCGGGCGTTTTACTTTGTACGCGGCTCATTCTTCTGCCGATAACACGCCCGGCAACTGATCCAGCAATTTCTGGTTGTTCAGTGGGGCCCGGATAAACCCGCGTTGCCGGCCATCGGGGCCAACCAGCACCAGGTTGCCACTGTGATCCACCGTGTAGTTTTCCTGGCTGGTATCCGCCGGAATAAACGGAATGCTCACGCCGTTGGCCAGAGTCTGGATAGCCGGCAGCTCGCCGGTCACGCCGATAAAGCCTGCCTTGTAGAACCCCAGATACTGCTTGAGATGCTCCGCGGTATCACGCTGTGGATCTATGCTGACAAATACCAGCTGCAGATTATCCTGCACCTCTTTGGGCAGTTTGCTGTTGAGCTCGCGCAGCTGGGCCAGCGTGGTGGGGCAGATATCCGGACAGAAGGTGTAGCCGAAGAACAGCAGGCTCCACTTGCCTTCCAGCTGCTCCAGCGCAAAGGGTTTGCCCTCGGTATCGAACAGCTGCACCCGGGGAATTTCGCGACTCTGCGGCAACAGCACGATACCGGCATCCAGCAAGGCCACCGGATCGCCCTGACCCTTGCCGTTAAGTACCTTGTTGATCGTCAACCCGAGCACCAGCGCAACGACTGCGGTGAGTACAACAACGGTTTTTTGCACGCGGGTCATGGAAGTTCCTAATCAGGCGAAGTAACCGACCCTTGCACCACACGGGCGAGCAAGGGCCAGCCGGTTTACAGGTTAAGCAGCAGATAATGATCGGCCAGCAACGCGATAAACAGGGCAAACAGGTAAATGATCGAGTAGCGGAAGGTCTTGATCGCAGCATGTGGCCGGCTGTCACGGTAAAGCACGCTCGCCCAGAACAGGAAACGCGCACCCAGCAGCACTGCACAGAGCAGATAGAGCAGGCCGCTCATGTGAATGGCGAAAGGCAACAGGGTCACCGCGATCATCATGCAGGTGTACAGCAGTATATGTACCTTGGTGTAGTGCTCGCCGTGGGTGACCGGCAACATGGGGATATCAGCCTTGGCGTACTCCTCCTTGCGGTGGATCGCCAGCGCCCAGAAATGCGGTGGCGTCCAGGCAAATATGATCAGTACCAGCAGCAGTGGCTCGGCGCTCACTTGCCCGGTCACCGCGACCCAGCCCAGCAGCGGCGGAGCAGCACCGGCGAGACCGCCAATCACGATATTCTGCGGCGTGGCGCGCTTGAGAAAGCCGGTATACAACACCGCATAACCGAGCAACGAGGCCAGCGTCAGCCAGGCTGCCAGTTGATTGGTGAATGCCAGCAGGAGAAACATACCGGCCAGCGCCAGGACAAAGGCAAAGGTCAGTGCCGCCGCCGGTGTGACCCGCCCGGCAGTCACCGGGCGTTTGTGGGTGCGCGCCATGATCGAGTCGATGCGCCTGTCCACCACATGGTTGACTGCCGCCGCAGCGCCGGCACACAGACCGATGCCCAGATTGCCGAACAGCAGAACCTGCCAGCTGACACCGGCACGGGTAGCCAGAAACATGCCGACCAGCGAGGTGATCAGCATCAGCAGCACCACACGCGGCTTGGTCAGTTCCAGGTAATCACGCCAGAGCGCGCGTTCCTGATGAGCTTGGAGCACTGTAGCCATGGGGTTCTCCCTTTATTGTTCTAGGCAACTGCTGCGCAACTTCAGGGCAACAGGTTATGGCTTATGCCTGTGGTTGTTCAATCGTTTAGTTCAGGTAATTGCCACTGGCGGGCGTAATCGGTAGTTGATAAGCACCAGCACCAGCAGCAGACAGGCACCGCCGATGTTGTGAGCCACAGCAACCGCCAGCGGCAACTGCAAAACAACATTACTGATACCCAGACTGACCTGCACCGCGAGTGCCAGCAGCAGCAGGCCGCCTAGCCGGGCAAAGCCCTGCTGGCGTAAAGACCACGCCAGACCCAGCAAAACCACAAAGACCAGCAGGGCGCCCAGGCGGTGGCTGAAGTGAATGGCGGTACGCGCATCACTCTCGAGCTGGCCGCCCAGATAATTGGGGCCTATGTGCTGGGTCAGGTGAAAGCCGTTGGCAAAGTCCATGGCCGGCAACCATAGCCCGTGGCAGGTGGGAAAGTCGGCACAGGCCACAGCCGCATAATTCGAGCTGACCCAGCCACCCAGTGCAATCTGCCCGATCACCAGAAGCAGCCCGAATCCCGCCAGATAACGCAGGGAAGATGCCACCGCCTGCGGCGCAAAGCGTCCGGACAAACGCAAGCTGAGCAGGAACAGCAGGGCCAGAGTGGTAAAGCCACCGAGCAGATGTGCGGTCACCACCTGCGGCCACAGCTTCAGCGTTACTGTCCACATGCCAAACGCCGCCTGGGCTATCACCACGGCCAGCAACAGCAGTGGCAACTTCAACGGCTGCTGCGGACGGGCCCGATTGCGCACGGCAATCACAGCCAGCCCCAGAATGAGTAATCCGAGGCTACCGGCAAAGTAGCGGTGAATCATTTCATTCCAGCCTTTTTCGGCTTCCACCGGCGCATGCGGATAGTGGGCCTCGGCATGCGCCAGCTGCGCTTCACTTGCCGGTACGCTTATAAAGCCGTAGCAACCTGGCCAGTCCGGGCAGCCCAGGCCGGCATGGGTCAAACGCGTATAGGCACCCAGCAGAACCACCACCAATGCCAGCGCCGTGGCCAGCATGGCAAACTTGAACCCCGGCTTTTGTAATCCTGTTTCCACACCCGCTCCTTTTAACAATGCCTGTTGACTGGAAGTCCCCGATCAGCCGATGTTGGATATCTTCATCAACTGCCGCAGGTCATTAAGCACATCCTTGCCATTGGTTTCCTGCGGGTAGCGCAACACCAGATTGCCCAGTGGATCGACGATCCACAGCTGTGGCGCGGGGTTATCCGGCAGTTCGCGGCCATAGGCATCCGGATTCAGCGTATAGCGCAATAACTGCGGATACTCCTTGAGCAGCTGCTCGTTCAGCTCACTCGAAAGCGGCCTGGCGAGTGCCACGGCATGATTCACCCGGGACGCCTCCCTGCCTGTGCCGATATGAATCTGCCGGGCCAGATAGATCAGTTGCTGGCAATCCTCCGCGCACGCCTGCGGTGCGCTGACCAGCAGCTGCCAGCCCTTGCCAGCTACAAACGGCACTCCAAGCTGCTCCAGCGACACACGACCACCGATCAATTCGCCGTGATAGCTGCGTCCCTCGGGAATCCAGAAACGCCCGTAAAACATTGCTGTGGCCAGCACCATCGGCCCGATCACCAGCGCCAGCAGCCCGATCAGCTGCCAGCGGCCGGAGCGGCGCCGGCTGACAGGCTCATTCAGGCTCTGTGGAGAATTCGTCATCAACATCCCTCGCATTGCGTATACCCAGATAAATAAACAACAGCAGCAGTGCCAGAGCCATGGCAAACCACTGCACGGCATAACCCATATGTTTTTGCGGATCCATGGCCACGATTGGCCAGTCCACCTGATATGCCGCAGTTCCCGGGTCCAGACGGACCTGGAAAGGTGCGCCACCACGGCCCAGCACTTGCCACAGGGCAGGTGCATCCACCGAGTTGACCAGCTTTGGCCAACCCGAAGACTCGGTCTGCTTGAGCAGAAAACCCTCACCCGGTTGCAGATACACCCAACCGGTCAACTTGAGCGTGTTTTCCGGGGTAGTGAACTGTGGCGGGGTACGCCGATCCGGCCAGGGCAGCCAGCCCCGGTTGACCAGCAACCAGAGACCACTGGGCTGGTCGTAGAACGGCTGCAACAATTCGACGCCGGCCACGCCGGCCCGCGTCCTGTTGTCGAGCAACAAGCTATGCTCGGCATCGAAAGAGCCCTGCAATACAACACGGGTATAGGCTGGTTCCGCCGTCAGCTCCAGGGCGCTAACCGGCACTGGCGACGCGCTGCGGCGCGCTTCGAATGCAGCCAGAAGCGCACGCTTTTCATCAGCCCGCTCCAGTTGCCAGAAGCCCAGCCAGAGCAACAGCGGCAGCAATAGCAAAACCACCAGCGAAGGCAGCAGGCCCGGGCGAAATCTGCTCATCCTGAAGCTCCGGAGCGTCTCGATTGCTGGTTATACTTCATGAATGACTCACATTCGGAGCGACATCATGCTCAAGATAGCGATCGTCCTGATGCTGCTGGCAACCATGGCCAGCCTGTTCAGTGGTTTGTTTTTTCTGGTCAAGGATGAGGGGCATGGCTCGAGAGTGGTCAATGCGCTGACGGTTCGGGTGATCCTCACCAGCATTACCGTGGCGCTTATTGCATGGGGCTTCTACAGTGGTCAGCTGACGACTTCAGCCAGCTGGTAAGCGCTCCCGGCGCAAAGCCGGGAGCGCTGTCATCACAGCACGTAAACGAATACAAACAATGCCAGCCAGACCACATCGACGAAGTGCCAGTACCAGCTGGCCGCCTCGAAACCGAACTGATGTTCTGCATCGAAATGGCCCTTCATGATGCGCACCAGCATCACCGTCAGCATGATTGCGCCGATGGTGACGTGCGCCCCGTGAAAGCCGGTCAGCATGAAGAAGGTCGAACCGTAAATACCGGAGCCCAGCGTCAGTCCCAGCTCTTCATAGGCCTCGATGTATTCAGTGACCTGAAAGCCAAGGAAGGCAAAACCCAACAGGATGGTCAACGCCAGCCAGGCCTTGATAGCGCCACGCTTGCCATGCTTGAGCGCATGGTGGGCAAAAGTCAGAGTGAAGCTCGAACTGACCAGCAGAATGGTATTGATCAGCGGCAAGTGCCAGGGATCGATGACGCTGGAAGCTGGCTTGAACTGACCGGGATCAGGGTTCTGCAGCAACGGCCAGCGGAAATCGAAGTCCGGCCAGAGCATCGAGGAAATCC
Organism: Pseudomonas pohangensis; assembly: GCF_900105995.1. Taxonomy (NCBI): domain Bacteria; kingdom Pseudomonadati; phylum Pseudomonadota; class Gammaproteobacteria; order Pseudomonadales; family Pseudomonadaceae; genus Pseudomonas; species Pseudomonas pohangensis. The sequence goes on along the minus strand of NZ_LT629785.1, from coordinate 3,609,584 downwards.
CCTTGGCCCCTTCACCATCCAGCCAGGGACCGGCAAACACCCGGACATAGAACAAGGCGCCAAAGAACGCCGCAAAGAACATCACTTCGGAAAAAATGAACCAGGTCATGCCCCAGCGGAAAGAGCGGTCCATCTGCGGACTATACAGCCCGCCGCGGCTTTCCTTGATCACCGTGCCGAACCAGCCGAACAGCATGTACGCAAGAAACAGTCCGCCAATCGAGAAAATCAGCGGGCCGTGGGATTCGGCACGCTGGGCGCTCATGTCGTTGAACCAGGTCGCCAGACCGTAGACCGCCGTGGCCATGCCGATGGTGGCGATGATTGGCCATTTGCTCTGGGCCGGGACGTAATACTGCTCGTGAGTCGTCATTTTTGTTGTTCTCCTTATCGGCCTGCCACGGGAACAGGCGCTTTGCGCGCAGTGATATCGAACAGCGTATAAGCCAGCGTCAGGTGGTGGACATCTTCGGGCAGGTCACGGTCGACAATGAACCTGACCGGCATTTCAATCCGCTCACCGGGTTGCAATACCTGCTGGGTGAAACAGAAACACTCGGTCTTGTGAAAAAAAGCGGCAGCCTTGGACGGCGCCACACTGGGAATAGCCTGGGCGGTCATTGGCTTGTCGGTCGGATTGAACGCGACGAAGAGCATTTCCTGCGTCGCGCCCGGATGCACCGTGACCTCATCGGCAATGGGGTGGAACTCCCAGACCATATCTGCCGAGTTGGTGGCGAGAAACTGCACCCGCACCTGACGCGCCTGATCAATGCTCTGCGCCCCCTCATAGACCCCTGCGGTCTTGCCATTGATGCCGAAGGCCTTACACATCACGTCATAGATCGGCACCAGGGCAAAACCGAAGGCGAACATCGCCACCACCAGCACCAGCAGGCGCTGTATCAGTTTGCGAGTGCTCAAGCCCTGCTCCATCCGTGCGCTCCCTTACTTGACTTCCGGTGGTGTGGCGAAGGTGTGATATGGCGCAGGTGAAGGCAACGTCCACTCCAGCCCTTCGGCACCGTCCCAGGGCTTGTCGCCCGCCGGTTTGCCACCACGGATGCATTTGATGACGATAAACAGGAACAGCAACTGCGTTGAGCCAAACATGAAGGCACCGATCGACGACACCATGTTGAAGTCGGCGAACTGCAGGTTGTAGTCCGGAATCCGCCGCGGCATGCCCGCCAGACCGACGAAGTGCATGGGGAAGAACGCCAGGTTCATGCCGACAAAGCTCAGCCAGAAGTGCAGCTTGCCGAGCGTCTCGTCATACATGTGGCCGGTCCACTTGGGCAGCCAGAAATAGGCCGATGCAAAGATGCCGAAAATCGCTCCCGGCACCAGTACGTAGTGGAAATGCGCTACGACGAAGTAGGTGTCCTGGTACTGGTAGTCCGCCGGAGCAATCGCCAGCATCAGTCCGGAGAAGCCACCGATGGTGAACAGGATGACGAAGGCCACGGCAAACAGCATCGGTGTCTCGAAGGTCATCGAGCCTTGCCACATGGTCGCCGCCCAGTTGAACACTTTCACCCCGGTCGGCACGGCGATCAGCATGGTGGCGTACATGAAGAACAGCTCGCCAACCAGCGGGATACCAACCACGAACATGTGGTGCGCCCAGACGATAAACGACAGGAAGGCAATGCTCGCCGTGGCGTAGACCATCGAGGTGTAGCCGAACAGCGGCTTGCGCGCAAAGGCCGGAATGATCTGGCTGACCGCACCGAAGGCGGGCAGGATCATGATGTATACCTCGGGATGACCGAAGAACCAGAACACATGCTGGAACAGCACCGGATCACCGCCACCGGCAGCACTGAAGAAGCTGGTGCCGAAGTGAATATCCATCAGCATCATGGTCACGCAACCGGCCAGCACCGGCATCACTGCGATCAGCAGGAAAGCGGTGATCAGCCAGGTCCAGACGAACAGCGGCATCTTCATCAGTGTCATGCCGGGGGCACGCAGGTTGAGGATGGTTGCCACGATGTTGATCGCGCCCATGATCGAACTGATACCCATCAGGTGCACGGCAAAGATGAAGTAGGTGACACTTTCCGGCGCATAGGTGGTCGACAAGGGCGCGTAGAAGGTCCAGCCAAAGTTGGGACCGCCACCTTCACTGAACAGCGTGCTGACCATGATGGCGAAGGCCGCCGGCAGCAGCCAGAAGCTGAAGTTGTTCATCCGCGGCAGCGCCATGTCCGGCGCACCGACCATCAGCGGCACCATCCAGTTGGCCAGCCCGACGAAGGCCGGCATCACCGCGCCAAACACCATGATCAGGCCGTGCATGGTGGTCATCTGGTTGAAGAACTCCGGCTGCACGATCTGCAGGCCCGGCTGGAACAGCTCGGCGCGGATCACCATGGCAAAACTGCCACCGAGCAGGAACATGGCGAAACTGAACCACAGGTACATCGTGCCGATGTCCTTGTGGTTGGTGGTCAACACCCAGCGCATAAGCCCCTTGGCGGGGCCATGGTGGTGGTCATGGCCGGCATGGCCATGTGAATCAATCACTGCACTCATGTCCTTACTCCTTAACCTGTTCGGCGGCCAGCACTTCTTGCGGGGTCAGCATGTCACCAACGGCGTTGCCCCAGGCGTTGCGCTCATAGGTGATGATGGCGGCGATATCGACAGGAGAAAGCTGTTTGCCGAAGGCGGCCATGGCGGTACCCGGCTTGCCATGCAAGACGATAGACAAATGATCCGCGATCGGACCTGTGGCAATTTTCGAGCCTTTCAGGGCCGGGAACATTGGCGGCAGCCCTTCGCCGTTAGCCTGGTGGCAAGCAGCACAAGTGGTCTGATAGGCCTTTTCACCGCGGGCATACAGCTCATCACTGGTCCACTGCTTGCTGGTCAGCTCCTTCTGCTTGAGGGCATCTTCTTTGCGCTCTGCCAGCCACTTGGCGAAATCTTCCTTGGATCTGGCGTCTACCACGATCGGCATGAATCCATGGTCCTTGCCGCAAAGCTCAGTGCACTGGCCACGGTAAATGCCCGGCTGGTCGATACGTGTCCAGGATTCATTGACGAAGCCGGGGATGGCATCTTTTTTCACCGCCAATGCCGGTACCCACCAGGAGTGGATGACGTCGGCACCGGTGATCAAGAAGCGCACCTTGGTGCCGACGGGGACCACCAGAGGATTATCAACCTCCAGCAGGTAGTGCTCGTCCTTGGGTGCCTGGTTATGAATCTGGCTCTGCGGGGTCGCCAGATTGCTGAAGAACTCGACATCCTGACCCAGATACTTGTAATGCCATTTCCACTGGTAGCCGGTGATCTGGATATCCAGTTCGGATTCAGCTGTATCGTAGATATCAATCAGCGTCTTGGTGGCCGGGAAAGCCATCACCACCAGTATCAGCAACGGCACCACGGTCCAGAGAATCTCGACCGTGGTGCTCTCATGAAAATGCGCGGCTTTCTGTCCGGTCGAGCGACGGTGTACGAGCATCGACCAGAACATCGCGCCAAACACCACCACACCGATGACGACGCAGATCCAGAAAATGGTCATGTGCAGATCAAAGACTGAACGGCTGACCTCGGTTGCACCTGGCGCCATATTCACCGTCCAGGCCGCATGTGCCTGACCGAATACAGCCCATAGCAGCAGGCCCATCCAAGCCCATGGATGTCGCTTCATTGCGGGTTCCCCTTATCGTTCTTGTTATTCACCGGCTGCGGTCCTTATCAAGTCGACCGCACGGATACATCAGGTAACACACTTCGCAACCGAGTATATACAGCAAGACCGTGTCTACAACTCGGTTTCTTGCGAATAATCAATTCTTGCACACAAATATTGTGTTATCCGGCTTTGCCTGCAGCCCGCTGACTCGCGCCCATCAACGCATCTGCAACCTGCAACGAGTCCGGTTATATCGATAATGTCTAGAGCTGCGCATAACCCCGGCTAAGCTTCACTCTAGACACCACAGAGCAACACGGGCAAGCAATGGACACGGCAAAACTGCGCCAGCTGATCGACAGCGCTCACCAGATGGAAGCTCGCAGCGGCCAGCTCCGCAGCTTGCTCGGCAGCCTTCTGGACTCGCTGCACCCGGCCATCCGGCTACCGGCCAGTGATGCGCCGGGTGTGCTCGCCGCCTTTGTCGGCGCCTATATCAAACAGGTACCGGATTTGCTGGATGCAGCGGCCAGCGTCGCCAGGGAGTCGGGGCTCGAAGCTCCGATAATGCCGGTGATGAAAATGGCCGCAGAATTTTTCTTCCATCCGCCGGCCGTGATGGACGGTCACCATGGCCTTGAAAGCCTGCTGGATGAAGCCTATCTGGCACACCGGCTGGTCGAGGAGGTCAATGACCTGTACATCACCCATCTGGGTCAGGCCCTTATCCCGCTGGATACCACCGTTGCCAACCTGATAGCCCACCGCTTGATCGGCGAGCCATTCGCCAACCAGCTGGATGAAGCGGTGCACGAGGCGCTGCAGGATCTGATTCATCAGCCGGTATTCCGCAGCCAGGCCGTACAGGCCTATCGCGCCAAGCTGTGCAGCGAGCAAACCACGGCTGCCTGGCAACGCTGGCCCTGTTTGTCGCAGCAACTTGGCGTCGAGCTCGAACTGGGACAAGCCCGCAGGAGCAGCCTGACCGTCTAGGGACTCCCCAGCGCCTTGAGTGTGCCTTAGAAAACCAGTTGCAGAATGACGGCCGCCAGCAGGGCCAGACTGAACGCACGATTGTGCTCGAAGGCGAAAGCCACCAGATACAACGGCCAGACACCAGCCGGCAAGTGCTGCGGCGCGACGGCCGGGCGTGGCAGACGAAACACCTTGTATGCAGTAATCAGTTTCGGCAGCGCCAGCCAGACCAGCAGAAACGACCAGCCCAGCACACCCAGCAGCACGGCCAGGGTAATCCCCGCGTATTGCAGCAGCCAGCAGGCTATGGTCAGCCAGCGGCTGCCACGTTCACCGAGCAATACCGGCAGGGTATGAATACCCCTGGAGCGATCTTCTTCCAGCTTGTCGGTATGCTTGCCGAGCAGCACGGTGGTCGGCCCCAGACCGTAAAGGATCGAGAACCACAACGCTGCCTCGCTCACCGCACCACTGGCTACATAACAGCTGCCGAGCACCATCAGCGGTCCCCAGACCAGCCAGACCGAGGGTTCGCCGAGGCCGATATACTTCAGCGGCCAAGTGTAGAAGAGCACGAAGAAAGCGCCTGCCAGCATCAGGTAGAGCGTCAGCATGTCGGTGCGCAGCACCAGCCACACACCGCAACCGAATGCCGCCATTCCGCTCAGCAGGATGTAGCCGAGCAGAGCTGATTCGCTGAGCAGGCCGCTTTCCAGTGGCTGCGGCCCGTACTGGGTGCGGAAGTAATTGTCCCGGTCGACGCCCTTGCGAAAATCCACCCAGTCATTCAGCAGATTGTTGGTGGCATGCGCCAGTGTCAGGCCGAGCAGGGCCAACAGGGCATTCAACCCGTTCAACGGGCCGATTTCAGCAGCGAAGGCAATGCCCAGGCCGGCAGAAATCAGCGTCATGATGAAGACTGCCGAGCGCGTCGCGACAAACCACCTTTTGAGCAGCCCCATGGCCTGCCAGTCCTGCAGCTCAAGCCGTGGAATCCGCGTCAGTATCTCGCCCCAGGTTGGAATCATGGCGCCGGCTTTTTCAGTTTCGGATTGGGAAAGAACTGCACGGTCTGCACCTTCGGATCCGCCACCCTGGCCTGCTTCCGGTTGACCCGCGAGCCAGGCTCGCTGGGCACTGACTGCCCTTGCGCATTGAGGGTATCGGCATAGCCACAGGCCACGCATTCGCGGTGCGGCACGTCATCGACATTCCACATCAGAATACGGTCCATCTCGCCACATGCCGGGCACACGGCACCGGCAATGAACCTTTTGGTCGGCTCGCTCATGCCGCGTCTCCGGTCAGGCCGGAATGCCGCAACAGGGCGTCGATCGACGGTTCGCGGCCGCGAAAATCGACAAACAGCAGCATCGGCTCCTGCGACCCGCCGCGTGCCAGAATCGCCTCGCGAAACGCCCGCCCGGTTTCGGCATTCAGCACGCCTTCCTCCTCGAACCGCGAGAAGGCATCGGCAGACAGCACCTCGGCCCACTTGTAGCTGTAATAGCCCGCCGCATAGCCGCCGGCGAAAATATGCGCGAAGCCGTTGGCAAAGCGGTTGTATGCCGGCGGACGCAGCACCGCGACCTCGTCACGAATACTCTCGACAACCTGCAGCACTGTGCGCCCGTCGCCATGGGTGGCATGCAGCTCGAAATCGAACAGGCTGAACTCCAGCTGGCGCATCATCATCAGTCCGGACTGGAAGTTCCTCGCTGCGAGCATTTTCCCCAGCAGCTCCTGCGGCAATGGCTCGCCGGTTGCGTAATGTGCGGAAATCAGCGCCAGCCCTTCAGGCTCCCAGCACCAGTTCTCCATAAACTGGCTGGGCAACTCCACGGCATCCCAGGCCACGCCATTGATGCCCGACACCCCGACATGTTCGACACGGGTCAGCAAATGATGCAGACCGTGGCCGAACTCATGGAACAGGGTGGTCACTTCATCGTGGGTCAGCAGCGCCGGTTGACCATTCACCGCCGGGGTGAAGTTGCACACCAGATTGGCCACCGGGCTGATCAGTTCACCACTGGCATTGCGCCGCTGGTCGCGGGCGCCATCCATCCAGGCACCGCCACGCTTGTTGGCGCGGGCATAGAGGTCAAAGAAGAAGCGCCCGACATGCCGGCCCTGCTCATTGATTTCAAACAGGCGCACATCCGGGTGCCAGCTATCGAAGCCCTGCAGTTCGCGGATTTCGATACCGTAGAGGCGCTGGACTATGGCGAACAGGCCGGACAGCACCTGGTCGATCGGGAACCAGGCACGCACCTCTTCCTGGGAAAGGCTGTAACGCTGTTGGCGCAGCTTTTCACTGTAGTAGCCGACATCCCAGCTCTGCAAGTCGGCACAGCCCTGCTCGCTGGCAAAGGCCTGTAACTGCTGCAGGTCTCGCTGGGCAAAGGGTTTGCTGCGTTGTGCCAGATCGCGCAGAAAGTGCAGCACCTGGTCGGTCGACTCGGCCATCTTGCCTTCCAGCGACAACTCGCCGTAATGGGCGAAACCCAGCAGATGTGCCAGCTCCTGACGCAGATCGAGGATATGTTCCATCAGCGGGGTGTTGTCGAACTGACCGGCATTCGGCCCCTGCCCGGAAGCGCGGGTGCAGTAGGCGGCGTACAGTTGCTCACGCAGGGCACGATCATCCGCGTACGTCATCACGGCGTAATAGCTGGGAAATTCCAGCGTGATCAGCCAGCCCTGCAGCTGCCTGGCAGCCGCCGCCTGCGCCATCTGCGCCTTTGCCGAGTCCGGCAGGCCGGCCAGCAGCGCCTCATCGGTAACGTGCCGGGTCCAGGCCTGGGTAGCGTCCAGCAACTGGTTGGAAAACTGGCTGGTCAATTCGGACAGCTTCATCTGGATCGCGCCATAACGCTGCTGTTCGGCCGCCGGCAGATCAATACCGGACAACCGGAAATCCCGCAGGGCATGTTCGAGGATGGTTTTCTGCGCCACATCGAAGCCCGCCGCCTCGGGGCTGCTCGCCAGGGCGCTGTAAGCCTCGAACAGCGCCCTGTTCTGCCCCATTTCGGTCCAGTATTCGGACAGCCTGGGCAGGCAGGCCTCATAGGCCGTGCGCATGTCAGTGCTGTTGCACACTGCATTCAGATGACTGACCGGTCCCCAGGCCCGCCCCAGCCTTGCGTTCAGTTCGTCCAGCGCCAGAATCAGGCCCGCCCAGCTCGGCGCGGCATGCTGGTCTTCCAGCAGCTGCGCAATGGCCTGGCGGTTTTGCGCCAGAATCTGATCGATCGCCGGCTCGACATGCTCGGGGCGAATGGCGGAGTAGGGTGGCAGGTCAAAATCCTGCAAAAGCGGGTTATTCGGGGTCACGGGAGTATCCTTGGTTCGATGGACGCGGCGCAAACACGCACCTGCATGGCCGCTATCTTAATTACAATCAACCTTTCCCGCAGCCAGAAGGACACCAACGTGGCGATCAGAACGTATCAGGGCATGACACCGCAGCTCGGCGCAGGCGTGTTTGTCGACAGCAGCGCTGTGGTGCTCGGAGATGTGCAACTGGGTGATGATTGCTCGGTATGGCCGCTCGCGGTAATACGCGGCGATATGCACCACATCCGCATCGGCGCGCGCAGCAGCGTGCAGGACGGCAGCGTACTGCACATCACCCACGCCGGCCCGTTCAACCCGGACGGCTATCCACTGCTGATCGGCGACGAGGTGACCATCGGCCACAAGGTGACGCTGCACGGTTGCACTTTAGGCAACCGCATTCTGGTCGGCATGGGAAGCATCGTCATGGATGGCGCAGTGGTCGAGGACGAGGTGGTGATTGGCGCCGGCAGTCTGGTGCCGCCCGGCAAACGCCTGACCAGCGGCCATCTGTATGTCGGCAGCCCGGCCAGGCAGGCCCGCCCGCTAACCGACAAGGAGCGGGCCTACTTCGCTTACAGCGCCGCGAACTATGTGAAGCTGGCGGCGCTGCACCTGAGTGAAGGCTTTGATCGCTAGCTGGAATGCCGCTGGTAGATGATCTTTTGCGTGCCACCGTCGCAGCTGCCGACCACCTGACTCTGATCCTTGACTTCGGCGTTCGGCACAATTTCGAGCGTGTAGGAGGGCACCCCGGCGGCCTGGATCTTGGCCTCGATCTCGGCCTTGAGCTCTTCACAGGGCTTCGGGGCCGCCAGCGCGAAGCTGGCCATGGGCATCAGCAATAACCCGAACAAGCGTTTTTTCATGACAATCACCACCCGGCTCAATGGACCTGACACCTAGCCACGCCCTGTGTCACAGACTAGTTCAGCCAAGCTGCCCGCGCCGGCTTCTTCAGCCAGTTTCTGCAAGTGCTGCTGGCGCTCGGCAGGCGCCAGACTGGCCAGCTGTTTCGCCTGCAGATAAAAAGCTGTCCAGTTTTTCCCGGACTGCTCGTACAGCCGGGCAAAAGCCGGCAACCACTGCTCATACAGGCCAAAGGGCAGCAGTTTGGCATTGTTCAGCGGGCCTTCCATCCACTGGTCATAGCGCGAATCACCACCCCAGTGATGATCGCGCAACTGCCGGTACTCATTGCGCATCCGGATAAATTCCGCCTGCTTGGCCTGGCGCATTTGCGCTGTCGGTAGCTGACTGGCGTACAACGCCTGCAGCCGGGCACGGCTATCCAGCACCAGCGCCGTGAACTGCTGCCGGCGACAGGCCTGCTGCGGCGCCAGCGCTGCCTCGTCACGGCTGGCCAGCCACTGCTGCAAGCCCTGCTGCTCAACAAAGCTGGCAAACGACTCGTTGAAGGTCGTGTCATCGGCGAGATACAGCTGTTGATGGGCCAGCTCATGAAAGATCACTGCTGCCAGCTGCTGATCATCGCGCTGCAGCATGCTGCTCAGTAGCGGGTCATCGAACCAGCCCAGCGTGGAATAGGCCTCGACCGCGCCAACCCAGCTGTCCATGCCTGCCTGCTGCGCCAGCGCTGCGGCACCGCGTGCATCGTTCAGATCAAAATAGCCGCGATACGCCACGCAGCCGGCAACCGGGAAACACTGGAGTTCGGCTTCCAGGGAAAATTCCGGGGTGACGAACACATTCCACAACAGCACCGGGCGCTGGATATCGGCATACAACCGATAGCTCTGGTTGTCCGGCAGCTCCAGCTGGTTACTGGCGAAGTTCCGCGCCTGCAGCGCCAACCCCAGCCGCTGGCGCAACAGGGCATCTTGTGACGGGTCAGCCAGCAACTGTTCGATCGGTTCACGCTGCTGCATCAACTGCAGATGCCCGCGACTGGCCTGGCTGTAGTAATCCAGCGTCGAGCAGCCGCCCAGCAGCAGACAGGCAGTCAATCCAAGGCGCGGCAGCCATCGATCTAGACCCCCTGCCGGTTGCGCGCGATACTGCTTGCTCATCAAGACACCTGTTGAAGCGGAATACCGAGCATGCCACGAATTCTCGCCTGCAGCCTGCTGCTCCTGCTGGGTGGCTGCGCCAAAACACTGCCTGCAGCAGATCCGGACAAAGCCTGGATCGATCTGTATACCATTGCCCGCAACCAGCTCAGCGCCAACGCGCTGGATGGCCGCGACTGGGCGCAAGGGCGCTACTTCGAGGTGTCGCCGGGTGCGCACCATCTGCAGGTACGCCTGCAATTCGAGACCAGCGGTGGTGGGGGTGGCAGCCGTGAACATGACGGCGGGGGCGGCGGCACCCGCACCTGCATACTGGCCCTGGACTATGACCATTTCGAGGCTGGTAAAAAGTACCAGCTAAAGGCGGGCACCATGGGCCGCCGCGGCTGGCTGCGCCTCTACGACGAGCAGGGCGGTGTTCTCAGCCGTGGCAAGCAGTTGCGCTGCGGGGCTTTTTAACGGCGCCCCGCAGCTGGTCTGGCGATCAGTTGCCGTAGGGTGAATTACAGGTCTGGCTGGCCAGTTTCTCGCCCTGCTCATCCAGCAAGTGCACCCAGGCCCCGTTGAAATTCCAGCCCGCCAGCAAGTGGTAATCCTTGCCGGCCTGGAAATCGTCATAGGCCAGACTGAAAGAACAACTGTCCGGGTAGGCATCCCGCGGCCCTGCGGGATATTGAAAACTCAAACCCAGCGTATGTGCACCCGGCGTCACCTGATAGTAGGAGCCCGGGCCCCAGGTCTTGCCGTCGAGTGTTTCGGCCATCAGGCTGTCATAGCTGGCCGAATAGACCTCTATCCAGGCCTCGGCGGGATTATGTGGTGGCAAGCTGACGCAACCACTCATCAATAAAAACAGGGCTGCAGCAATTACGCGCGACATGGATTACCTCCTCGAAGCAAATACTCGCCTGACTGCCGGATTACAGGCACGCATGGCCCTTGTTACGACACACCAGACCCGCCGACTAGCTGTTGGCGATACGGAAACCTACCTTGATCGTCACCTGGAAATGCCCGACACGCTCATTCACTATGTGTCCGCGGGTTTCCAGTACCTCGAACCACTCCATCATCCGTACACTTTTAGCTGCTTCTGCCAGCGCATTGTTGATGGCCTCTTCAATACTGACTGGCGACGAACCAACCAGTTCGATCATTTTATAAGTGTGATGATTGGACATGCTAATTACTCCTGTTGCATGGGTGATACCTGAACGCTAGTCAATCAGGCAGGTTCCGGCAACGCGCAATGACCCTGACCGCAGATTTTTCACGACGATCCTGTAATACTCCCTGTACGAACGCACATCCAGGCCACGCAGTAAAACTGCGTGGTTACCGACCTTCGGAACCCTGCACATGACTGACAACAGCACTCTCAGCAAACCACGTGTCAAACCGGCCAGTAACTGGTCCGCCATCTGGATTTTGCCGATCATCGCCTTGCTGATCGGTGGCTGGCTGGGCTGGAAGGCCTATTCCGAAGCCGGAGTGATGATTGAAATCGTCTTCCCCAACGGCGATGGCTTGCAAGCGGGTAAAACCGAACTGCTCTACAAAGGCATACAGCTGGGCAAGGTGCAGACTGTTACCCTCGATCAGAAAACCCAGAAGGTGCATGTCGCCATTGAGGTTGACCGGCATGCCGAAGACTTTCTGCGCGAGAAAACACTTTTCTGGCTGGTCAAGCCGGATATTTCGCTGGCCGGGGTGACCGGTCTGGAAACCCTGGTCTCCGGTAACTACATCGCCATGAGTCCGGGCGACGGCAAACCAAGCTTCGTTTTTAATGCCCTTGAAGATGCACCACCGCTAGCGGATGCACTACCCGGCCTGCACCTGAAGTTGCGGGCGAAGAATCTCGGCTCGATTTCCGAAGGCAGCCCGGTCTATTTCCGGCAGATCCAGGTGGGTGCCGTGACCGGCTATGCGCTGAACCACGAGGACCAGTCAGTAATGATCAAGGTGCACATCAAGCCGGAGTTCTCCCAGCTGGTGAACAGCGAAACCCGCTTCTGGAATGCCAGCGGTTTCAGCGTTTCGGCAGGCTTATCCGGCGTCCAGGTGGACGTCGAGTCCCTGCTCAGCGTGGCCATCGGTGGCATTGCCTTCGATACCAACCCATCCAACATTGCCGGCTTTGGCGAGTCGAAAGACGCCCCCAGTGCAATGCCGTTGGACTACGCGAGCCAGGTCTTCACCCTCTACGATGATTTCAAGGCCGCTCAGGTCGGCGTCCTGATAGAGGTCGTCATGCCCAACTTCTCCGGCATGGACCCGGGCAAAACCCAGGTGCGCTGGAATGGTTACCCGGTAGGGGTGGCCAAAGGTGGCAGGGTCAGCGAAGACCTCAAGCAGATGATGGTAGAGCTCGACATCGACCCGCGGGCCAAACCCTGGCTGACCGAGGGTGCCGAGTTCTGGATGGTCGAACCGGAAATTTCGCTGAGCGGGATCAGCGGACTGGATGCACTGGTGCGCGGCAATTACATCGAGTTCAAACCAGGCCCGCGGGACAAGCCGCAGCGCCGGAAATTCACCGCGCTGGAGAGCCCCCCGGAAGTCAACTACGACACCCCCGGCCTGCATCTGGAGCTGTCGACCCAACAAGCCGCGTCCCTCAAGACCGGGAGTCCGGTACTGTTTCGCCAGCTGGAAGTTGGCTCGGTGACCAACGTGGCGTTGACCGCCAATAATCAGGAAGTTCGCGTCAGCGTGCTGATCAATCCCAAATACACGAGTCTGGTGAATAGCTCTTCACGCTTCTGGAATGCCAGCGGAGTAACGCTCAGCGGTGGCCTGTCGGGCTTTCAGGTACGCAGCGAGTCGTTGTCCAGCCTGATCAACGGCGGCATCGCCTTCGAAACGCCCCAGGCCAAAGCAGCTGCGGTGCACAACGGCAGCAAGTTCATCCTGCATGCCGATCAGACCAGTGCAGTTCGTGTTGCCGAGCAACTCAGTCTTGAAGTCGAGCAGGCTGATGGGCTGCATGCCGGCACGGAAATTCGCTACAAGGGTTTCCAGGTCGGCGAAGTCAGTGGCGTTGAGCTGGGTCAGGACCTGAAATCACTCAATTTGCAGATACTGATCAGCGAAGGCGCCGAACGCATTGCCCGCGCCGGCACCACTTTTTCCGTCATACGACCGCAGGTCACCCTGACCAAAGCCGCCAATCTGGATACCCTGATCACCGGGCCCTACATAGAGGTTCAACCGAGCAGTAATCCACTCGCCGCCAAACAAACGCGGTTCAAGAGCCTGGGACTGACCAAGCTGGATAGCGAACAGAAATCCGGCTTGCACCTGACCCTGACCACCCCGCAACGCAAGTCACTGAAAGCCGGCCTGCCGATTGCCTACCGCGGTATAGCCGTCGGCCAGGTAACCGCTCTGGAACTCAGCCCGGATGCCGCCAGCGTCCTGGTACATATCCTGATCGAGCCGCGCTATGCCCGGCTGGTCTACAGCGGCAGCAAGTTCTGGAACGACAGCGGAGTGAATGTGGACTTCTCGCTGTTCGACGGCGCCAAGGTGCGTACCGATTCGGTGGAGTCACTGCTGGAAGGCAGCATCTCCTTCGCCACTCCGGCCGATGCCAGCAAAGGCTCGCCGGCACATGCCGGACAGATATTCGATCTGCAGCCGGAAGTGCAGGACGAATGGCTGCATTGGCGGCCACGCATCGCCATCGGCAAATAGCACCAATAAAAATGCCGCCCTGCGCAGAGCACGGGGCGGCTTGGATTCCTATCTGGTCCGGCCGCTCAGAACTTCATCGTCGCGCCGGCACCCAGATACTGCACATAGGCATTATTCAGCTTGCCGCTAGCGACCTTGTAGTTGACATCACCCGGCTCGTGGCGATGTTCGCTGACATCCACATCACCCAGCCAGGTAAACATGTAACTCACATGGAGGCTGGTTGCTTCATCCAGCGCCACCACCGTACCGATGCCCAAGCGCGTGGTGTCGGTGACCGGCAGCCCCCAGATACGATCGTTGTCATCCACCGCCGAGGTGTCATAGCCAACCCCGACATTCCATAGCCAGTCCGCCGTGGCCTGATATTGCAGGCCGACCGAACCATGGTAGGTATCGTCCCAGTGCAGGTCGGCGTTGGTATCCACACCGAACTGGTCGACCTTCAGGTCAATGGTGCTGAACTCCGACCAGTCCTGCCAGTTGGCACTAGCGAGAAAGGCCCACTGCTCATCCAGCTGCTGGAACAGGCTCAGGGTTGCGGTTTGCGGCACCTTGACGGTTGCCTTGAGTTTAGTTTCGCGATCGCCCACATCAATAAGCTGCCCACCTCCTACGCCCTTGAGCTTGATGTTGTCATCGAAGTCCAGATCCACCTGGCTGGTGTAGGCCAGACCGATACGCGTGCCTTCCTGCGGCGAATAGATCACCCCGGCATTGCCGCCATAGCCCCAGGTCTCATCCTGATATTTCGCCTGGCCGTCTGGCCCCGGACAATTTCCAGGAGTGCCACCTCCGATGATGGGAAAGGGTGACGAGGCCATGCAAGTGAATCCAGGTCGGTCATTGGCCACTCCCAACTGCAATTGCACCATGCCGTACATCGCCCGCAAGCCCAGCCCGAACGACCATTCATCATTCAGCTTGTACGCCACGCTGGGCACCAGCGATGCACCAAGCAGCTTGGCATTCTGGATCATGTAGCGTCCGGCCCAGTCGTTGTCATAATTGATCGCATCGCCGAAATCGCCATAAGAGCCAAAGCCGACGGTCCACTGTTCGTCGAGCTGGTGACTGATATAAGCCATGGGGCCGGCGATTGGATGCAGTGCATTGTCGCCGTTACCTCCCGTCTGGTTGGTTTGATCCAGATCAGGCTTGATCTCGCCGAAGAGTACGGCAGCACCCGCATTGACCTGGGTACCCTTGACGTAGGTAAGCCCGGCAATATTGCCGGAAATGGTGTCCGGACCCTGTGCCCGGGCCGCCACGCCGGCATTGGATAGCGCCGCGTTATCCAGCGAAGGACCGTAAAGCAGCAGGCCGCCGGCCTGCACCTGCGCACTGCAGATGAGTGCCAGCAAACTGAGGGCAAATCTGGGTTGCTTGTGCATGGCCGTCTCCTTGTTGTTTTTCTATCAGCGCCTGCAATCAGGGCCGGAACAATTCACTTGGAGTGTTGTGCATATCCTGACTTTTGCAAGACGCGCACCAGCCTCATTACTTAACCCGCGACTTAAAGCCAGAAAAGCAAAAAACCCGGCAAAGTGGTTAACTCTGCCGGGCCTGATTACCCACGATCAGGTTATGAAATCGTGTGTCTAGAAGCGCCAGGTCATGCTGCTGCTAACGGCCTGAAGCCAGGCGTTATCGAAGCTGCCGGAAACCTGCGCCGGGTCACTGGCAGGCTGCGACTTGCTCTGGGAAACCGGCATGTCGCCCATCCACACCAGGGAATAGCTGAAGTTCAGGTCGGTTTGCGCATCCAGCGCATAGGTCAGGCCGGTACCCAGCCGCCAGGCATCCTGCATCGGCACAACCCAGCCTCGCTTGCTGTCGGAGACTGCCGAACTGTCATAGGCCACACCCATATTCCACAACAGCTTGTCGGTTGCCTGATACTGGCTGCCCACCGACAGATGCCAGGTGTCGTCGTAACCTTCATCGAGGGTGGTCGTGCGTTTATTTTCGGTATCCAGCTGCACGTAGATCTCACCAAACTGCGACCACTGCTGCCAGTTGGTACTGGCCAGCATGGCCCAGCGCGGGTTGATCTGCTGGTACAGGCTGAGTGTGACCGTCTGCGGTACCGTTGCATCAATCTTGGTTTTCACGCCATTGAGTGGTTGATAGACCTGATCGGCCCCTCGCAAGTCCAGCCCGTCTTCAAAGTTCAGGTCGATCTCGCTGGTGTAACTGAGACCGATGCGGGTTCCTTCGCGCGGTGCGTAGATCACCCCGGCATTGCCGCCAAAACCCCAGTCTTCATCGCGGTATTTGAGCTGACCGTCCTGCTTGTTACGAAGATCTTCCGGGTGATTGTCGATCGCCAGCTCGGCATTGAGTATGCCGTACATGGCCTGCAGGCCAATGCCGACCGACCACTGGTCATCAATCTTGAAGGCCGCAGCGGGAACCAGGGACAAACCGCCAATGGTGGCATTCTGCACGTAATAGCGACCGGACCAGTCGTTGTTATAGTTCTCGCTCAGACCGAAGTTACTGTAGGTGCCAAAGCCAAGAGTCCAGCGCTCGTCCATTTGCTGGCTGATGAAGAAACTGGCGCCCGGAATAAATTCCACCGAGTTGCCACTATTGCTACCCGGCACATTGGTGCCTGCATCGTAGTCAACTTCAAAATTACCGAACATAGCCTGTAGGCCACCCGTGACCTGGGTGCCCTCAAGATAACTCATACCGGCAATGTTGCTGGCAATGGTGCCCGGCCCCTGGGCGCGGGCAGCGGCACCGGCATTGGCCAGACCGGTGTTGTCCGTGCCGGTTTCATACAGCATCAGCCCGCCGGCTTGCACGGATGCCGCACCAAGACCCAGCAACACACCGATGCAAAGACGCTGTTTGGGGAAGTGAATGGCCATGAATTACCTCGCGATTAACCTGAGTCAAATGGCTTCGGCAGGGCACTCCGAAACATTATCAATAAAATATCGTTGAGATTGACGCAATTGCTCGCTGCGCTCAAGCGTGCCGGGGCGCATGACAGCAATTTTGCCATCCCTGACAGAACTGCAGGCTCATCGTTGCAGCTCCGCGGCAAGCCAGTCCAGCAAACGCGCGCAACGCGGGTCCGGATTTCGCGCCCGACTGCTGAAGCACAGCCGCGCCGGCGTCTCGACAAAACCCCAGGGGGCCTGCAAGCGTCCTGCCGCCAGATCGTCCGCTACCAGCTGCTCGGGCGCAATGGCGATGCCAAGGCCGGCCACCGCCGCCTCCAGCAGGTAGTACAGATGTTCGAAACCCTGGCCCGGATGCAAGTCCGCGCTGTCCAGGCCGTTGAGCTGCACCCATTGCGGCCAGGCCTGCGGTCGCGAGGCGGTATGCAGCAGCGGCTCCGCCATCAGCTGGACTGGCGCAAGCATGGCGAGCTCGGCAAAGCGCGGATGCTGCGGACTGATGACCGGACCGATGCGCTCGGCAGCCAGCTCATTTACCCGCATGCCCGTCGGCCAGGGTGGTGTGGCAAAACACAGGGTGGCATCCACATCACCGCGCTGCGGATCCAGCTCGCCCTCACTGGCCGAGAGCTGCAAGCGCAACTCCGGCAGATCACGGTTAAGCCGGTCCAGACGCGGAATAAACCAGCGCGCCAGCAAGCTGCCCGGACAACCCAGCACAAACGGCGCATCACCAGCCTGCCGGAGCTCGGTGCAGGTGCTACGTAAACGCTCGAAAACATCGAAGGCGGTATCCCGCAGCCGCCTGCCGGCATCGGTGAGTTTTACGCCGCGTCCTTCCTTGCCGAACAGGCTTGTTCCGAGGTGTTCTTCCAGCACCCGGATCTGTCGGCTCACCGCCCCATGGGTAACATGCAATTCAGCAGCAGCAAGACTGATGCTCTGCAGACGGGCAGCCGCTTCAAAGGCGCGCAAGGCATTCAGCGGGGGCAGTTCTCGAGTCATATCAATTCGTGACTTTTTCTGACGTGTTGCTGCAATCTAATCGCTTTTCTGCCGAACTGCACGGGTTTAGGCTTCATCCACTGCCAAATCGCCCTGCCCGACACTTTACCGCTCGGACAGGCGCACCCAGCCAACCCAGGAGCACGAACATGACTTCATTTCGCAACGGCCCCGATGCCCGCGGCCTGTTCGGTCACTTCGGCGGCCAGTATGTTGCCGAAACGCTGATGCCGCTGATTCACGATCTCAAGCGTGAATACGACAAGGCCAAAACCGACCCGGCATTTGCCGAAGAGCTGAAATACTTCCAGCGCGACTATGTTGGCCGTCCCAGCCCGCTGTATTTCGCCGAACGCCTGACCGAGCACTGTGGCGGCGCAAAGATCTACCTCAAGCGCGAAGAGCTGAATCACACCGGTGCGCACAAGATCAACAACTGCATCGGCCAGATCCTGTTGGCCCGGCGCATGGGCAAGAAACGCATCATCGCCGAGACCGGCGCCGGCATGCATGGTGTGGCCACTGCCACCGTGGCCGCCCGATTCGGCCTGCAGTGCGTGATCTACATGGGCACCACCGACATCGACCGCCAGCAGGCCAACGTGTTCCGCATGAAGTTGCTCGGCGCCGAGGTAATCCCGGTGGTCGCCGGTACCGGCACCCTCAAGGATGCAATGAACGAAGCGCTGCGCGACTGGGTGACCAATGTCGACAGTACTTTTTACCTGATCGGTACCGTAGCCGGCCCGCATCCCTATCCGGAGCTGGTGCGCGACTTCCAGGCGGTGGTCGGCAAGGAAACCCGCGAGCAGCTGCAGGAGAAGGAAGGGCGCCTGCCCGATTCGCTGGTCGCCTGCATCGGCGGCGGTTCGAATGCCATCGGCCTGTTCCATCCGTTCCTCGACGAACCGGGCGTACAGATGATCGGCGTCGAAGCAGCCGGTTACGGCATCGAAACCGGCAAGCATGCCGCCAGCCTGAACGGTGGTGAGCCGGGCGTGCTGCATGGCAACCGCACCTTCCTGCTGCAGGACGCCGATGGCCAGATCATCGACGCCCACTCGATTTCCGCCGGTCTCGACTACCCCGGCATCGGCCCCGAGCACGCCTGGTTGCACGATGTCGGCCGTGTCGAGTACACCTCGATCACCGACCACGAAGCACTCGCTGCCTTTCACCAGTGCTGCCGCCTGGAAGGCATCATCCCGGCGCTGGAAAGTGCCCATGCGCTGGCTGAAGTATTCAAGCGCGCCCCGAACCTGCCCAGTGACCACCTGATGGTGGTCAACCTGTCTGGCCGTGGCGATAAAGACATGCAGACTGTAATGCACCACATGAGCGAACAGGAGAAGCACGCATGAGCCGCCTGCACACGCGCTTTGCCGAACTGAAACAACAGAATCGTGCCGCCCTGGTCACCTTCGTCACCGGCGGCGATCCCGACTACACCACCTCGCTGGCGATCCTCAAGGGCCTGCCGGCCGCCGGTGCCGACGTGATCGAACTGGGTATGCCGTTTACCGATCCGATGGCCGACGGTCCGGCGATCCAGCTGGCCAACATCCGCGCGCTGGGCAAGCAGCAGACGCTGGCGAAAACCCTGCAGATGGTTCGCGAATTCCGTGAGGAGAACAGCGACACGCCGCTGGTGCTGATGGGCTACTTCAACCCGATCCACCACTACGGTGTGCCACGCTTTGTCGAAGACGCCAAGGCTGCCGGCGTCGACGGCCTGATCGTGGTCGACCTGCCGCCGGAACATAACGAAGACCTGTGTGATCCGGCCCAGGCTGCCGGCATCGACTTCATCCGCCTGACCACGCCGACCACCGATGACCAGCGCCTGCCCACCGTCCTCAACGGCAGCTCCGGGTTTGTCTATTACGTCTCGGTAGCCGGTGTGACCGGCGCCGGTGCGGCAACCATGGCTCATGTCGAGCAGGCCGTGGCCCGCCTGCGCCGCCACACCGAACTGCCACTGTGCATCGGTTTCGGCATCCGCACCCCTGAGCATGCCGCCGATGTAGCCCGCCGCGCCGACGGCGTGGTGGTCGGCTCGGCGCTGGTTGACCAGATTGCCAGCGCGACCACGCAACAGCAGGCGATTGATGGTGTACTCAGCCTGTGTCGCGAACTGGCTGCTGGAGTCCGTCAAGCAAGAGATTGAAGCGCTGTGGAAGAAAACAAAAAGCCGCTGCGATCCAAACGATGCAGCGGCTTTTTGTTGCGCTTCTGATTCGCGACAGCTGGCTCTTCAGCGCTGCGAAAGCTTCTGCGCCTTGTAGCTCAAGGCCGCTGCCGGCACCGGGCTGACCTTGCCGGTTTCCAGCCACTTCTTCAGGCGGTTGGCATCGGCCATGTGGGTGTACTTGCCGTAGGCATCCAGCACCACGAAGGCCACGGGGCGGCCGTCCATACGGGTACGCATCACCAGACAGTGCCCGGCTTCATTGGTAAAGCCGGTCTTGGTCAGCTGGATGCTCCAGTCGGGCTTGTACACCAGCCGGTTGGTATTGCGAAAACCCAGCGTGTAACTGGGTTTGCGAAAGCTCTGGGTCTTCTCGCGGGTGGTGCTGTACTGGCCGATCAACGGGTACTGCTGACTGGCCTTGAGCAGCTTGACCAGGTCATTGGCGGTGGACACATTCTTTTCCGATAGTCCGGTCGGCTCGACGAAATGGGTATGGCTCATGCCCAGTGCCTTGGCCTTGGTATTCATGGCAGCGACAAAAGCTTTGACCCCACCCGGATAATGATGCGCCAGACTGGCAGCAGCACGGTTCTCCGAAGACATCAGTGCCAGCTGCAGCATGTCCTTGCGACTGATTTCACTGCCAATGCGTACCCGCGAATACACCCCGCGCATCTCCGGTACGTCGCGAATGATGATCGGCAACTGCTGATCCATCGGCAGCTTGGCATCCAGTGCCACTACCGCAGTCATCAGCTTGGTCACCGAAGCGATCGGCGCCACCCAGTCAGGATTGCTGGCATACAGTACCTGATTGGTTTGCAGGTCAATCACCAGGCCGCTGCCGGAGGCAATCTGCTGGGTCTTCGCGGCAGTGGCCGCCAGACCGGGCAAGGCGATCAAAGCGCTGCTGCACAGCAGCATGAGTACGAAATGTCGAAGCTTCACGAGAAAATTACCGGCAACTGGAGGAGAAGGGCGCAGTATACCTCTGCCAAGCGCTGCGCCCACCTCGGTCAGAGGATCGGTACGTCCGATACTTTTTCGCCGCGTTCGTAAACCACATTGGCACGCCCGACTATCAGCGGGTCAAGACTGTCGATCTGTTTCAGGTCCTTGCCGGTATACGGCAGCTTGTGCAGGACATAGCGCATGGCATTCAGGCGTGCGCGTTTCTTGCAGGTGGACTTGATCACCGTCCAGGGCGCATCGGCGGTATCCGTGTAGAAGAACATCGCCTCTTTGGCCTTGGTGTAGTCGTCCCACTTGTCCAGCGAGGCCAGGTCGATCGGGCTGAGCTTCCACTGCTTGAGTGGATGTTTTTCGCGCTCCTTGAAGCGCCGGCGCTGCTCTTCCTGACTGACCGAGAACCAGAACTTGATCAGGTGCACATTGTTGTGCGCCAGCATGCGCTCGAACTCCGGAGCCTGACGCATGAATTCGAGATACTCGGCCTCCGAGCAAAAGCCCATGACCCGTTCTACCCCGGCACGGTTGTACCAGGAGCGGTCGAACATGACGATCTCCCCGGCAGTCGGCAAGTGCTGTACATAACGCTGGAAATACCACTGGCCGCGCTCGACTTCGGTAGGCTTTTCCAGCGCCACGATGCGTGAACCACGCGGATTCAGATGCTCCATGAAGCGCTTGATCGAGCCCCCCTTGCCCGCCGCATCCCGGCCCTCGAACAGAATCACCACCTTCTGCCCGGTTTCCTTGACCCAGGCCTGCAACTTGAGCAGTTCGACTTGCAGGTGATACTTCTCCTGCTCGTAGCGTTTGCGCGACATGCGGTTCTTGTAGGGATAGCCGCCATGCCGCCAGTCCGGTGCCAGCTCGTCATCCGGGTCGGAGCTGCCGCCATTGAAATCCCGGCCCGCCTTGTCGGCCAACGCCTTGTTCAGGGCTTCGGCATCATCTTGCGACAGGCCCTGCACAAAGGTTTCCAGGGTATCGCGCAGGCTGGTTACATCCTGCGGGTCAATGTGCGCAAGGATGTCCTCGACCGCCACGGCAGTCCTTTCGCGGACCGCCTTTATCGAGTCATCGAGCATTTTTGCTTCGAGCTCGGCACCGCCAAGTACGCCGTCAGGGTTTGCCGCAGCTTTTGCCGCCGGTGCCCGGCGCACCCTGCGGGGTGCTGCCATGGCCGGGGCTACTGCCGGGGAGCTGTTGCTGGTTTCGGTCTCTGCTTGCTTGTCGTTCATGGGCATCTCTCGACTGGCTAATTTCGTGTGGGGCTAACCACCTTTCCCGATTGTCCCTTCATCCGGCGGGGCGAACATAGACACAAGTCATGCCAAGGGCAGATTACCCTCAGCCGCTTGCCTGCAACTGCCGGCGCAAGCGCTCCTGCACCGGCGCCGTCTGTGGCCGCACAGCACGCCAGAGGAAAAACGCCTCGGCCGCCTGCTCGACCAGCATGCCCAGCCCATCCAGCGTCTGGCGCGCGCCCAGCTGGCTGGCCCAGTGGTTGAACGGGGTTGGCTCACGGCCATACATCATGTCGTAACAACAGGTATGCCCCGGCTGCACCAGGCTTGCCGCCAGGGGTGGCAGCGCTCCGGCGAGACTGGCTGACGTGCCATTGATGATCAGATCGACCGGCTCGTCCAGCCAGTCATAGGCACTGGCCGCAACCGGACCAAGATCAGCAAACTCATGGGCCAGTTGCTCGGCCTTTTCCACCGTGCGATTGGCAATCACCAGCGCTGCCGGATGCTCTGCCAGCAAGGGCTCAAGCACCCCGCGCACGGCACCGCCAGCACCGAGTAACAGGATGCGCTGGCCGCGCAAGGGGATTCCTGCATTGCCTGAGAGGTCGCGGACCAGACCGGCACCATCCGTGTTGTCGCCCAGCAAGGCACCAGTTTCCAGCTTCTTCAGGGTATTTACCGCACCGGCCCGGCGGGCGCGGGGGCTGAGCTGGTCTGCCAGGCGGAAGGCTTGTTGCTTGAACGGCACGGTGACGTTTGCCCCGCAGCCGCCACTGGCAAAAAAAGCACGGGCAAAGCCGCTGAAGTTGTCCAGCGGCGCCAGCAGGGTTTCATAACTGAGCACCTGTCCGGTCTGCTCGGCAAACAGTTGATGTATCAGCGGTGATTTGCTGTGGGCAATCGGGTTGCCAAACACGCCATAACGATCCATGGACTGACCTTTGCTGGGTTGAAGTGGCTCGCCCGACGCCAGGGGTGGGCGAGGGCAGATGGCTAGTTCAGACCCAGCCAGTCGCGGTCGGTGAGAAAGTACTCGGTCAGGCGCGCTTCCGCGGTTGCGGGTTCGGGCTTCCAGTCATAGCCCCAGCGCACCACGGGCGGTAATGACATGAGAATTGATTCGGTACGACCACCGGACTGCAGGCCGAACAGTGTGCCGCGGTCGTAGACCAGATTGAACTCGACATAGCGGCCGCGACGGAAAGCCTGAAACTCGCGCTCGCGCTCCCCGTAAGGGGTCAGCTTGCGGCGCTGCACGATCGGCAGGTAGGCATCGATATAGGCATCGCCAATCGCACGCATGAAGGCGAAGCAGGTGTCGAAATCCCACTCGTTGAGGTCATCAAAGAACAATCCGCCAATCCCGCGCGGTTCACCGCGGTGCTTGAGGTGGAAGTAACGGTCACACCACTCCTTGTAACGCCCGTACACCCCGGGACCAAAGGGTTCGCAAGCCGCACGCGCCACCTGATGCCAATGTACGCAATCCTCCTCGACGGCGTAGTAGGGCGTTAGGTCAAAGCCGCCACCGAACCACCAGACCGGCTCCTCCCCCGGTTTTTCCGCACAGAAGAACCGCACATTGGCGTGCGACGTCGGTACATGCGGATTTTCCGGATGAATCACCAGAGACACGCCCAGCGCCTGAAAGGTACGCCCGGCCAGTTCCGGGCGATGGGCACTGGCCGAGGGCGGCAGGGAGTCACCAAACACATGGGAGAAATTCACCCCGCCTTTTTCGATCAGCGCACCAGCGCCAATAACCCGGGTGCGGCCACCGCCACCCGCAGGACGCTGCCAGCTCTCCTCGGCGAAGCTGGCGCGGCCGTCTTCATTTTCCAGTGCGGTACAGATACGTACTTGCAGATCCAGCAGATAAGCCTTTACGGCCTCGATACGCTCGGTCACGGATTCACCCTTGAGCAGGCAGATTGGTACAGGATTGGCATCCGACAGAGCGACGCCAGACGGACAGGGCACTACCTTAACACCCGGCACCGGCCGGCTGCAGCCCGCCATTCAGGCAGGCCGCAGCACCTCTGCCGTCGCCAGATCACGAATCGTACTGGGGTTCTTGCGGCCACCCAGCGGCCCGTTCAGCAGGCCATCGAGCTGAGCGGAAAAATACTGCTGCACACGCAAGCGACTGCGTGCAGCCGGTCTGCCTGCCGGGTTGGCTGAAGTCGATACCAGCGGCCCGCAGGCTGCGCACAACTCACACACCAGGGGGTGATCGCTGACGCGCAAGGCCACACTGTCGTGTTCACCGCTGATCCAGCCAGGCAATCTCTGCCGATGCGGGACCAGCCAGGTATGCGGGCCCGGCCAGGTACTGGCCAGACGATCCAGCCAGCGCTCGGGCAGATCATCCAGCAGAAAGTCGAATTGCTCGATGGCCGCGGCCACCAGTATCAGACCCTTGGCCGGATCGCGCTGTTTAAGCGCCAGCAGGCGCTCCACCGCGAGCGCATTCCACGGATCACAACCCAGACCCCACACCGCCTCGGTCGGGTAGGCGATTACTCCGCCAGCACGCACCAGGCGCGCCGCCCTGCTTATTTGCCATTGACTCGCCATTTCCACCTCCGGCTTGCGATGCCCGGCAGTGTAAAGCTTCAGGCGCGGCGAAACACCCACAGTCCGGACTCGCAACAGGCTTGTCCGCCCAGTTCCAGCTCGGTCAAGGCCGCCAGCGTTTGGCTCAACGGCCAGCCCAGACTGCCCGCAAGCTGTTCCGCCGTCAGTGGCGCGGCGCGCAGCAGCTTGAGCAATGGCGACAATGGTTGCGTGCGCGGTTCGGACTGCGGTTCTGCTGCACCGAGTTGCCAGCCGCGCAACGCCTGCAGTATGTGCTCGACGCTCTCCACCAGCGTCGCCCCGTCACGGATCAGCTGATGGCAACCGCGCGCGCCGGGGTGATGAATCGAACCGGGAATGGCGTACACCTCGCGGCCCTGTTCCGCAGCCAGCCGCGCGGTGATCAAAGAACCACTGGCCGGACTCGCCTCTACCACCAGTACGCCAAGGGACAAGCCACTGATGATGCGATTGCGCCGTGGAAAATTGCTCGCATGGGCTGCGCTGCCCAGTGGCAACTCGGATACCAGGGCGCCGCCACCCTCGACAATGCGCTGCGCCAGAGCGGCGTGCCGGGCAGGATAGATCTGCTGCAGGCCGGTCCCCAGCACAGCAATGGTTTTGCCTGATACATCCAGCGCGCCCTGATGCGCTGCACCGTCGATCCCCAGCGCCAGCCCACTGGTGATGGTGAAACCACCGGCCGCCAGCGCACGGGCAAAACTCTGTGCCGTATCCAGCCCCGGGCGACTGGCACGCCGGCTACCGACCATGGCCAGCTGTGGCTGCTCGAGAATCCCTGGCGCACCGGCGACAAATAACAACGGCGGGGCATCGTTCAGCTCGGCTAGCAGGCCGGGATACGCCAGGTTATCCCACATCATCAGCTGCTGGCCGGGCTGCTCAAGCCAGCGCAGGGCCGCGGCGGCCTGCAGCCGTATCGACTCGCTGCGGCGCTGCTCGGCACAACCGGCAGGCAGCCCCAGTGCGCGCCAGGCCGCAGCAGGTGCCGCGATCGCGGAGGCGGCATCACCAAAAGCTTCAATCAGGCGATGAAAGCGCCGCGGACCAATATCGGGCAGGCTGTGCAGGCGCAGACGCGCCTCAAGTTCGGCGGGAGAAATTGCAGACATGGGATCATCCTTGATCTCTTGGCAGGGCATGCAGCAAAACCCCCGCATTGGCGGGGGTTCAGGTATTACGGATTATGCACCTTGTCGCCGACCTTGAGTTGTCGATGCGCCCGCATCACCAGCGCGTAGCTGACCTTGTCGAACGCATGAAAAACCATCAGCACACCGGCCTCTTCATCGGGCATCTTCAGCTGCTTGCCGGTTTCCACATCACGGATAGTTTCACCTGTCTTGAAAATCGCCAGCACGCTGCCGGGAACCAGACCGTCGCGGGCACCCTTGTTCAGCGTGACCACGTCCATGGCACCGACGATGTTGACACCACGCGGGACATCAATGATTTCGCCATCGATCTGCTGGCTCGGCGCGCTGGGCTGGAAGCTGGAGTTGATCACGCCTTCCAGCGAAGGGAACAGGCGGTCACCACGGCGGATTTCTTCGGAAGTATCGGTAACGTACAGGGTGGCTATTTCACCTTCGACGGCCTTCAGGTCACCGCCACCGATACTGTTGGCGTTGATGCCGAGGAACTCGTTGGTCACCGGGTCCTTGTAAACCTTGCCCTGACGCAGGATCCGGTAGCCTGGCTGCGGTGCGGAAAAGTCTCCGCGGGCATAGATGGTATTGCCGGCGCCATAGACCACGCCCTGACCTTCACCCGCGACCACATAAGGCGCCTGCTTGAAGTCCTCTTCGCTGTCGACCACGCGGTTTCTGATCAGGAAGGCGCGAATGGCTTCCAGCGGAATAGGTGGAATGGCATCAACCATGGGAGTACTGCGGACGCCCGGCGACAACTTGATGGTGCCGCGGGATGCACCACGATCCAGGCTCAGCCGCGGCTGACCATCGATATACACCAGACTTAATCTGTCGCCCGGATAAATCAGGTTGGGATTCTCGATCTGCGGGTTGGCATGCCAGATTTCCGGCCATTTCCATGGCTGGGTCAGGAACTTCCCGGAGATATCCCACAAGGTATCGCCCTTGACCACGGTATAGGTATCTGGATGGCCGCTCTTGAGCTGCACTTCAGCCTGAGCCAATCCGCAGGCGGTGAGCAGCAGCAGGGCGAGTAGTGATTTCCTCATGGGGTGAATCCCTTTATTATGTGTCTTAGCGAGGATTGACCGCTTGGTGCCCCTTCGGGGTCGCGGAAACAAACCGTTTTTTCAATGCTGCTCATCATCTTAGCAGCGGTTTTTGACTTTATTCCACAAGTGCATCACAAACGCATATGGCAATCTTGAACATTCTGGAATTTCCTGACCCCCGACTGCGGACCAAAGCCAAGCCGGTCGAGGTAGTGGATGATGCCTTGCGGCAACTGATCGACGACATGTTCGAGACCATGTATGCCGCACCGGGTATCGGACTTGCGGCCAGTCAGGTGAATGTACACAAACGCCTGGTGGTGATGGATCTCAGCGAAGACAACAGCGAGCCGCTGGTTTTCATCAACCCGGAATTTACCGTACTGACTGACGAGCTGGAGCAGTATCAGGAAGGCTGCCTGTCGGTTCCCGGCTTCTACGAGAACGTCGAACGCCCGCAAAAGGTCAGGATCAATGCGCTGGATCGCAACGGCGAGGCCTTCGAGCTGATCGCCGAAGGTCTGCTCGCGGTATGCATCCAGCATGAATGCGACCACCTCAACGGCAAGCTGTTTGTCGACTATCTTTCCACCCTCAAGCGTGACCGGATCAAGAAGAAACTGGAAAAGCAGCATCGGCAGCAGGCGTGAGCAAAACCGCCGTTGAACGTCGGCGCCGGGCTTTCAAGCGTTCACCGGTCCTGATCACCTAGCTCTGCCCGGCGCGCCCGGAACCTACTCCCCAAGAGAATCCATGACCAAGCCATTGCGTCTCGTTTTTGCCGGCACGCCAGAGTTTGCCGCCCGCCACTTGCAGGCTTTGCTGGATGCCGGCCATCCGGTGATTGCCGTCTACACCCAGCCGGACCGGCCGGCAGGACGTGGCCACAAACTGATGCCCAGCCCGGTCAAGCTGCTGGCGCAACAGCACGGACTCCCGGTCTTGCAGCCGGCCACCTTGCGCGACCCGGCAGCCCAGGCCGAACTGGCCGCACTGCAACCCGATTTGCTGCTGGTGGTGGCCTACGGACTGATCCTGCCGCAGGCCGTGCTGGATATTCCACCTCTGGGCTGCATCAACAGTCATGCTTCGCTGCTGCCGCGCTGGCGTGGTGCAGCACCGATCCAGCGCGCCATCGAGGCCGGCGATGAGCAAAGCGGTGTCACCCTGATGCAGATGGAAGCAGGCCTGGATACCGGCCCCATGCTGCGCAAGGTCACCACCCCGATCCGTGCGGAAGATAACGCCGCCAGCCTGCATGACCGTCTGGCCTTGCTGGGCGCCCGGGCCATGGCCGAGGCTATCGGTCCGCTGGCGCAGGGCACACTCGCCGGCCAGCAACAGGACGATACGCTCGCCACCTACGCCCACAAGCTGAACAAGGAAGAAGCGCGCATCAACTGGCAGCGCCCGGCCGTCGAGCTGGAGCGGCAGATCCGTGCCTTCTACCCCTGGCCGGTGAGTCACGCGCTGCTCGCTGGCGAGACGCTGAAAGTGCTCAATGCCTGTCCGGGCGAGGGCACCGGCGCGCCCGGAACCATTCTGCAGGCCAGCAAACAGGGCCTCACCGTTGCCTGCGGCAGTGGCGCCCTGTGCCTGACCCGGCTGCAGCTTCCCGGCGGCAAACCGCTGGCCTTCGCTGATCTGCTCAATAGCCGTCAGGAGCAATTTGCCGTGGGCCGGAGCTTCGATCTGTGAATCCCCGGCTTGCCGCTGCCCGCGCCCTTGGCGCCGTCCTCGCCCGCAAGGCTTCGCTGGGCAGCAGCCTGCCAGCGCAACTGGACAAGGTCGCCGCACGGGATCGTGCGCTGACGCAGGACCTGGCCTTTGGTACGGCGCGCTGGCAGCCCAGACTGAGCCTGCTGCTCGACAGATTGCTGGAAAAGCCGCTGAAAGCCGGAGACCGGGATGTCGAGGCGTTGCTGCTGGTTGGCCTGTATCAGCTGTTCTATACGCGCATCCCGCCGCACGCCGCCATCAGCGAAACCGTAGCCTGCGCGGCCAGCTTGAAAAAGCCCTGGGCCAGAGGCTTGCTGAATGCCGTGTTGCGTGCCGCACAGCGCGATGGCAGTGCGCTGCTGAGCCAGATGGAAAACGACCCGGTAGTGCGCACTGCCCACCCGCGCTGGCTGCAAAAGGCCCTGAAAGCCGCCTGGCCGGAACACTGGGAAAGCATCTGTCAGGCGAATAACGCCCACCCGCCGCTGATCCTGCGCAGCAACCAGCGCGTCATCAGCCGCGCTGCCTATCTGCAACAACTGGACGATGCCGGTATCCCGGCACAGGCCTGCAGCTTTTCCGCGGAAGGCATTCGCCTGCTGGAAGCCTGCGACGTACCCAGCCTGCCGGGCTTTGCCGAAGGCCGGGTCAGTGTGCAGGACGAAGCCGCGCAACTGGCCGCCAGCCTGCTGCAGCTGGCCCCCGGCCAGCGCGTGCTCGACGCCTGTTGCGCGCCCGGCGGCAAGACCTGCCATCTGCTGGAGCTGCAGCCGCAGCTGGCCGGCGTGGTGGCGCTGGATCTGGAGGAGAAGCGCCTGCAGCGTGTGCGCGAAAACCTGCAGCGGCTGCAGCTGTCAGCACAGCTGCTCGCTGGTGATGCGCGTGCGACCAAGGTCTGGTGGGACGGGCAACCTTTTCAGCGCATTCTGCTCGATGCGCCCTGCTCGGCGACCGGTGTGATCCGTCGCCACCCGGACATAAAAATCACCCGGCAAGCAACGGATATCAGCGCACTGGCACAGCTGCAGGGCGAGCTGCTGGATGCGCTCTGGCCTACGCTGGAAGTGGGAGGCATCCTGCTGTACGCCACCTGCTCCGTGCTGCCGGAGGAAAACAGTGACAATATTGCCCGTTTCCTGGCGCGTACCGCGGATGCCCGGGAGCTGGGTATTGCAGGCTCCTTCGGTATCGCCCAAGCGCATGGACGGCAGTTGCTGCCACAGATAAACGGTCACGACGGGTTCTACTACGCTGCGCTGCAAAAAAGCGCAGCATGCCCGGAAATCTTACAGGGTGGGTCAACGCCCACCGATTCGCCGGCGGCCTGAAACCGCCCTACAGGAGTACTACCGTGAAGATCATCATTCTCGGTGCTGGCCAGGTTGGCGGCACGCTGGCAGAACACCTCGCCGGCGAAGCCAACGACATTACCGTGGTGGATACCGATGGTGATCGCCTGCGCGATCTCGGCGACCGCCTGGATATCCGCACGGTGGTCGGTCGCGGCTCGTTTCCCACCATCCTGCGCCAGGCCGGTGCGGATGATGCCGACATGCTGGTAGCCGTCACCAGCAGCGACGAGACCAACATGCTCGCCTGTCAGGTGGCCTACACCCTGTTCAACACCCCGACCAAGATCGCCCGCGTGCGCGAATCCGCCTATCTGACCCGCGCCGGACTGTTCGACAACGACGCCATTCCGGTTGATGTGCTGATCAGCCCGGAACAGGTAGTAACCAACTACATCAAGCGCCTGATCGAATATCCCGGCGCGTTGCAGGTTATCGATTTTGCCGACGGCAAAGCCCAGCTGGTCGGTGTCCGCGCCTACTACGGCGGTCCGCTGGTCGGCCACGGCTTGCGCGCCCTGCGCGAGCACATGCCGAAAGTGGATACCCGGGTCGCGGCGATCTTCCGCCGCAATCGCGCCATCATGCCCAAGGGCGACACGGTCATCGAGGCCGATGACGAGGTGTTCTTCATTGCCGCCAAGGCGCATATCCGCGCCGTCATGGGCGAGTTGCGCCGGCTCGATGAAAACTACAAACGCATCGTGATTGCCGGCGGTGGCAACATTGGCGAACGCCTGGCCGAAGCCATCGAAAACCGCTATCAGGTGAAGATCATCGAAAAGAGTCCGGCGCGCTGCCGGGCACTGTCGGAGTCGCTGAACAATACCGTGGTGCTGCAAGGCAGCTCGTCGGATCGCGATCTGCTGGTCGAAGAGAACATCAGCGACGCCGATATTTTCCTCGCCCTGACCAACGACGATGAAGCCAACATCATGTCGTCACTGCTGGCCAAGCGTCTGGGTGCGAAGAAGGTGATGACCCTGATCAACAATCCGGCCTACGTTGACCTGGTGCAGGGTGGCGAAATCGACATCGCCATCAGTCCGCAGTTGGCCACGATCGGCACCCTGCTGACCCACGTACGCCGCGGCGACATCGCCAGCGTGCACTCCCTGCGTCGCGGTGCTGCCGAGGCCATCGAAGTGGTCGCCCATGGCGATGCCAAATCGAGCAAGGTAGTCGGGCGCATGATTGAACAGATCAGCTTGCCGCCGGGCACCACCATCGGCGCCATCATCCGCGAAGATGAAGTGCTGATTGCCCACGATGACACGCTGATCCTGTCCGGTGACCATGTGATCATGTTCCTGGTGGACAAGAAATACATTCGCGAGATCGAGCGGTTGTTCCAGGTCGGCCTGGCCTTCTTCTGACCCGCACCTGAAGCCTGCTGCCGCGCCGGATCAATACCAGCGCGGTTCTCCTTCAGGACGCTTCTTGAAGCGCTTCATGCTCCACAGGTACTGGCTCGGATAGGCGCGCACGTATTTTTCCACCATGCCACTCATGGCCGCCGTCGAAACCTCGACATCCTCGCTGTACATCGCCTCCGGTGCCGCCTCGATGACCACCTTGAAGCCGGAGCCATCCTCCAGGCGAAAGCCGTTGATGAAGAAGGCGGTCGCCTTGCCACCGGCGAGCATGCCCGGCACGAACTTGCTGGTAAGCGCCTGAATCCCGCAGAACGGTACAAACAAGCCACTGGAAAGAGCCGGCTCCGGATCGGCCGGAATGCCCACCACGCCACCGCGGCGGACCTCCTTGATCACGCTGAGGATACCTTCCTTGGTCGACGGTGCCACGCGGTTGCCGAGCTGGACGCGCTGTTGCTGCAACAGCTCATCGAGCGCCTTGAGCTTGGGCGGCCGGTAGAAAATGATCGGATTGCACAGCGAGCAGAAGTAATGGTTGAGCACTTCCCAGTTGCCGATGTGCGTGGCAATACCGATCACGCCCTTGCCGCTGGCCAGGGCCTGCTGCATGACCTCCAGACCCTCGACCTGGCGAATCAGCTTGAGGGTTTTATCCGCTGGCCAGATCCAGGCGCAGGCGCTTTCCGCCAGCAACTTGCCGATGTCACGGTGGGTCTGCTTCTCCAGCTGTTGCAGCGCTTGCGGGCCGAGCTCAGGAAAACACTTGCTCAGGTTGATATGCACCACGTCGCGTGAGCGGCTGGGGATTTTCCACATCAGCCAGCCGAGCCCGGCACCTACTGCCTGCACCGCACGCCAGGGCAACAAGGCAAACAGGCGGAGAAATCCGACTGCCACCGCGCCTTTGAGCTTTTCCATCAATGCACTCCCGGTTTATTTGCCTGCCCATTCTACGCAATCGCAGGACGGCGCTTCACGGCTAAATGCAGGCCTGACGGTTCAGGCCGATACCAGCGCTGCATAGCGGTCGCAATCGGTGGTGTGGTCCATGACCATGCCGGCGGCCTGCATATAGGCATAACAGATGGTCGGGCCGACAAAGGTAAAGCCGGCTTTTTTCAATGCCTTGCTCATGGCCACTGCCTGTTCGGTCTGCGTCGGGATCTCGCTACGCTGGCGAAAATGATTGACCTGCGGCTGCCCGCCGACAAACGACCAGAGCAGTGCCACCGGATCCTCCAGCTGCAGCCAGGCCCGCGCATTCTGGCGTGCCGCACGCAATTTCAGGCGATTGCGGATGATCCCCGGATCCTGCAAGCGCTCGTCGATCTCGGCATCGCTCATCTGTGCCAGACGCTGTACATCGAAGCCGAACAGCACCTCGCGGTAGCGCGCACGCTTCTTCAGCACGGTGATCCACGACAAACCGGCCTGAAAGCCTTCCAGCAGCAGCAATTCGAACAGCCGCTGCGGGTCGCGTAGCGGCACCCCCCACTCCTGATCGTGGTAAGCGATGTACAACGGATCATCGGTACACCAGAAGCAGCGTGGCATAAGGCCCTCCATGCGGATTGCGCGGAATTCATCGGGTATACTGCGCGGCTTTACGCACAAGCCTCGACAGCGGTGAAATTCGTGACCCAGACTACGCCCGACGTTAGCACCTTCCAAGGACTGATCCTCGCCCTGCAAAGCTATTGGGCCGAGCAAGGCTGCGTGATCCTGCAGCCCTACGACATGGAGATGGGTGCCGGCACCTTCCATACCGCGACCTTCCTGCGCGCCATCGGCCCGGAAACCTGGAACGCCGCCTACGTGCAACCCTCGCGGCGCCCGGCCGACGGCCGTTACGGCGAGAACCCCAACCGCCTGCAGCATTACTACCAGTTCCAGGTGGTGCTCAAGCCCAATCCGGACAATATCCAGGACCTGTATCTGGAGTCTCTGCGGCGTATCGGCGTCGACACCCTGGTGCACGATATCCGTTTCGTCGAGGACAACTGGGAGTCACCGACCCTCGGTGCCTGGGGGCTGGGCTGGGAAGTCTGGCTGAATGGCATGGAAGTCACCCAGTTCACCTACTTCCAGCAGGTCGGCGGAGTCGAGTGCTACCCGGTGACCGGCGAGATCACCTACGGCCTGGAACGCCTGGCCATGTACCTGCAGGGCGTCGACTCGGTGTATGACCTGGTCTACTCCGACGGCCCGTTCGGCAAGGTTACCTATGGTGATGTGTTCCATCAGAACGAAGTGGAGCAGTCCACCTTCAACTTCGAACACGCCAACATCGACAAGCTGTTCGAACTGTTCGACTTCTACGAGTCCGAAGCCAACCGCCTGATGCAGCTGCAACTGCCGCTGCCGGCCTATGAAATGGTGATCAAGGCCTCGCACAGTTTCAACCTGCTGGATGCCCGCCGCGCCATTTCGGTGACCGCGCGCCAGCAGTACATCCTGCGCGTGCGTACGCTGTCACGCAGCATCGCCCAGAGCTACCTGCTGGCCCGCGCCAAACTCGGCTTCCCCATGGCCACCGCCGAATTGCGCGATGAAGTACTGGCCCAGTTGAAGGAGGCCGAATAATGCGGACTGAAGATTTCCTGGTTGAACTCGGCACCGAAGAGCTGCCACCCAAAGCACTGAAAAATCTGGCTGAGGCTTTCCTTGGCGGAATCGAGAAGGGCCTCAAAGCTGCCGGTCTGGAATATTCCAGCGCCCGCGTGTATGCCGCTCCGCGTCGCTTGGCGGTGCTGGTCGGCCAGCTGGCCGCACAACAGCCCGACCGCACGCTCAACCTCGACGGCCCGCCGCTGCAGGCCGCCTTCGACAAGCAAGGCCAGCCTACCCAGGCTGCTCTGGGCTTCGCCCGCAAGTGTGGCGTCGAACTGGCGCAGATCGACCAGAGTGGACAGAAACTCAGGTTCAGCCAGACCATAGCCGGACAAGCCGCCAGCAGCCTGCTGCCGGGGATTGTCGAAACCGCGCTGAATGACCTGCCGATCCCCAAGCGCATGCGCTGGGGTGCCCGCAAGACCGAATTCGTACGACCCAGCCAATGGCTGGTGATGCTCTTCGGCGACCAGGTGATCGACTGTGAAATCCTCGCCCAGCAGGCTGGCCGGGTGTCCCGTGGCCATCGCTTCCATGCCAACCATGAAGTGCGGATTTCCAGCCCCGCCAGCTATGCCGAAGACCTGCGCAGTGCCTATGTGATCGCCGATTTTGCCGAGCGCCGCGAACTGATCAGCCAGCGCGTGGCCGAACTGGCCGCCGCAGAGCAGGGCAGCGCCATCGTCCCGCCGGCACTGCTGGATGAAGTCAGCGCGCTGGTCGAATGGCCGGTGCCGCTGGTGTGCTCCTTCGAGGAGCGCTTCCTCGAAGTGCCGCAGGAAGCGCTGATCACCACCATGCAGGACAACCAGAAGTACTTCTGCCTGCTCGATGGTAACGGCAAGCTGCTGCCGCGCTTTATCACCGTGGCCAATATCGAATCCAGGGACCCGGCGCAAATCGTTGCCGGCAACGAGAAGGTGGTACGCCCGCGCCTGACCGATGCCGAGTTCTTCTTCAAGCAGGACAAACGCCAGCCACTGGAGCAGCGCAACCAGCGTCTGGCCAGCGTGGTGTTTCAGGCCCAGCTGGGCAGCGTGTTCAACAAGGCCGAGCGGGTCTCGGCACTCGCCGCGTTCATTGCCGAACGCATCGGCGGCGACACCACCCGCGCAGCCCGCGCCGGCATCCTCTGCAAATGCGACCTGGCCAGTGAAATGGTTGGCGAGTTTCCCGAGATGCAGGGCATCGCCGGTTACTACTACGCCCTGCATGATGGTGAGCATGATGACGTGGCCCGGGCCCTCAACGAGCAGTACATGCCGCGCGGGGCAGGTGCAGAACTGCCAAAAACCCTGACCGGTGCGGCTGTCGCCGTGGCTGACAAGCTCGATACCCTGGTCGGCATCTTCGGCATCGGCATGCTGCCGACCGGCTCCAAGGACCCCTATGCCTTGCGCCGTGCCGCCCTTGGTGTGCTGCGTATCCTGATCGAGAAAAAACTGGATCTGGATCTGGCCGAAGCGCTGGCATTTGCCATCAACCTCTATGCCGACAAGGTCAAGGCAGACGGCCTGGCCCTGCAGGTACTGGACTTCATCTTTGATCGCCTGCGCGCCCGCTACGAGGATGAAGGCGTGGACATCGCCGTGTACCAGTCCGTGCGTGCAGTCGGACCAACCGCACCGCTGGATTTTGATCAGCGGGTACAGGCGGTGCAGCTGTTCCGCCAGTTGCCGGAGGCCGCAGCACTGGCCGCCGCCAACAAGCGCGTTTCCAACCTGCTGGGCAAGGCCGATGGCACTGTTGCCAGCAGCGTGGAGGCGCATTACTTCGACAATCCGAAAGAGTTCAGCCTCTACTCTGCCATCCAGCAAGCCGACCATGCCGTGCAACCGCTGGCTGCCGAACGCCGTTATCGCGCGGCCCTGGAGCTTCTGGCAGGCTTGCGCGAGCCGGTGGATGCCTTCTTCGAGGAAGTGCTGGTGAATGCCGAAGATCCGGCCGTGCGCGCCAACCGTTATGCCCTGCTGGCCAAGTTGCGCGGGCTGTTCCTCGGCGTTGCGGATATTTCGCTGCTCGGTTAAGTGATTAGCGGAGCCTGCCGATGAAACTGCTGATTCTTGACCGCGACGGTGTGATCAATCAGGACTCCGATGACTACATCAAGTCACTGGATGAGTGGATTCCGTTGCCCGGTGCGATCAGCGCAATCGCTCGCTTGAGTCAGGCGGGCTGGACGGTCGCGGTGGCCACCAACCAGTCCGGGCTGGCCCGTGGCTATTACGATGAAGCCACACTGCAGGCCATGCACCATCAACTGCGCCAGCTGGTGGCAGAGCAGGGCGGCGAGCTCGGG
The DNA here is from genome assembly GCF_900105995.1 of Pseudomonas pohangensis. Lineage (NCBI taxonomy): Bacteria > Pseudomonadati > Pseudomonadota > Gammaproteobacteria > Pseudomonadales > Pseudomonadaceae > Pseudomonas > Pseudomonas pohangensis. The sequence goes on along the minus strand of NZ_LT629785.1, from coordinate 3,573,402 downwards.
CTGATTGTGTATTGCCCGCATGGCCCGGATGACGCCTGCAGTTGCCGCAAGCCGGAACCCGGCATGTTGCGCGAGATCGCCGAACACTACCGCACAAGCCTCAAGGGTGTATGGTTTGTAGGGGATAGTCAGGGTGACCTGAAGGCGGCGCTGGCCGTCGGCTGTCAACCGGTGCTGGTAAAAACCGGCAAGGGCGAGCGCACGCTGGCCAGCCCCTTGCCCACCAACACCCTGGTATTCGAAGATCTGGCGGCAGTTGCCGCTCAATTGCTTGCCTGAAGGACCTCTTCCATGTCGCTTGTACAGCCAGTCAGAACCCTTGTTTTCTACCTGCTGCTTGCCTTGATGACGGTGCTGTGGAGTTCTTTCGGCATGCTTGTCGGCCTGCTGTTGCCGTTCAACCTGCGTTACCGGCTGATCAATCAGGCCTGGGCCTGGCAGGCTGTCTGGCTGGCGCGCTGGGTGGCCGGCGTGAACTACGAACTGATCGGTCGGGAGAATATTCCGGACCAGCCCTGCGTAATTCTGGCCAAACACCAGAGCACCTGGGAAACCTTCTATTTTTCGGCCCTGTTTTCCCCCCTCAGCCAGGTGATCAAGCGCGAGTTGCTGCGCGTGCCCTTCTGGGGCTGGTCGATGGCCCTGCTCAAACCGATCGCCATCAATCGCGGCAATCCCAAGGCAGCTCTCAAGCAACTGGCAACACAGGGTGACGAGCGCCTCAAGGCCGGGCTGTGGGTGCTGATCTTTCCCGAAGGCACCCGCGTTCCCTATGGCCAGATGGGCAAGTTCTCCCGCGGTGGCGCTGCGCTGGCGGTCAATGCAGGGTTGCCGGTACTGCCGATCGCGCACAATGCCGGCAAGTGCTGGCCGCGCGATGGCTGGCTGAAACACCCGGGCACCATCCAGATTGTCATCGGTCCGCCGATGTATGCGGAAGGCAGCGGCCCTCGTGCGGTTGCAGCATTGAATGATCGTGCCTACGAATGGGTACGCCAGCAGCAGATCGAGATCGGTGCCCTGGCGGCCGATGCGCCGCTGGCTACAGGGCAAACTGACGCTTGAGTTACCGCTCGCTGACGTTCAGACCGACTCAGTTCTGCCCCACCACAAAGCTGGCCACCGCACTGAAACTGCCGCCGATGTTCAGGCAGGCAGCTCGTCGCGCACCTTCAACCTGATAATCGCCAGCCTTGCCTTCGACCTGACGCCAGGCATCCAGCAACATGCGCACCCCGGTCGCTCCCACCGGGTGCCCACCGCCAATCAAACCTCCACCGGGATTGACCGGCAGCCGCCCGCCCAGCTCGATGCTGCCGTCTTCGATGCGCTGCCAGCCCTTGCCGGCCGGCGCCAGGCCGAAGTGCTCTAGCGCCAGATATTCGCTGATGGTGAAACAGTCATGGGTTTCGATCACATCCAGCTGCCAGGCATCCTGCAGCCCGGCGCGTTGCAGCGCATCGCCGATGGTACTCTGCAGATGCGGGAACATCAGCCCCGGTGCACTGGCCGGCGGCAATTTCTCCGCCAGTGGCAAGGGTGAGCTGCGCTGGCCCCAACCGAGAATTGCCGGATATCCGGCCTGGCGTCCCAGGCGCTGGGCATGCTGGCGGGCAAATTCGGCCGAACACAGGAACACCACCGCACAGCCATCGCTGATCTGTGCACAGTCACGCCGCCGCAGTTCGCCTTCAACCCGCGGATTGAACTCGTCATTCGCGGCAAAATGTTCGGCCTGCAATTGCCAGTCGCGCGTCTGTGCCAGTGGATTACGCCGGGCATTGCCCAGATTGATTTCGGCAATCCGCTGCAGGTAAATGCTGTCCAGCCCGTGCTGCTCGGCATAACGCTGACGAATCTGCTCGAACATGTACGGCCACAGATACTTTGCGTCTTGCGCTTCATGGCCGTGCCAGGCGGCAGTGCCCAGATTCGCTGCGGCCTGCTCGCCGGAGACATTGCGCATCTGCTCGATGCCCAGCACGCAGACACACTCAGCGCGACCCGATTCGATGGTCGCCATGGCGGCGAGGATGGCCATGCTCCCGGAAGCACAGGCCGCCTCATGGCGCATGATCGGCAGCTCGTTCCAGCTCGGCTCACAGCGTGCCAGCAGGCCACCCAGCAGGCCCTGATGACAGAACAGCTCTGCGGCAAAATTACCCACATGCGCAGCCTGCACCTGCGCGGCAGGCAAAGCACAGGCCTGCAAGCCCTGCTGGACTACCCGCTGCATCTCTGCCGCCAGATCGCTGCCTTCGCGCTGCCAGTGGCGGGCAAAGTCACTTTGCGCGCCACCCAGAATCATTACCTGACGGCTCATGCTGTTTTCAGATCCTTGCCCTCGACCCAGCAGGCATGAAAGCCCAGTGGCACCCGATGCGGAATTGCCAGTCTGGCACACGGGCCAGCCTGCAGGTCGCGCGCATCATAGATCCACAGCTCGGAGCGATTGTTGGTCTCGTCCTGGATGAAGCTGAGCAGGTAGCCGTCGTCCTCTTTCTCGGCTTGTGAACTCGGCGCGAACGGACTCTCACTGCCGTAGATGCCTTCGCCAAAGCGCACTTCCTGATGCTTGCCGGTCGCAAAGTCGTATTTGCGAATACCGTCAAAGCGCAGGGTAGGGATGGGGCCGATGGTGACCGCGTAACCATAACGGGTTGGATAACCCTGCTCACGCGGGTTGGTACTGGGGAACTCGGCATTGACCTTGTCCAGACAGCGCTCGCTGGTTTCGCCTGTTTGCAGATTGAAGCGCCATTCCCACACTTCGGCATTCATCTGCAGATTCTGCAACATGCGCTCGAATTCCGAGGCCGAACTTTGCTCGCTGTTGGCCACCGGATTGGCCACCTTGTGCGCCACCATGACCAGCTCGTCAGCCTCTTCCCAAGCATTGATCACATGGTAGATGTAGCACGGCGAGGCGCTGAACCAGCGGATATCCCCGACCTTGCCGTGGCGTGGAATGATGGCAAAGCGCGAACCCAGCTCCGGGCGGTAGACACTGCGCCAGCGCCCGCGCTGCAGGGCTTCGGTATCCACGCAGACCGGCAGGTCCATCAGGATCGAATAGTTTTCGGTGATCGCCATATCATGCGGCAGCCTTGGTCCGGGCAGCTCTACCGGGATCAGGCTGAGTTGCTCGCCGGCTGCACTGACTACCCCGTAATGCATGTACGGCGGTCGTACCGAGTATTCAAAGAACATCATTTCGCCGGTTTTTGCGTCGACTTTTACGTGCGCAGACACCGCTGTGGAGCGCTTGCCGGCAAAGTCATCAACACCCAGAGTCTGCAGATTCAGCGGATCGACACGGTAGGGTTCTCCGCACTGATACCAGAGGGCGAGCAGGGCGCCATTGTGGAATTTGACATCCGTATTGGCGGTGTCCTTGTAGGGTCTGCCCAGGGTCATCTTTCTGACCGGCTCGCGAATGCCCTGCCATTGTGCTTCACCCGTGCTGCGCTCGAGTTGCAGCCCGGCGGTCTCGACCCAGCGATTGCGGTAGGTCGCCTGACCGTTGGCAAAGCTCACCGCATGCAGCATGCCATCGCCGTCGAACCAGTGATGCCTGCCCTCCACGGGCAGGTACGGGTTTGGCCCGTTACGCACATAGACACCCTGCAGATCGGTGGGAATAGTCCCGGCCAGCAGCTGCAACGGTGCTTCAGCTTGTGTGTCGGTGGGGGCATAACTGCCCAGCAGGTAGGGGTTGGTTTCCTGGACTATGGCGTTCATCAGCGGCTCCTGTGCTTGCATAGTGAAACTATTATTGGTTTCACTATGCAAGTCAATAGCCGTTTTCCTGCTATCCCTTGTTTCCGCTCTGGCTGGGAACCTCGGCAAGCCGGATGCCTTGCAGGTCAACGCGCCCGGCACAACAGGCGCAGCGCAACTCGGGCTCGAGCAAGTGGCCACAGGGTTGATGACGCAGGCTGGTCTGACTCTGGCTGGCTACTCGCAGCCAGCGATCGCCCCAGGCCATCAGGGCAACAATCAGCGGAAACAGTTGCAAGCCGCGCTCGCTGAGGCGGTACACAGGTCCGTCGCGCAGCAGCACCCCGCCCGCGCACAAGCGCAACAGGCGATCCGCGAGGATATTCGGTGCAATGTGCAGATGGCGCAGCAGGTCGCTGTAACGTTGCACACCATAGAAAGCCAGCGCCACAATCATCGCCGTCCAGCGATCCGCGAGAATTTCCGTCGCAGTCAACGGGCAGTCGGCAGAGAACTCCGCACGTGAGCGGCGCACGGGCTTGGGCAAGTCGCCCAGTTGTGGTGGTTCGCCCGGTGCAGCCAGCCGGATATCCCGGACATGTATGGCCTGGCCGCAATGACTGCAAACCAGAACCGGCTGCAAGCGCTGGCCGCACTGATGAAACAGCTCCGGCGCTTTCGACAGCGGTAACACCGCGCGATCCCACTCGCGGGCCAGACTGGTGATCGCCAACAACGACTGGCCAGCCCCGGACAGGCCATAACCCGCAGCAGATGGTTGCAGGCAGCGCATGGCCTGCAGATGCTTGAGACGCGCCGCCAGGGTACTGCGCGGGATATCCAGCACCTGCAACAGCTGACCAAAGGATTTATCTTCCAGCAGCAACGCCTGGATGATTGCCAGTGACCAACGCTGGCCGATCACATCCAGCACGGCAGGAACAATGCTGGCATTCACATGGGCAGTGACCGCCAGCGTCCGCGATGGATGTACCGGCACCTGCTCAGAAGTCCAGATTTGAAACCGCCAGCGCGTTGGTTTCGATAAAGTCGCGGCGTGGCTCCACAGCATCGCCCATCAGGGTATTGAAAATCTGGTCGGCCGCAATGGCATCTTCAATGGTGACCCTGAGCATGCGCCTTACATTCGGATCCATGGTGGTTTCCCACAGCTGTTCCGGGTTCATCTCGCCAAGCCCCTTGTAGCGCTGGATGCTGTGACGCTTGGTACTTTCCGCCATCAGCCAGTCCAATGCCTCCTTGAAGGTGACAACGGCTTTCCTGCGCTCACCGCGCTTAACGTAAGCGCCTTCTTCCAACAGGCTATTGAGTTGATCGCCCAGTGTGGTGACCGTCTTGTAGTCATTGCTGGCGAAGAAGTCACGGTTGAAGGTGATGTAGTTGGACAGGCCATGGGAAATCAATTCCACTTCCGGCAGCCACAGATGACGCTCGCGGTCTTCACGCAGGCTGGCCTTGTAGACCAGGCCGGATTTCTCGACCAGACGCAGGCGTGCCTCATACTGCTCAAGCCAGGCTTGCATCGCGGCCTGATCGGCCAGCTGCTCGACACTTACCCGCGGCAGGTAGACGAAGTGCTCGGTCAACTCCATCGGATAGATGCGTGACAGGCGTTTGAGTGTCTTCATCACCAGACGGTAGTCGTTGACCAGAGTTTCCAGAGCCAGACCGGAGAGCCCCGGAGCATTCTCGTTGACATGCAAGCTGGCATCTTCAAGTGCCGACTGGGTCATGTACTCATCCATGGCATCGTCGTCCTTGATGTACTGCTCCTGCTTGCCTTTTTTCACCTTGTACAACGGCGGCTGGGCAATATAGATGTAGCCGCGCTCGACCAGCTCCGGCAACTGGCGGAAGAAGAACGTCAACAGCAGGGTACGGATGTGCGAGCCGTCCACGTCGGCATCAGTCATGATGATGATGTTGTGGTAGCGCAATTTCTCGATGTTGTACTCGTCACGACCGATACCGCAACCCAGCGCAGTAATCAGCGTGCCCACTTCCTGGGATGAGATCATCTTGTCAAAACGGGCTTTCTCTACGTTGAGAATCTTGCCCTTGAGCGGCAGTATCGCCTGCGTCCTGCGGTTGCGCCCCTGCTTGGCAGAGCCGCCCGCGGAGTCCCCTTCCACGATATACAGTTCGGACAGGGCAGGGTCCTTTTCCTGGCAGTCAGCCAGCTTGCCGGGCAGCCCGGCGATATCCAGCGCGCCCTTGCGGCGGGTCATTTCACGAGCCTTGCGTGCAGCTTCGCGGGCACGCGCGGCGTCGATCATCTTGCCGACCACAGCCTTGGCTTCCGCCGGATTTTCCAGCAGATAATCGGCGAAGTATTTACCCATTTCCTGCTCAACAGCCGTCTTCACTTCGGAAGAAACCAGCTTGTCTTTGGTTTGCGAACTGAATTTCGGGTCCGGAACTTTCACCGAAATGATTGCAGTCAGGCCCTCACGCGCATCATCACCGGTGGTCGCCACCTTGTCTTTTTTGCCCAGGCCTTCCTGCTCGATATAGGTGTTCAGGTTTCGTGTCAGTGCCGAGCGGAACCCCGCCAGGTGAGTACCACCATCGCGTTGCGGAATGTTGTTGGTGAAGCACAGCAGGTTTTCATTGAAGCTGTCATTCCACTGCAAGGCCACTTCAACGCCGACGCCATCATCGCGCTGAACACTGAAATGGAACACCTGGTTTACTGCCGTCTTGTTGGTGTTCAGGTATTCCACGAAGGCGCGCAAACCGCCTTCGTACTTGAACAGTTCCTCTTTGCCGCTGCGCTCATCCTTGAGAACAATGCCGACACCGGAGTTCAGAAAAGACAACTCGCGCAACCGCTTGGCCAGAATGTCCCAGCTGAAGTGGATGTTCTGGAAAGTATCGGCTGAAGGCTTGAAGTGAATCTGGGTACCGCTGGTATCGGTATCACCGACGATACGCATCGGCTCCTGCGGCACACCATGTACATAGGTCTGCTCCCAGATATGCCCGCTACGCCGTACGGTCAGTAGCAGCAATTCCGACAGCGCGTTGACCACAGAAACCCCAACACCGTGCAAACCACCGGAGACCTTGTAGGAGTTGTCATCGAACTTACCGCCCGCGTGTAGTACGGTCATGATCACTTCGGCAGCGGAAACGCCTTCTTCCTTGTGAATATCCACCGGGATACCACGGCCGTTGTCACGCACGGTGATTGATTCGTCGGTATGGATGGTGATGCTGATATCACTGCAATGGCCGGCCAGAGCTTCATCAATAGAGTTATCAACGACCTCGAATACCATGTGGTGCAGCCCACTGCCGTCATCGGTGTCGCCAATGTACATACCGGGGCGCTTGCGCACGGCATCCAGGCCCTTCAGCACCTTGATGCTATTGGAGTCATATGTATTGTTTTCGCTCATGCCTTACTCCCGGTAATCGTGGGTCTGGGTAATACCGCCATGTTCCACGTGGAACATGGCAACTGGCGTTTCGCTGTGCCAGCACTCCCTTAATATTCTGCTTTCAACACAGGTTATAAAAACCTGGCAATTCAACTCTTCCAACAAACTGCACAGTGCCTGTCGGTGTTGCTCATCCAGTTCGGACGGCAAGTCATCCACCAGATAAATGCACTCGCCGGTACGGTACTGATTGATCAGATGCCCCTGGGCAATCTTCAGCGCACAAACAACCAGTTTCTGTTGTCCGCGCGACAAAACGTCAATCGCGTTAAATGCCCCCATCCTGATTCTTAGATCGGCACGCTGCGGACCTGCCTGGGTATGGCCCAACTGCTGATCTCGCGCAAAGGATGTACGGAGAACTTCAGTCAGATCACGGTCCTTATCCCAGCCGCGGTTATAACTCAGAGTAAGTTCCGGCAGTGGTAACAACTTGCCCAAAGTCGCTTCAAATAGCGGCTTCAAGGCCTGGATGTAACTGCGCCGATAACTATCAATTTCATCGCTGGCAAGAATCAGCTCGCGAGCCCAGACGGCCTCTGCAGCAGCGTCGATTGTACCATGGCGCAACCACGAGTTACGTTGACGCAAGGCCCGCTGCAAGCGCTGCCAGGCATGTAAAAAGCGAGGTTCCACGTGGAACACACCCCAGTCGAGAAATTGCCGGCGTATGCGCGGACTGCCTTCAAGCAGACGAAAACTGTCAGGGTTAATCAGCTGCAATGGCAGCGCTTGCGCCAGCTGTGCAGCGCTACGGGCCGTTTGCCCGTCAATACGAATCTGGAACACGCCCTGACGATTACGGGTGATACCGAGATTGCGCGAACCCGTGGAAGTAGCCAGCTCGCCGAAAACTACCAGCGCATCCTGTTCATGCTGAATGACCGGCTGCAATCGGGTACTGCGGAAAGAGCGCGCCAGGCCGAGAAGATACACAGCCTCAAGCAGGCTGGTCTTGCCGCTTCCGTTGTCGCCGGAAAGAATATTGATGCGCGGAGAGGGGGAAAGGGTTACCGCGTGCAAATTGCGCAGCGCGGTAACATTCAAGCGGAGAAGGGACACTGAAGGTGAAAACTACAGACGCATAGGCATGACAACATAGGCGGATTCGTCGTTATCGAACTCCTGAACCAGCGCGCTACTGTTCGAATCGGAAAGCAGCAAACGCACCTTTTCAGTTGTCATGACCGCCATGACGTCGAGCAGATAACTGACATTGAAGCCGATCTCCAGATTGGCGCCGTTATAGTCAACTGCCACTTCTTCTTCAGCTTCTTCCTGCTCGGGGTTGTTGGCCTGGATCTTCAACTGCCCGGCCGCCAGCTGAAGACGGATGCCACGATACTTTTCATTGGAAAGAATCGCGGTACGTGTAAAGGCTTCACGCAATGCCTGGCGGTCACCGACAACCAGCTTGTCGCCACCCTTGGGCAACACACGTTCGTAGTCGGGAAACTTGCCGTCTACCAATTTGGATGTGAAGGTAAACTCGCTGGTGGTGGCGCGGATGTGATGCTGGCCAAGGACGATGGCAACATCGGCATCCTGCTCGGTAAGCAGCCGGGCCAGTTCAAGAATGCCTTTTCGCGGCACGATGATCTGATGCTTTTCCTGCTGCTCGATAGGCGCAGCCAGCGAGCACATGGCCAAACGATGGCCGTCGGTAGCAACTGCACGCAGGGTGTTTTCCCCAACCTCAAGCAGCATGCCATTCAGGTAGTAACGAACATCCTGCTGAGCCATGGCAAAGCTGGTGCGCTCGATCAGGTGGCGAACCTTGGCTTGCGGCAGACTGATGACCAGCGATGTCTGGCCTTCCTCTGAAGTAGGGAAGTCATTTGCCGGCAAGGTTGAAAGGCTAAAGCGGCTGCGACCAGCCTTGATCAGCAACTTTTGCTCATCTACCCGTATATCAATAAGCGCGTCAGCCGGAAGGCTTTTGCAGATATCCATCAGCTTGCGTGCAGGCACTGTGATTTCGCCAGACTCGGCAATTTCATCCAGAGCAACACGGCCAATCAACTCCACTTCAAGGTCGGTACCGGTCAGGGACAGTTGCTGCCCTTCGACGACCAGTAAAACGTTAGACAATACCGGCAGTGTCTGGCGGCGCTCTACGACTCCTGCAACCAACTGCAGGGGTTTCAACAGGGCTTCGCGCTGAATCGTAAAATGCATGGTCTGGTCCCTTTGCCTGGATGTTGTATTTAATTGTTATCTATCAAGTGGTCAGCGTACGTAACAGGTTTTTGTAATCTTCGCAGATATCCGCGTCAGACTCTCTGAGTTCTGCAATCTTACGACAAGCATGTAAAACAGTAGTGTGGTCACGCCCACCAAATGCATCACCGATCTCGGGAAGACTGTGATTGGTCAGCTCCTTGGAGAGTGCCATGGCGACCTGGCGCGGACGGGCAACCGAACGCGATCTGCGTTTGGACAGCATGTCGGAAATCTTGATTTTGTAATACTCGGCAGCCGTGCGCTGAATATTATCGATACTGACCAGCTTGTCCTGCAGCGCCAGCAAATCCTTCAAGGACTCGCGAATCAGCTCGATGGTGATTTCCTTGCCCATGAAGTGCGCATGGGCAATCACCCGCTTGAGTGCACCTTCCAGCTCACGCACGTTGGAGCGAATCTTTTGTGCGATAAAAAAAGCTGCATCATGGGGTAGCTCAACACGTGCCTGTTCGGCTTTTTTCATCAAAATGGCAACACGCGTTTCCAGCTCGGGCGGTTCGACTGCTACGGTGAGTCCCCAGCCAAATCTCGATTTCAAACGTTCTTCCAGACCGTCGATTTCCTTGGGATAGCGATCGCTGGTGAGGATTACCTGCTGCCCACCCTCGAGGAGGGCATTGAAGGTATGAAAAAACTCCTCTTGCGAACGTTCCTTTTTGGCGAAGAATTGAATGTCGTCAATCAGCAACGCATCGACCGAGCGGTAAAAGCGTTTGAATTCGTTGATCGCATTGAGCTGCAGCGCCTTGACCATATCGGCAACAAAACGTTCGGAGTGAAGGTAAACCACCTTGGCATTCGGATTCTTTTTCAGCAGGTGATTGCCCACTGCATGCATCAGGTGTGTTTTCCCCAGACCAACACCGCCATATAGAAATAGCGGGTTGTAGCCATGCTTGGGGTTATCCGCAACCTGCCAGGCCGCAGCTCTGGCCAGCTGGTTGGATTTACCTTCAACAAAGTTCTCGAAGGTAAATGTGCGATTGAGATAGCTGCTGTGTTTTAGCCCGCCCTCAACCTGAACCTTGCGCTCCTGAGAAATCGGATTCTGCGGCAGGGGATCCACTGGTTGAACAACCGGGTTAACGACCGGGTTTGGTTCGGCTGCTGCTGACTCGGCAAAAGCTGCTGGCGGTTTCAGCACCGCGGTGCTTCGCGGCAGTTGATTGGCATTGCGCTTGCTGCCGATCAGCAACGAAACTTGCGGAGTAATGCTATCGGCACGCTCGTCGAGTAACTCAAGCAGTCTGCCCAGGTATTTCTCATTCACCCAATCCAGGACAAAACGGTTGGGCGCGTAAATCCGCAAGTTCTCGCCGTCACCTTCCACTTGCAGGGGACGTATCCAGGTATTGAATTGCTGGGCCGGCAGTTCATCGCGAAACAATTCAACGCACTGCAACCAAAGCTCAACAGACACACGGCAACCCTCAAGTCAGAACAGAAAATCTACCCGCATTGTACTGAGGCAACCCGGGGTTATCCACACGTATATTTTTATACACATAGTGATTAACCAGATCACATTCCAGAGCGGCAAATCACCCCGTGCACTGGCCATTTCCGGATAAATTCAACAGGCTATACACAAGGTTATTCACTGCGATAAATTGAACAAAAGTCTTTATTAATCAGCAAGTAACTTCAAAGTTTTTGCAATTCACAATTTCTATCCACAGGTTTTTCCTGTTGCACACAAGAAAGCACTGCAACTCACAATGCCGGCGCACATTCCCAAGCCTTAAATACCCCTGAACAAATCAGCAGATGAAATTGACCTCGACTGCTTCTTTCTCTAGAATGCCCGGTCTCCTTAAACGGGGCTATTTTCAGCTCCTCAGTAAACCAGGTAAGCATCATGAAACGTACTTTCCAGCCAAGCACCATCAAGCGCGCTCGCACCCACGGTTTCCGTGCCCGTATGGCTACCAAAAATGGTCGTCTCGTTCTGTCGCGCCGTCGTGCCAAAGGTCGCAAGCGTCTGACCGTTTAATTGATCCGGCTTCAGGGGTGAATCTGGATTTCAGTCGGGACAAACGCCTGCTGATCCCTCGCCAGTTCAAGGCGGTGTTTGATTCACCCGGCGGCAAGATCCCCGGCAAGAACGTATTGCTTCTTGTCCGTGAAAACGATCTGGATCACCCGCGGATCGGCATGGTAATCGGCAAGAAAAGCGTAAAGCTTTCCGTTGAACGAAATCGCCTCAAGCGCCTGATACGAGAGTCCTTTCGCCAACACCAGGATCTACTTGGTGGCTGGGACATCGTAGTAGTGGCGCGCAAAGGCATTGCCGAGTCGAACAATGCCGATATTGCCCGACAGTTTGGCAAATTCTGGAAACGTCTGCAGCGTCCCCGGAATAATGAAGCGCAACCTGTTATCGACTCGGGAGAGGCGCAACAACGAGATGCGTAAACTGGCCCTTGGTTCGATCCAGTTTTACCGTTATGCCATCAGCCCGCTGATGGCCAGTCATTGTCGTTTCTATCCCAGTTGTTCCTGCTATGCCTATGAGGCTATCGAGCTTCATGGCGTGATGCATGGTGGCTGGCTGGCCCTGCGCAGACTGGGCCGCTGTCATCCCTGGAATCCAGGTGGTTTTGATCCCGTTCCGCCAATTCAATCCTCCCGATCCCCTTCGCTCGTCGAGTAATCATGGATATCAAACGCGCACTTCCGATAGTCGCTCTGGCTGTTGTTTCATACCTGATGGTTTTGCAATGGAGCGAAGACTACGGTCAGGTAAGCCAGCCGCAAGTCGAAAATTCGGCTACCCAGAATGCAGCACCTATTCCTTCAGTAGCGGACAGCCCGGCAAAAAATACCGGTGACGTTCCCACTGCCGATGTGCCGCGCAATCACCTGGCTAGCGATGCGACAGTTGCCAGCAGCGATCTAATCCGCGTGGAAACCGATGTTTTGCAACTGGCTATTGATCCACGTGGCGGCGATATCACTCAGCTGAACCTGCCAAAATATCCGCTAAGCCAGAACAAGCCGGATGTGCCTTTCCAGCTGTTCAATGACAATCCACAGCATCTGTATATTGCGCAAAGCGGGCTGACCGGCAGCAATGGTCCTGATGCGCGTGCAACCGGACGGCCGTTGTACTCCAGCGATAAACGCGAGTATCGGCTTGCTGATGGTCAAGATCAGCTGGTGGTTGATCTGCATTTCAGCGATGCCGGGGTCAACTACACCAAGCGCTTTACCCTGAAGCGCGGTCAGTACGATCTGGCGGTGAGCTATATCATTGACAACCAGGCTGCGAGCCCCTGGACCGGCAACCTGTTCGCGCAGATCAAGCGCGATGCCAGCGGTGATCCTTCTTCGACCACAGCCACTGGCACCGCAACCTATCTGGGTGCGGCAATCTGGACTGCTGACAAGCCCTATACAAAAATTTCCATGTCTGACATGGATGACAAATCGCTAAGCCAGAAGGTAGAAGGCGGCTGGGTTGCCTGGCTGCAGCACTACTTCGTGACCGCCTGGGTTTCACCCAAAGATGAAAGCAATCAGGTAACCGCCCGCAAGGACAGTCAGGGCAACTACATCGTAGGTTTTACTGCTGCAGCCATGAACATTCCGGCTGCTTCCCGGGCGGAAACCGCGGTAACCCTGTATGCCGGCCCGAAAATCCAGGGCAATCTGAAAACACTCGCCCCGGGCCTGGAGTTGACTGTTGATTACGGCATGCTCTGGTTCATTGCCCAGCCGATTTTCTGGCTGCTTGAGAATATTCATGCACTGCTGGGTAACTGGGGCTGGTCGATCATCGTGCTGACCCTGATCATCAAGCTGTTCTTCTTCCCGTTGTCGGCAGCCAGTTACAAGTCGATGGCGCGCATGCGTGCCGTTGCACCAAAGCTTGCAGCTTTGAAAGAGCAGTTTGGTGATGACCGGCAGAAAATGTCGCAAGCCATGATGGAGCTGTACAAGAAGGAAAAAATCAATCCTTTAGGCGGCTGTCTGCCCATTCTTGTGCAAATGCCGGTGTTCCTGGCGCTGTACTGGGTACTGCTGGAAAGCGTTGAAATGCGTCAGGCACCCTGGATGTTCTGGATTACCGACCTGTCCATCAAGGATCCGTTCTTCCTGTTGCCAATCATCATGGGCGCCACCATGTTCATCCAGATGCAATTGAATCCGACCCCGCCGGATCCAATGCAGGCCAAAGTGATGAAAATGATGCCGGTTATCTTCACCTTCTTTTTCCTCTGGTTCCCGGCCGGTCTGGTGCTTTACTGGGTGGTCAACAACATCCTGTCTATTGCCCAGCAGTGGTACATTACCCGGAAAATCGAAGCTGCCAGCAAAGCAGCCTGATCAAACCCTGTATGCAGACGCCCCCTAGTGGGGCGTTTTGCTATCCAGCGCAGAGGGCCCGGTAGATGACCACTTACCTAAAAGACACCATCGCTGCCGTCGCTACAGCACAGGGCAGAGGCGGGGTGGGCATTGTTCGTGTGTCAGGCCCCCTGGCGCGGACGCTGGCCTCGGCTATCTGTGGCAGAGAGCCTCTGCCGCGTCATGCCCATTACGGCTCCTTTCAGGACGAGGATCAGCAGGTTCTGGATCAAGGCCTGCTGCTGTTCTTTCCTGCACCGCATTCATTTACCGGCGAGGATGTCATCGAGCTTCAGGGGCATGGCGGACCCGTCGTACTGGACATGCTGCTGCAACGCTGTCTGAGTCTGGGAGCCCGACTGGCCGCTCCGGGCGAGTTCAGTCAGCGCGCCTTTCTAAACGACAAACTGGACCTGGCGCAGGCAGAAGCCATCGCCGATCTGATCGAGGCCAGCTCCACGCAGGCAGCGCGCAATGCGTTGCGCTCGTTACAGGGCGAGTTTTCCAGACGCATCCATCAACTGACCGAGCAACTGATCAATCTGCGTATTTACGTTGAAGCCGCCATCGACTTTCCGGAGGAGGAAATCGACTTTCTGGCGGATGGTCATGTTCTGAAAATGCTTGATGAGTTGCGCGCCGATTTGCAGCAAGTATTTCATCAGGCAAATCAGGGTGTGTTGTTACGGGATGGCATGACGGTCGTCATCGCCGGCCGGCCAAATGCGGGAAAGTCCAGCCTGCTCAATGCCTTGGCTGGTCGTGAAAGCGCAATCGTCACAGAAATTGCGGGAACCACCCGCGATGTATTGCGCGAGCATATTCATATCGATGGCATGCCCCTGCACATCATTGACACAGCCGGACTGCGAGCAACAGAGGATCAGGTGGAAAAAATTGGTGTTGCCCGCGCCCTGCACGCCATCAATGAAGCCGATCGAATATTGCTGGTTGTCGATGCTACAACCCCGGAAGCAGCCGATGCCACGGCACTCTGGCCCGAGTTTTTGCAGCAACGGCCTGATCCGGAAAAAGTGACCTTGATCAAAAACAAGGCTGATCTGTCAGGCGAGCCTGTTGCACTGGAAACCAGCCCCGATGGCCATACCACCATAGCATTGAGCGCCAAATCCACTGCGGGGCTGCATCTGCTGCGTGAGCATCTGAAAGCCTGCATGGGCTTCGCGCAGACCACCGAGAACGGCTTCAGCGCCAGGCAAAGGCACCTGCAGGCACTGCAAAAGGCCGCACAGTCACTCGAACACGGCCGTGCGCAGCTGACCGCAACCGGCGCAGGTGAGTTGCTGGCAGAAGATCTGCGGCACGCCCAACAGGCTATCGGCGAGATTACCGGTGCCTTCAGTTCCGATGACTTGCTCGGTCGGATCTTCACAAGTTTCTGCATTGGCAAATAAACCGCCGGCAGACATCCGTTAACACGCAACTCCATCCCCCTGGAAAAAGCCATTCAGTCGAATATTTAGCTCCCTGAGCTCTGTGGAAAACTGCCCTCAGGGACAGTTCATAAGCTCGGAGTAACTAGGGGGACAAACCAGCCTGTGCATAAGTAGCCTATCCATACACAGCTTACCTACCGCTTGCCAACCTGATACGGGCAGCCAGAGCACAGCTTAGCCGATCGCTGCAAGCCTTTATAACAAAGGCGTTCAGAGTGTTATCCACAGAAAATTGCTTGACCATTAATAAACATAAAAAGAGTCTTTAAAGAATTCTTTATTTTTTATATTTGTTAACAGCACTTTTTCCTTTCTGGTTAAAAAATATCCAAAAAGCTTCATTCAGATCGCCGAAATCCCTATACTCGCCGGTCTTTCCGAAACCATAATTTCAACAGGCACGAGGTGCGTGGTGGATTTCCCTTCCCGTTTTGATGTCATCGTGATTGGTGGCGGCCATGCTGGCACTGAAGCTGCCCTGGCAGCTGCACGCATGGGTGTAAAGACCTTACTGCTGACACATAACGTTGAAACGCTTGGGCAAATGAGCTGCAACCCTGCCATTGGCGGAATCGGCAAGAGTCATCTGGTCAAGGAAATAGATGCGCTGGGTGGCGTCATGGCGCATGCCACAGACAAGAGCGGCATTCAGTTTCGTGTACTCAACAGCCGCAAAGGACCAGCGGTGCGTGCGACACGCGCACAAGCCGATCGGGTGATGTACAAGGCGGCTGTTCGGCATGCCCTGGAAAACCAGCCGAACCTGTGGATATTCCAGCAAGCCTGCGATGATCTGATCGTCAACAATAATCAGGTTTGTGGTGTGGTAACCCAGATGGGTCTGAAGTTCCATGCCGCATCCGTGGTGCTGACAACCGGAACCTTTCTTGGCGGGCTGATCCACATTGGCCTGCAGAATTACTCAGGTGGTCGTGCCGGTGATCCGCCCTCGATCGCTCTGGCAAAACGTTTGCGCGAACTGCCTTTACGCGTTGGACGGTTGAAGACCGGAACACCACCGCGCATCGATGGCCGCTCGGTGGATTACTCGGTGATGACCGAGCAACCTGGGGATACACCGCTACCGGTGATGTCTTTTCTCGGTACCCAGCAAGAGCATCCGCGACAAGTCAGCTGCTGGATTACCCACACGAATGCTCGCACTCACGAAATCATTGCCAGCAATCTGGACCGCTCACCGATGTATTCCGGGGTAATCGAAGGCGTGGGGCCGCGTTATTGCCCATCCATTGAAGACAAGATCCATCGCTTCGCCGAAAAGGAAAGTCACCAGGTTTTCATAGAGCCCGAAGGGCTGGATACCCACGAGTTGTATCCGAATGGCATCTCGACCTCATTGCCTTTTGATGTGCAACTGCAAATCGTCAGATCGATTCGCGGTATGGAAAACGCCCATATCATGCGTCCCGGTTACGCCATCGAGTACGATTATTTTGACCCGAGAGATCTGAAGTACAGTCTGGAAACCAAGGTCATTGATGGTTTGTTTTTCGCTGGCCAGATCAACGGAACGACCGGCTATGAGGAGGCAGGTGCCCAGGGCTTGTTGGCCGGGACCAACGCTGCTTTGCGGACGCAAGGAAAGGAAGCCTGGTGTCCTCGACGCGACGAAGCCTATATCGGTGTGCTGGTCGATGACCTGATAACACTGGGCACCCAGGAGCCATACCGGATGTTCACCTCAAGAGCGGAATACCGGCTGATCCTGCGTGAGGACAATGCGGATGTACGCCTGACTGAAAAGGGTCGCGAGCTGGGCCTGGTGGATGATCAGCGCTGGGCTGTTTTCGAGGCCAAGCGCGAGGCAATTGCCCTTGAAGAGCAGCGTTTGAAAAGTACCTGGGTCAGACCCCATACAGCGCAGGGTGAGGCAATCGCCGAGCACTTCGGTACACCGCTGACGCATGAATACAATTTGCTGAATTTACTGGCACGACCGGAAATTGACTATGCGGGTTTGATTGCCATTACCGGACAAGGTACCTGTGATTCCCGGGTTGCCGAGCAGATTGAGATCAAGACCAAATACGCCGGCTACATAGATCGGCAACAGGAAGAAATCCTGCGTCTGCGAGCCAGTGAAAACACCGGGTTGCCGCCGGATATCGATTACAAGAGTATCTCCGGACTGTCCAAGGAAATTCAGCTCAAGCTGGACAGCAGTCGCCCGCAAACCTTGGGTCAGGCATCCCGCATACCAGGTGTTACCCCGGCCGCTATCTCGCTGTTAATGATTTATCTGAAGAAGCGCAGTGCCGGGAGCCAGATGGAGCAGAGTGCTTGAGTTCGTCATTAACACCTGCACACGCTGAGGAGCTTCTGCACGGAGCGAGCCAGCTTGGACTAGAGATAAGCCCCATTCAGCAAGAAAGACTGCTGGCTTATCTTGAGCTACTGATCAAGTGGAACAAGGCGTACAACCTGACGGCTGTACGCAATCCCGATGAAATGGTCTCCCGTCACCTGCTGGATAGCCTGAGTGTCGTTAAGTACGTCGCCCAGGCCGGGAACAACTGGCTGGATGTCGGCAGCGGTGGCGGAATGCCTGGCATACCGCTGGCTATCATGTTTCCCCAGCTGCATTTCACTCTGCTTGATGCGAACGGCAAGAAAACCCGCTTCCTCACCCAGGTAAAGCTTGAACTGCAATTGAGTAATCTTGAGGTTGTTCACAGTAGAGTCGAAGACTTCAGACCTGAACGACCTTTCGAGGGTATCTGTTCCCGAGCCTTCAGCTCGCTGGCGGATTTTGCCAACTGGACCCGCCATCTGGGTGGGGTTGATACGCGCTGGTTGGCGATGAAAGGATTGCATCCTGACGATGAACTGCAGGTTTTACCGGCAGATTTCCGCTTGCTGGAATCACATGTCTTGCTGGTTCCAGGTTGCCAAGGTCAACGCCATCTGCTGATACTGCAGCGCACGATTTAAAGGAGTAACTGCTATTCATGGCCAAGGTATTCGCGATTGCCAACCAGAAAGGCGGTGTGGGTAAAACCACCACCTGCATCAATCTGGCAGCATCCCTGGTAGCCACCAAGCGCCGGGTTTTGCTGATTGACCTTGATCCGCAAGGTAACGCGACAATGGGCAGTGGAATAGACAAACATGCTCTCCAGCACTCGATCTATGACGTACTGATTGGCGAGTGTGATGTGGGTACCGCCATGCAGTTCGCCGAGCACGGCGGCTACCAGTTGCTGCCGGCAAATCGTGATCTGACCGCGGCGGAAGTCGTTCTGCTGGAAATGCGCATGAAGGAAAGCCGCTTGCGTTATGCGCTGGCGCCGATCAGGGATAATTACGATTACATTCTGATCGACTGTCCCCCTTCGTTGTCGATGCTGACAGTCAACGCGCTGGTGGCCGCAGATGGTGTGATTATTCCGATGCAGTGTGAATACTTTGCCTTGGAAGGTCTGTCAGATCTGATCAATTCCATTCAGCGCATCGCACAGATGTTGAATCCTTCGCTGAAGATCGAGGGTTTGTTGCGCACCATGTACGACCCTCGGATGAGCTTGACCAACGACGTTTCCAGCCAATTGAAAGAGCATTTTGGAGATCAGCTGTACCAGACAGTGATTCCGCGGAATATTCGTCTGGCCGAGGCCCCGAGTCACGGCATGCCAGCCCTGGTCTACGACAAGCAATCACGTGGTGCCCAGGCCTATCTTGCGCTCGCTGGAGAAATGTCCAGGCGTCAACGCAACAGCCATAAAGCTGCTACGGCATAAGGAAATTACATGGTTCTCAAAAAGCGTGGCCTCGGCCGTGGTCTGGATGCACTTCTGAGTGGTAGCAGCGCTTCTGCTTTGCAACAGGAAGCCAGCAGCAAAGAAAGCAGTGAGTTACAGAATCTACCGGTGGACTTGATCCAGCGCGGCAAATACCAGCCGCGTCGCGACATGGATCCCGAAGCTCTGGAAGAACTGGCGCAATCGATCAAGGCACAGGGCCTGATGCAACCGATCGTGGTGCGTCCGATAGCCAATGGCCGTTTTGAAATCGTTGCTGGCGAACGCCGCTGGCGCGCAACGCAACAGGCGGGTCTGGATAAAATAGCTGCATTGGTCAGGGAAATTCCCGATGAAGCGGCTATTGCCATGGCCCTTATCGAGAATATCCAGCGTGAAGATCTCAACCCGATTGAAGAAGCCTTTGCCCTGCAACGATTGCAACAGGAGTTTCAATTGACCCAGCAGCAGGTTGCTGATGCGGTCGGAAAATCCAGGGTTACCGTTACCAACCTGTTGCGTTTGACCGCTTTGCCGGAGGAGATCAAGACACTGTTGTCCCATGGCGATCTGGAAATGGGTCATGCCAGGGCTCTGCTGGGCTTACCACTGGAAACTCAGGTCGAAGGTGCGCGACACGTTGTCGCACAAGGGCTCACAGTTCGCCAGACGGAAGCACTGGTAAGGCAATGGCTGAGCGCTAAACCACGAGCGGCTGAACCCGTAAAAACCGATCCGGACATAACCCGGCTGGAACAGCGACTGGCCGAAAAACTGGGCTCTCCGGTGCAGATCAAGCATGGCCAGAAAGGCAAGGGTCAGCTGGTTATTCGCTACAACTCTCTGGATGAACTGCAGGGGGTTCTGGCTCACATACGCTGATTGAGGTACTTGGTCGGAATATGCCGACCAACGGTTGAACCACTTTTAATGCAGGCCTATACTTCCGCAGCTAATTTGTCGGCACGAAATATGCCAGCTTGTTATGTGAAGGCAGTCGACATGAAGGGGAATACACCGGTGAATGTGCGCATGCAGAAACGCTTGCCGCTACATCGGCTACCGGTTTTTCAGATACTGATTGCGCAACTGGTTGTAGCAATCCTGATTTCCGCAGCATTGCTGATCTGGCTAGGATGGAGTTCCGGATATTCGGGATTTCTCGGTGGGGCGATAGCCTGGCTACCTAACCTGTACTTTGCACGCAAGGCATTTCGCTACAGCGGTGCGCGTGCAGCCAGGGACATCCTCAAGTCATTCTATGCGGGTGAGGCGGGCAAGTTTGTTTTGACAGCGGCGCTTTTTGCGCTGGTGTTTGCGGGCGTTAAACCACTGGATGCACGATCGGTTTTCGTAGTGTTCATCCTGACCCAGGTGGTCAGCTGGTTTGCACCGTTGCTGATTAAAGCTAAACCTTTGAGACCTTAAGAGCGGTTGAGGTAAAAATGGCAGCAGAAAGCGTTTCCGGCTACATCAAGCACCACCTGCAGAATCTGACCTTCGGACAGCTTCCCGGTGGCGAGTGGGGTTTTGCACATACCCCTGAACAAGCAAAGGAGATGGGCTTCTGGGCGTTTCATGTAGACACCCTTGGCTGGTCTGTTGTTCTTGGTCTGGTTTTCATTCTGGTATTCCGCGCAGCAGCCAAGCGCGCCACCAGCGGCCAACCTGGCGCACTGCAGAATTTTGTCGAAATGATGGTCGAGTTTGTTGACCAGAGCGTAAAGGACACCTTTCATGGCAAGAATGCCGTGATTGCCCCTCTGGCCCTGACAATCTTTGTCTGGATATTCCTGATGAACCTGATGGATCTGGTGCCTGTGGACTGGCTGCCAAAGCTGGCGGCCACGATTGCCGGCAACGACCATCTGTTCTTCCGTGTGGTACCGACTACCGATCCGAATGCCACATTGGGCATGGCCATTTCGGTTTTTGCGCTGATTGTTTACTACAGCATCAAGGTCAAGGGCATAGGCGGTTTCCTTGGCGAGCTGACACTGCATCCTTTCAACAGCAAGAATGTGGTGGTTCAGGCGATTCTGGTACCGGTGAACTTTCTGCTTGAATTCGTCACCCTGATTGCCAAACCGTTTTCTCTGGGTTTGCGGCTGTTCGGCAACATGTATGCCGGCGAGTTGATCTTCATTCTGATTGCTGTGATATTCAGTGCCGGATTCCTGATGGGCGTCTTCGGTCTGGCCCTCAACTGGGCCTGGGCGATGTTCCATATCCTGATCATCACGCTGCAAGCATTCATCTTCATGATGCTGACCATTGTCTACCTGTCGCTGGCACACGAAGACAGTCACTGATTACTGTTGTACTTTTTGCAAAACCTTTAACCAATACGACATAAAAGTCGGGAGGAAAGATGGAAACTGTAGTTGGTCTAACCGCGATCGCCGTTGCACTTTTGATTGGCATGGGTGCCCTGGGTACCGCCATTGGCTTTGGCCTGCTTGGAGGCAAATTTCTGGAAGGCGCAGCTCGCCAGCCGGAAATGGTTCCAATGCTTCAAGTGAAAATGTTCATCGTCGCCGGTCTGCTGGATGCCGTGACCATGATCGGTGTTGGTCTGGCACTGTTCTTCACCTTTGCAAACCCCTTCGTTGGTCAAATCCTCTAAGCAACTCGATGTTTCGAGTTGCTTTATGCGATGAACAACGAAAGAGCGAGGTGTTGGCGTGAACATTAATGCAACCCTGATTGGTCAGTCCGTTGCGTTCTTCATTTTTGTAGTTTTCTGCATGAAGTATGTGTGGCCTCCGGTCATCACAGCTTTGCGGGAGCGTCAGAAGAAGATCGCAGATGGTCTGGATGCTGCCAGCCGGGCAAATCGTGATTTGGAGTTGGCCCACGAAAAAGTGGCACACCAGTTACGCGATGCCAAAAGCCAGGCTGCAGAAATCATTGAGCAAGCGAAGAAGCGCGCGAACCAGCTCGTCGACGAGGCCAGAGATCAGGCTCGTGTCGAGGCGGAGCGCGTGAAAGCACAGGCTCAAGCCGAGATCGAACAAGAAATCAACAGCGCTAAAGATGCATTGCGTACCCAGTTGGGTGGCCTGGCGGTGATTGGCGCTGAAAAAATTCTTGGTTCGACCATTGATCAAAATGCGCATGCGGAGCTGGTTTCGCGACTGGCAGCCGAAATCTAAGCGGGGGCATCATGGCTGAACTGACCACGCTTGCCCGACCTTACGCAAAGGCAGCCTTCGAGTTTGCCCAAAGCCAGAAGCAGTTGACTGAATGGTCAGCAATGCTGGGTTTGGCAAGCAGTGTATCTGTGGATAAAACCATTCAGCAGATGCTCAGGGTTCCGCGTCTGACAGGCGCTGAAAAGGCCAACACTTTTGTCGAGGTGTGTGGCGACAAGTTGGATGCCAAGGTACAGAACTTTATCCACCTGCTGGCTGAAAACGACCGTCTGTTGCTTTTGCCAGAGATTACCGAATTGTTCGAGCTGTACAAGGCTGAACAGGAAAAGTCGGTAGATGTGGAAGTCACCAGTGCCTTTGCATTGAATAATGAACAGAAAGACAAACTCGCCAAGGTTCTCAGCGCACGGCTCAGCCGAGAAGTGCGTTTGCATGCTACGGAAGATTCCAGCCTTATTGGCGGCGTCGTAATCCGTGCCGGCGACCTGGTTATCGATGGCTCGGTTCGCGGAAAAATCGCGAAACTTGCTGAAGCGTTGAAATCCTGAGTTTGAAGGGGCAGCAGAGCAATGCAGCAACTCAATCCTTCCGAAATAAGTGAAATCATCAAAGGCCGTATCGAGAAACTCGATATCGCCTCCCAAGCCCGCAACGAAGGCACTGTAGTCAGTGTCTCCGACGGTATCGTGCGGATTCATGGTCTTGCCGACGTAATGTATGGCGAAATGATCGAGTTTCCCGGCGGGGTTTATGGCATGGCCATGAACCTTGAGCGCGATTCGGTCGGCGCTGTTGTTCTGGGCGAGTTTCAGTCGCTGGCTGAAGGTATGAGTGCCAAGTGCACCGGCCGTGTTCTCGAAGTGCCGGTCGGACCGGAACTGCTGGGCCGTGTTGTCGATGCATTGGGTAACCCGATCGACGGCAAAGGACCACTGAACAACAGCGCATTTGATGCTGTTGAAAAGGTGGCTCCCGGTGTGATCTGGCGTAAATCGGTCGACCAGCCGGTACAGACCGGTTACAAGGCTGTAGATGCCATGATTCCTGTCGGCCGTGGCCAGCGTGAGCTGATCATCGGTGACCGCCAGATTGGTAAAACTGCTCTGGCGATTGATGCCATCATCAATCAGAAGAACAGCGGCATTTTTTCTGTCTACGTAGCAATCGGCCAGAAGCGTTCGACTGTCGCCAACGTGGTACGCAAGCTGGAAGAGAATGGTGCGCTGGCGAATACTATCGTCGTCGTGGCCAGTGCTTCGGAGTCAGCTGCACTGCAATATATTGCGGCCTATTCCGGTTGCACCATGGGCGAATATTTCCGTGACCGCGGCGAAGATGCGCTGATCGTTTATGACGATCTGTCCAAGCAGGCGGTAGCTTATCGCCAGATTTCCCTGCTGCTGCGCCGTCCGCCAGGTCGCGAAGCTTATCCGGGTGATGTTTTCTATCTCCACAGTCGTCTGCTCGAGCGCGCGTCACGCGTGTCCGAAGAGTACGTCGAGAAGTTCACCAATGGCGCAGTAACTGGCAAAACGGGCTCGCTGACGGCTCTGCCGATCATTGAAACCCAGGCCGGTGACGTTTCCGCGTTTGTTCCGACCAACGTGATCTCGATTACGGATGGCCAGATCTTCCTGGAATCAGCGATGTTCAACTCCGGTATTCGTCCGGCAGTGAACTCCGGTATTTCGGTATCGCGTGTTGGTGGTGCTGCTCAGACCAAGATCGTCAAAAAACTGTCCGGCGGTATTCGTACGGCGCTGGCCCAGTACCGTGAACTGGCAGCCTTCTCCCAGTTTGCTTCGGATCTGGACGATGCCACTCGCAAGCAGCTTGAACATGGTAAGCGTGTTACCGAGCTGATGAAGCAGAAGCAATATTCGCCGATGTCCATCGCTGAAATGTCGCTGTCGCTTTATGCCGTTGACCGTGGATTCCTGAACGACGTTGAAGTAGACAAGGTCGGCAGTTTTGAGGCTTCCCTGCTGTCCTATTTCAACCGTGATCAAGCTGACCTAATGGCGAAGATTAACGAGAAGGGTGACTTCAACGACGATATCGACGCGGCTATCAAAGCAGGTATCGAGAAGTTCAAGGCTACCCAAACCTGGTAATCCGCAACGGGTGCCGAAAGGCACTCGTCTGCTAGACCTATAGGTGTTGCATGGCAGGCTCAAAAGAGATTCGCACAAAGATTGCGAGCATCAAAAGCACGCAAAAAATTACCAACGCCATGGAAAAAGTGGCGGTCAGCAAAATGCGCAGGGCACAACAGCGCATGGCTGCAGGTCGTCCCTATGCTGAGCGTATCCGGCAGGTTATTGGCCACCTGGCCAATGCTAACCCGGAGTATCGCCACCCCTTCATGATCGAACGTGAAACAAAGCGCGTCGGTTATATCGTGGTCAGCACAGATCGAGGTCTTTGCGGTGGTTTGAACACCAACCTGTTCAAGGCGCTGGTCAAGGACATGGCAGGCAATCGCGAACAAGGAATAGAAATAGACCTTTGTGTGATTGGTACCAAGGGTGCGGCTTTCTTCAACAACTTTGGTGGCAACATTGTTGCGGCTATCAGCCATATCGGTGAAGAGCCGTCAATCAATGATCTGATCGGCAGCGTCAAGGTAATGCTTGATGCCTATCTGGACGGGCGAATTGATCGTCTGAACATAGTGTCGAACAAGTTCGTTAACACCATGGTTCAGCAGCCAACGGTAGATCAGTTGATTCCATTGGTCGCCGACCCTGATACAGAGCTCAAGCATCACTGGGACTACCTGTACGAGCCAGATGCCAAACAGCTTCTGGAAGGCCTGCTGGTTCGTTATGTTGAGTCTCAGGTGTATCAGGCTGTTATCGAAAACAATGCTTGTGAGCAGGCGTCGCGGATGTTGGCTATGAAGAATGCCACCGAGAACGCCGGTGAGCTGATCGGTGAATTGCAGCTGATCTACAACAAGGCTCGCCAGGCAGCAATCACACAAGAAATTTCGGAAATCGTCGGCGGCGCAGCCGCGTTGTAAGACAGGTTCAAATTTTCAGAGGAACCAGACATGAGTAGTGGACGTATTGTTCAGATTATCGGCGCTGTTATCGACGTGGAGTTTCCATGCGAGCAGGTACCGAATATTTATGATGCATTGAAAGTACAAGGCGCCGAAACCACACTTGAAGTCCAGCAGCAGCTGGGTGACGGTGTGGTACGTACCATTGCCATGGGTTCAACTGAAGGGTTGAAGCGAGGGCTGGATGTTGCCAACACCGGAGCAGCTATCTCCGTGCCTGTTGGCAAGGCTACTCTCGGTCGCATTATGGATGTTCTCGGCAACCCTATCGATGAGGCTGGTCCTATCGGTGAGGAGGAGCGCTGGGGTATTCACCGTGAAGCACCATCGTTTGCCGAGCAGGCTGGCGGCAATGATTTGCTGGAAACAGGCATCAAGGTAATCGACCTGGTATGTCCTTTTGCCCGGGGTGGTAAGGTTGGTCTGTTCGGTGGTGCCGGTGTGGGCAAGACCGTTAACATGATGGAACTGATCCGTAACATCGCCATTGAGCACAGCGGCTACTCGGTATTTGCCGGTGTTGGTGAGCGTACTCGTGAAGGTAATGACTTCTATCACGAGATGAAGGAATCCAACGTACTGGACAAGGTTGCTCTGGTTTACGGGCAGATGAACGAGCCACCGGGAAACCGTCTGCGTGTAGCGCTGACCGGCCTGACCATGGCCGAGAAGTTCCGTGACGAAGGTAACGACGTACTGCTGTTCATCGACAACATCTACCGCTATACACTCGCCGGTACCGAAGTATCCGCACTGCTGGGTCGTATGCCTTCAGCGGTAGGCTACCAGCCGACGCTGGCGGAAGAGATGGGTGTTCTGCAGGAGCGTATCACCACGACCAAAAGTGGTTCGATCACTTCGATTCAGGCCGTTTACGTACCTGCGGATGACCTGACTGACCCGTCGCCGGCGACAACCTTCGCCCACCTTGACGCTACAGTCGTACTGTCCCGTGATATCGCATCGCTGGGTATTTACCCTGCGGTAGATCCACTGGATTCGACTTCGCGTCAGCTGGATCCACTGGTTATCGGCCAGGAACACTATGACACTGCGCGTGGTGTGCAGTTCGTGCTGCAGCGCTACAAGGAACTGAAGGACATCATTGCCATTCTGGGTATGGATGAACTTTCCGACGCCGACAAGCAGCTGGTTTCCCGTGCACGTAAAATTCAGCGTTTCCTGTCGCAGCCGTTCTTCGTTGCGGAAGTATTTACCGGTTCTCCAGGTAAATATGTGTCCCTGAAAGATACCATTGAAGGTTTTAGCGGGATTCTCAAGGGCGACTACGACCATCTGCCAGAGCAGGCGTTCTACATGGTCGGCAGCATTGAAGAAGCGATCGAGAAAGCCAAGAAACTGTAATCCGCGAGCGCCCGGTTACGGGCGCTTAGATGAGGCAAGCGTATGGCTATTACAGTCCATTGCGACATTGTTAGCGCCGAGGAGGAGATTTACTCCGGCTTGGTAGAAATGGTAATTGCCCACGGCAATCTCGGTGATCTGGGTATCGCACCCGGTCACGCACCCTTGATTACAGACCTGAAACCGGGTCCGATTCGTATCGTCAAGCAGGGTGGAGACGAAGAGGTGTTCTACATCTCCGGTGGGTTCCTTGAAGTACAGCCAAGTATGGTAAAGGTTTTGGCCGATACCGTGCTGCGCGCTGCGGATATGGATGAAGCTTCGGCGCAAGCTGCTGTTCAAACGGCAGAAAAGGCGTTGAGCGAGAAAGGCGCCGAGTTTGATTATGCGTCTGCATCCAACCGCCTTGCGGAAGCCGTTGCGCAATTGCGTACGGTAAAGTTGCGCAAAAGGTAGGCTGGTAAAGCGTCAGCTTTAATCAGCAAGTGCAAAAGGGTAGCCTAGGCTACCCTTTTTCATGCGTTGCATTTCCCTCCACAAAGCCAGATCAGGTACACCTCATGTCGCTCGATATCGTCATTCTTGCTGCCGGCCAGGGAACGCGCATGCGTTCATCTATACCCAAGGTCCTCCACCCGGTGGCTGGTAAATCGATGCTCGGGCACGTGCTGGATACCGCGCGTACATTGCGTCCGGATAGCATTCAGGTGGTCATTGGCCATGGCGCGGAACTGGTCCGGGAACGCTTGCAGGCGGAAGATCTGACTTTCGTGATGCAGAACGAACAGCTCGGTACCGGCCATGCAGTCGCGCAGGCAATACCGCATCTGAAAGCTGATCAGGTGATGATTCTGTATGGCGATGTGCCCCTGATTCAGCAGGAAACGCTAGTGCGATTACTGGCCCAATCAGCAGAAAACTGTCTTGGCTTGCTGACCGTCTCGCTGAGCGATCCGACAGGGTATGGACGCATACTGCGTAACGAAAATGGTGAGGTGCAGGCCATTGTCGAACAGAAAGATGCGAGCAGCGAGCAGCGCAAGATTTGCGAGGGCAATACGGGAATCCTGGTTGCTCCGCGGGTCAAGCTTTGTGAATGGCTGGCAC
The DNA here is from genome assembly GCF_900105995.1 of Pseudomonas pohangensis. NCBI lineage: Bacteria > Pseudomonadati > Pseudomonadota > Gammaproteobacteria > Pseudomonadales > Pseudomonadaceae > Pseudomonas > Pseudomonas pohangensis. Next base: position 3,545,715 of record NZ_LT629785.1, on the reverse strand, counting down.
GGCTGTCCAACAACAATGCCCAGGGCGAGTACTACCTCACCGATGTGATTGCCATGGCGGTTGCAGACGGCTTGCGGGTTGCGACCGAACAACCGGCAAGCCAGCAGGAAGTGCAGGGTGCCAACGATAGAATTCAGCTGGCGGAGCTCGAGCGGCATTATCAGGGCCAAGCCGCCCGTGCCTTGATGCAGCAGGGTGTGACCTTGCGCGACCCGCAGCGACTGGATGTCCGCGGTGAGGTACAGGTCGGGCGCGACATCCTGATCGATGTGAACGTGATTCTTGAAGGCTGCGTAGTCATCGAAGACGACGTGCAGATCGGCCCCAATTGCGTCATTAAAAATAGCACCTTGCGCCGCGGCTCAACGGTCAAGGCCAACAGTCATTTGGAGGGTGCCGAGTTGGGCGAGGGTAGCGACTGTGGCCCTTATGCACGGTTGCGCCCGGGGGCGGTGCTCGGTGCAAAGGCACACGTCGGCAATTTTGTGGAAATCAAGAATGCACGGCTTGGCACTGGTTCTAAAGCCGGCCATCTGAGCTATCTGGGCGATGCGCAGATAGGCGACAACTGCAACATCGGCGCGGGGACCATTACCTGCAATTACGATGGGGCGAACAAATGGCAAACAGTGTTGGGTGATGACGTATTCATCGGTTCCAACAACTCGCTGGTCGCACCGGTGAGTCTTGGCGATGGCGCGACAACGGGTGCCGGCTCGACCATCAGCCAGGAGGTGCCGGCAGCTGCGCTGGGTGTCGGTCGGGCTAAGCAGCGCAACATTACGGGCTGGAAACGCCCGGAAAAGCATAAAAAGTGAGCAAATAAACGGCCTTCTGGTTATTTGGAAGGACCGTTAAGGCTTCATTTCCTTGACTAAACAGGCATATTAGGTTTTGATTCGCGCATTAATATTTCGAATCGAAACAAATAAATGTCAAAACGCAATACACCGCAGCGCCGCCACGCCATCATTACCCTGCTCGCCGAGCAGGGTGAAGTCAGTGTGGATGAGCTGGCAAAACGCTTCGACACCTCCGAAGTAACCATTCGCAAGGACCTCACGGTGCTTGAACAGAATGGGTTGCTGCTGCGTCGATACGGCGGCGCGGTGCCCTTGCCGCAGGAATTGACCAGCGCGCCGAACCGGCAGCTGGCACCATTCAAGCTGGCGATTGCCAAGGCTGCCGTTGCGCACATACGCGAGCATGCGCGGATCATTCTCGATTGCGGTAGCACTACTGCGGCAATGATTCCGCAACTGGGCTACAAGCCCGGACTGGTGGTGATGACCAACTCTCTGAAGGTCGCCACCGCACTCAGAGAGATCGAGCATGAGCCGACGCTGCTGATGACGGGCGGAACCTGGGATCCGCATTCGGAGTCTTTCCAGGGCCAGGTTGCCGAACAGGTTCTGCGCTCCTATGACTTTGACCAGCTGTTCATTGGTGCCGATGGCCTGGATATCGCCCGTGGCACCACCACATTCAATGAATTGCTTGGTTTATCGCGAGTAATGGCCGATGTGGCCCGCGAAGTGATTGTTCTGGCGGAGTCGGAAAAATTCGGCCGCAAGATTCCCAATCTGGAACTGCCCTGGAGCAGCATCCATACCCTGATAACCGATGAGTGCCTCGATGGCGAGATGCGCTTGCAAATTGAGGCTTGTGGCGTGGAAGTAATCTGCGCCCTGGCTGGCTGAGGAGAAGACTATGTGTGGCATTGTTGGCGCCGTTGCTGAACGGCCGATTACCCCGATACTGCTTGAAGGCCTCAAGCGCCTGGAATACCGCGGCTATGACAGCGCCGGCGTGGCCGTCATCGAACAGTCCGGTGCGCTGCAGCGCTGCCGCCGTTCGGGCAAAGTCAGTGAACTGGCGCAAGCGCTGCTGAACGAGCCACTGCATGGCCGGCTGGGGATTGCCCACACCCGCTGGGCCACCCACGGAGCGCCGTGCGAGCGTAATGCCCACCCGCATTTTTCCGGCAGCGATCTGGCGGTTGTGCACAACGGCATCATTGAAAACCATGAAGCCCTGCGCGCCGAACTCTGCGGCCTCGGCTATGAATTCAGTTCGGACACCGATACCGAGACTATCGTGCACTTGCTGCATCACAAGCTGAAGACCTTCCCCGATCTGGCGGATGCCCTGAAAGCGGCGATCCCCGAGTTGCACGGTGCCTATGGGCTGGCGGTGATCAGTGCCAGTCAGCCGGATCGTTTGCTGGCAGCGCGCAGCGGTAGTCCGCTGGTGATCGGCCTGGGCCTGGGTGAGAACTTTCTGGCCTCGGATCAGCTGGCCTTGCGCCAGGTTACCGATCGCTTCATCTATCTGGAAGAAGGCGATATTGCCGAGATCCGCCGCAACAGCGTACAGATCTGGGATGAAAGCGGAGCCCTGGTCGAGCGCGAGCAGGTGCAGTACCACGAGGGTGCCGAAGCGGCAGACAAAGGCGAGTATCGCCACTTCATGCTCAAGGAAATCCACGAGCAACCCGCTGTGGTGCAACGTACTCTGGAAGGCCGGCTGGGTTCCGGACGTGTACTGGTACAGGCATTCGGCGCAGAGGCCGCCGAGCTGTTTGCCAGAGTCAAGAATGTGCAGATCGTTGCTTGCGGTACCAGCTACCACGCGGGGATGGTGGCACGTTACTGGCTGGAAGCACTGGCCGGTATCCCCTGTCAGATCGAGGTGGCCAGCGAGTTCCGCTATCGCAAGGTGGTGGTACAGCCCGACAGCCTGTTCGTGACCATTTCCCAGTCCGGTGAAACCGCCGACACCCTGGCAGCTCTGCGCAATGCCAAGGAACTGGGTTTCCTCGGCAGCCTGGCCATCTGCAATGTCGGCACCAGTTCCTTGGTGCGCGAGTCGGAACTGACCCTGCTGACCCACGCCGGCCCGGAGATCGGTGTGGCTTCGACCAAGGCCTTCACCACCCAGCTGGTCGCCTTGCTGTTACTGACCCTGGCTCTGGGACAGGTCCGCGGTACGCTGGACAAGGCCACGGAAGCCGAGCTGGTGGAAGCCCTGCGCCGGTTGCCGACACACCTGGGTGAGGCACTGGCGATGGACAAGAAGGTCGAGAAAGTTGCCGAACTGTTTGCCGAAAAGCATCACACCCTGTTTCTCGGTCGCGGCGCCCAGTATCCGGTGGCCATGGAAGGTGCACTCAAGCTCAAGGAGATTTCCTACATTCACGCCGAGGCCTATCCCGCCGGCGAGCTCAAGCACGGCCCGCTGGCGCTGGTCGATAGCGACATGCCGGTGGTCACGGTGGCACCGAACAACGAGCTGCTGGAAAAGCTCAAATCCAACCTGCAGGAAGTGCGTGCGCGCGGTGGTGAGCTGATCGTGTTTGCCGACCAGCAGGCCGGCATGGCTAATGGTGAAGGCACCCATGTAATCGGCATGCCGCATATCCACGATGTGCTGGCACCGATTCTCTACACCATACCGTTGCAGTTGCTGTCGTATTACGTGGCGGTACTCAAAGGTACCGATGTGGATCAGCCGCGCAATCTGGCCAAATCGGTTACGGTGGAATAGACCTTCACGTTTTTTTCTGCATTGACCTGCTATAACAGGCGTCTGGCCGAATTGGTCAGACCGGCGCAGCCCCATGGCATGCGCAGTCATTGCCCCGGTTCAATACTTCAAGTGGAACAGCATCAGCATGAGTTCAAAAAAGCTGCAAAACCCGACGATCATCAGCCACCTGGCCTTTACCCTTGCGAGCGCTCTGGCCTTGCTGGTGATTTATGGCCTGTTGCGGGTGGCCCTGCTGATGTACAACCACGAGCTGATCGGTGATACGCCGCTAGCCGAGTTCCTTGAAGCGTTCTACAACGGCATGCGTTTTGACCTGCGCGTGGTCGTGTATGCCTGTATCCCGATGCTGCTGGCCCTGTTGAACCGCAGGGCTATGGCTGCCCGGGGCTTTTTCCGATGGTGGCTGACCGGCTTTGCCAGTATCACGCTGTTCCTCGGTATTACCGAACTGGACTTCTACCGCGAATTTCACCAGCGCCTGAACAGTCTGGTGTTCCAGTACTTCGAGGAAGATCTGAAAACTGTCGCCAGCATGCTGTGGAACGGCTTTCCGGTCGGGCGCTACCTGATCGCCTGGGCACTGGCTACCTGGCTGCTGGCCAAGCTGTTCAAGGGTCTGGACCTGCTGACCCGTCCTGCCGAGGTGGTAGGCAACGCCACCGGTCCGGCCTGGTACTGGCGCGGTACCGCGTTCTTCGTCTGCCTGGTGATTGCGGTAATCGCAGCCCGTGGCCATATTCGCCAGGGTCCGCCCCTGCGCTGGGGCGATGCCTATACCACCAGCTCGATGTTTGCCAACCAGCTGGGCCTGAATGGCACCCTGACGCTGGTTTCCGCCGCGCGGGCGAGCATGTCGGATCACCGCGACAACCTGTGGAAGTCGACCATGTCGGATGCCGATGCCCAGCAGGTCGTGCGTGACATGTTGCTGACACCGCATGACACCCTGGTAGATGCCGATACGGCGGCCATCCGTCGCGACTTTCTGCCGCCCGCCGAGAACACCCTGCCGATCAGGAATGTGGTGGTGATCCTGATGGAAAGCTTCGCCGGGCACTTTGTCGGTGCACTGGGCGGGCGTGGCGATATCACCCCGTACTTTGACCAGCTGGCCAAGGAAGGGCTGCTGTTCGACCGCTTCTTCTCCAATGGCACGCACACCCACCAGGGCATGTTTGCCACCATGGCCTGCTTCCCCAATCTGCCCAGTTTTGAATACCTGATGCGCACGCCCGAAGGCGCGCACAAGTTTTCCGGCTTGCCGCAACTGCTGGGTCCGCGCGGCTTTGAAAATATCTACGTGTACAACGGCAACTTCCAGTGGGACAACCAGTCGGGCTTTTTCAGCAATCAGGGCATGACCAACTTTATCGGCCGCGAGGACTTCGTCGATCCGGTGTTCATGGACCCGACCTGGGGGGTTTCCGATCAGGACATGTTTGATCGTGCCGCCGAGGAACTGGCCAAGCTGCCGGCCGACAAGCCCTACTACGCATTGCTGCAAACCCTGTCCAACCACACGCCGTATGCCTTGCCCAAGGATTTGCCGGTCGAGCCGGTAACCGGCTTTGGCTATACCGATGAACACCTGACGGCGATGCGCTATGCCGACTGGGCGCTGGGCCAGTTCTTCGAGAAGGCGCGCAAGTTGCCATCGTTCAATGAAACCCTGTTCGTCATCGTCGGCGATCATGGTTTTGGCAGTGACCAGCAGCTCACCGAGATGGATCTGTTCCGTTTCAACGTGCCGCTCTTGCTGATTGCCCCGGGCATTCAGGAGAAGTTCGGCAAGCTGGATCACACCGTCGGCACCCAGATCGACATAGTGCCGACCATCATGGGCCGTCTGGGTGGTGATGTGCGCCATCAGTGCTGGGGCCGTGACCTGCTCAACCTGCCGCCAGGCGATGAGGGGCTGGGCGTGATCAAGCCATCCGGCGGTGATCAGACCGTCGCCATCGTGTCGCCCGAGCGCATTCTGATTCAGCCCAAAGGCTTCCCGCCACGCCTGTATGACTATCAGCTGGGTGCCAACCCGAGCGCCGAGCGCGTACCGGGTGACAGCGATCCGCAAATGCAGAAAGCCCTGGAAGCCTTCCTGCAGACCGCTACCAAGAGTCTGCTGGATGACACTGCAGGGGTGGTCGACAGCAAGCGCAACAGCCACTAGCGTTGCGCCTGGCGAGAACCGTTAGCGCGGTTCCCGCCAGCCACGCCTTCAGTAGTCGACCTTGCCGCGTGCCGCCTTGATTGCGCCGCGCTGGCTTTTGCCTTCCAGACGACGCTTCTTCGAGCCGAGGGTCGGCCTGGTCGGGCGCCGGGTCTTCTCGACCTTGACCGCGGCCAGTATCAACTCGCGCAGGCGTTCCAGCGCATCCGCACGGTTCTGTTCCTGGGTGCGGTATTGCTGGGCCTTGAGCACGATCACGCCGTCACCGGTGATGCGCTGGTCACGCATGGCCAGCAGGCGCTCCTTGTAGAAATCCGGTAACGACGAAGCCTGAATGTCGAAGCGCAGATGTACGGCGCTGGAGACCTTGTTGACGTTCTGGCCGCCGGCGCCCTGGGCGCGAATGGCGTTCAGCTCGATTTCATGGTCAGGCAGGTGCACGTTGTTGGAGATCAGCAGCATGGGCAGGGGTGCAATAGGTTCAGGGGCTGACAGGATACCCTGTTCGGGCCGGCCGCAGCCGCAACAGCAGCCAGGCCAGCATGGCCAGCAGCGCGCCGCTGTAGAAACAGGTGGCGGCACCAAAGGTCTGCCACAGCCAGCCGGCCAGCACGCTGGCCAGCAGCATGGCCAGGCCGCTGAGCAGGTTGAATACACCGAACGCCGTGCCACGCAATGCAGCCGGTGCGCTGTCGGCGACCATCGCGGCCAGCAGGCCCTGGGTAAAGCCCAGGTGCAGCCCCCAGACGGCAACCCCGAGCAGTACCCACAGTAGCGAGCCGTTCATCGCCAACAGCAGATCGGCAATGATCAGCAGGCCAAGCCCGGCTGCCAGCAGCCCGTGGCGGCCGATACGATCGGACAGCTGGCCAACCGGGTAGGCCGAAAGCAGGTAGCACAGCGCCAGAATGACCATAACCAGCGGAATCAATGCCAGCGGCATGCCGCTCTGCTGGGCCCGCAGCACCAGAAACGCCTCGCTGAAGCGGGCCAGGGTAAACACTGCGCCAATCAGTGCCACCCACCAGAAAGCCGCCGGAAACAGCCGCAGGCTTGCCCGCCGGATGGGCCAGCGCAACTGGCCAGCCGACGGCTGGCCGGCCGGTTCATGCACGCCGAAGACGATCAGTGCCACGGCGATACCGGCCGGCAGCACGGCAAACCACATGACCAGCTGGATGTCATTGCTCAGCCACAACATCAGCAGCACCGCCAGCAGCGGGCCGATAAAGGCACCGACACTGTCCAGCGACTGACGCAAACCGAACGCCGCACCGCGGCTGGCAGCCGGGGTGACATCGGCGACCAGAGCATCGCGGGGTGCACCGCGAATGCCCTTGCCGATGCGGTCAAGCACCCGCGCGGTCATTACCGCACTGGCCGAACCGGCCAGCGGAAACAGTGGCTTGCTCAGCGCGCCGAGGCCATAGCCGAGCAGCAACAGGCCCTTGCGCTTGCCAAAGTAGTCGCTCAGCGCCCCGGAAAAAACCTTGACCAGCAGTGCGGTGGCTTCGGCTGCACCTTCGATCAGGCCGACAACCAGCATGCTGCTGCCCAGACCGTTGACCAGCAGGATCGGCAGCAGGCCATGTACCAGTTCCGAGGAAATATCCATGAACAGGCTGATCAGGCCCAGCACCCAGACGGTTCGCGGAATGCCGCGCAGCATGGCCGGTTCCTGCATGTCGAGAAGGTCCTGCGGTGAGAAGCCTGCAGACTAGCACCGTCGTGTGAAAAAAAGATTCACACCGCGGTGTAACGCCGCGCTGAAAACGCTCTCTAGATTATTGTATGCACCGGACACAGGGTTCAGGTTGCTACACCCCACTTGATCGAGGATTTCACATGAACAGCAAAACGATGAGCAACACCGGCGCTGCACTGGCCATTGCTGCAGCCGGCCTGTTTGCCAGCCTGTCGACCCAGGTCGTGGCGGAAGAAGCACAGGTGCATTGTTATGGCATCAATGGCTGCAAGGGCCAGAATGACTGCAAAACGGCGGAGAACGCCTGCAAGGGTCAGGCCGTGTGCAAAGGCCATGGCTTCAAGGTGACCACTGAGGCGGAGTGCACCGCTGCTGGCGGCACAGTCGGCGAGTAACACTGCCGGGGGCGGCCTGCAGCGGGCCGCCCCGATCTGCGGATAACAGGAGTACGGCATGACCCCGGAGTCCCCCTGCCTTGGTTACGGTCTGGGTTTGCGCAGCCACTACTACGAGGCCATCCTCGCCCGGCGGCCGGCGGTGGACTGGTTCGAGATTGTTTCGGAAAACTATCTGGTTGATGGCGGCAAGGCGCTGTATTACCTGGATGCAATCGGCGAACATTACCCGCTGGTGATGCACGGCGTGTCGCTGTCGATCGGTGGCCCGCACGCGCTGGACCAGGACTATCTGCAGCGGCTCAAGCAATTGGCTCAGCGCGTACAGCCGGCGTGGATATCCGATCATCTGTGCTGGAGCCGCGGCAATGCCCATCAGCTGCATGACCTGCTGCCGCTGCCCTATAGCGAAGAAAGTCTGCAGCATGTCGCCGCACGGGTGCGCCAGGTGCAGGATGTGCTGGAGCGTCCGCTGGTGCTGGAAAATGTCTCCAGCTATCTGCGCACGACCTGTGACGAATTCAGCGAATGGGAGTTTCTCGCGCGGCTCAGCGAACTGAGTGGTTGCGAGCTGCTGCTCGACGTCAACAACGTCTACGTCAGCGCGCGCAATCACGGCTTCGATCCGTGGCAGTTCATCAGTGCCTTGCCGGCGCAGCGCGTCCGCCAGATCCATCTGGCCGGGCACACGGACTACGGCAATTACGTCATCGACACCCATGATCACCCGATCAGCGATCCGGTGTGGGCACTCTATCAGCGCACCCTGGAATGGCTCGGTCCGGTCGCCACGATGATCGAGCGCGACGACCACTTCCCGCCGTTTGAAGAATTGCTGGCCGAGCTGTGCAAGGCCCGCGCCCTGGGCCAGAGCACTCTGCAAAGGAGCGCCCGATGCGCCTGAACGACTGGCAACTGGCGCTGGAAGCCTACCTGCTCGGTGATCAGCTGGCGCCGGCTGCTGCCCTGCAGGCGAGCCTGTCGGGCAGCCCGAGCCTGTCGGTCGAGCAGGGCCTGCAGATTTATCACAACGCCTATCGGGCACGCCTGCTGGAGGTGCTGCGCGAGGATTTTCCGGCCGTGCATGAGTGGCTGGGCGATGTGCAGTTCGAGCAGCTGGCCAGCGCCTATCTCAAGGCCCATCCGTCGCGGCATTACAGCCTGCGCTGGCTGGGTGAACGTTTTGCCGGTTTTCTCGAGCAGCACCTGCAGGCCGGGCAACAGGCGGCGCTGGTCGAACTGGCAGAGCTGGAGTGGTGCTTTACCCTGGCCTTCGACGCTGCGGATGCGCCGCCGCTGAGCCTTGAACAGGTTGCCAGCCTGGCGCCGCAGGCGTGGCCGGCGTTGCAGGTGCAGTTGCTGCCCTGCGTGCAGCGCCTGCCCTTGCACTACAACAGTCTGGCTTTGTGGCAGGCGACGAAGAAGGCCACGGCGTTCCCGGCCAGCGAGCTGCTGCCGGAAGCGAAACTGTGCCTGATCTGGCGGCAGGATCTGCGCAGCCAGTACCGCAGCCTGGGCAGTGCCGAGGCTGCAGCGTTACTGGGCATGTGCGACGAAGGCTGGAACTTTGCCCGGCTCTGCGAGCAGCTGGCCAGCAGCCACGCTGAGGATGCGCCACGACTGGCGGCCGGCTGGCTCAAGCAATGGCTCAGCGAGGGGTTGCTGCAGCAGCGTCAGGCGCAGGAGTCCTCAGCCTGACGAGCTGTCGGTCATGCGGATGATCTGCCGCGCCGAGGATTCGAGGGCGTTCGAGGCCACGCGGATTTCAGCCAGAAAACTCAGCAGTGCAAAGACGAAAGTGCCCATGCTGGCGACGAACAGCGCCGCTACCGCCAGCGATGCGTTGAAGCCCATCAGGGCGCTGATAAACAGCAGGCCGATCACCCCGCAGATCAGCAGCAGGGTCAGGGTGCACAGGCTGATGGCGCGATTGCACAGCACGGTGCGGCGGAACAGGGTGAACAGTTCGGCACGCGGCTGGGCAATGCGCTCGGGATGCTCGAGAAGAAACACTTCAAGCTTGCGCGTGCGGTCGACCACCCGTGACAGACGGTTGGTCAGCACCGCCAGCATGGTGCTCAGGGCCGTCAGCAGAAATACCGGCGCGACGGCCAGCTGGATCACGTGTGCAAGGTCGGGAATACTGCTTTGCGGAAACATGGGAATACTCTTGTGCGCGTTCGATCGGCCCGGTCTGGCAGCTAAAATGCCTCCCAGACCCCTTTGTACTGTTGCTCGCAGGCCACTTTCAGCACGCGGGCATCGCTGGCTACACCGTAGTAGTAAAGATCTTCCAGATAAGTAAGGTTGGTCACCCGGGCATTGTGGCAGGTCCCAAAAGCCCCCGTCGGGCATTGCTCGACAAAGCTGACCTCGACTTTCTGCCCGGACAGCTGTGGCTGGCAGAAATTGTCATGAAACATTTGCGCGGGAATGCTGACGTTCTGCTGGCACAGCTTTACGTCAACCTGCTTGCCGCTGCTGTGTACGACGCAGGCTTCAGCCTGTGCCAGTAGTGGCAAAGCGAGCAAACACAGGGCAATGCAGCGGCGCATAGAATCGATCCAGGTGGAATCAGCGCGACTCTAGCACGACAGCCTGAAGGGGTGAATCGGGGCGCAGACAAAGGCAATTGCCGAGAGCGTCCCCGGCATGGCCTGTATGCCCTGAAGATTGGCGGTTCATGGTCCAATGTGTTGATCCAGCTGCCCGGGCCCGGCCTGTTAGGCTACGGCCTGGCCGGGTTGCACAACACCCGCCGCGGCATAACCCTGAACACCATGCGTGTTAACCGAGCACAGGACGTCTTGATGAGCAGCCCGAGCAACAACAACCCTGTAGCCTCACCGAAATGGGCGCAGAACCTGCGCCGTCTGAACAACTGGTTGTTGTTCGATCTGGGTGGCGGGCCACGGCCAATGAAGCTGGTCACGGTGATCAATATCCAGAAGTACGTCACCCTGCAATTGCAGCGCAGCTGGTGGCTGGGTCCTTTCATTTTCTGATTGCCGGTGAACATTGCAGCCATGCTGAGCAATATCCCCACCCATCTGATTGCCGGCCCGCTGGGCGCCGGCAAGACCAGCCTGATCCGTCACCTGCTGGCGCACAAACCGGCGCATGAGCGCTGGGCCGTGCTGATCAATGAATTTGGCCAGATCGGCCTGGATCAGGCATTGCTGACCAGCGCCGGGGAGGGCATCAGCCTGTCCGAGGTACCGGGTGGTTGCCTGTGTTGCGTAAATGGAGCGCCGTTCCAGATCGGTCTGGCGCGGCTGTTGCGCAAGGCACAGCCTGACCGGCTGCTGATCGAGCCATCCGGTCTGGGTCATCCGGCCGAGTTGTTGCGCCAGCTGGCCGAACCGCCCTGGGACGGCGTGCTGGCACTGCAGCCGGGGGTGCTGGTGCTGGATGCGGCCGCTCTGGCCAGCGGCCAGGCACTGCCGGAGAGTCAGCAGGCGGCGCTGGCCGATGCCGGCTTGCTGCTGCTGAACAAGTCCGAGGGTCTGGATGCCGCGGCACGGGCGCGGGTGCAGGCACAGCTGCCGCAGCGAACGCTGTGCTGGACCAGTCAGGGTCGCCTCGACATCGCCGCGTTACCGGGCATCCAGGTCAGGGCCGGTGCCGCCGCTGACCAAGACCGGTTGCCGGTTGCTGCGGGCCCGCTGCCGTTGCTGTGGACGGATCCGGCCCGGCCAATCTGCCAGATTCAGGCGCAGCCGGAAGGCTGGAGTATCGGCTGGCGCTTTCATCCCGGTCAGCACTTTGAACTGATGCAGGTGCAGCGCTGGCTCGGCGGGCTGGCCTGGCGGCGCGCCAAGCTGGTGCTGCAGACCAATGCCGGCTGGTTGTCCGGTAATGCACTGGAGGGTGCGCCGATCCACTGGCAAACCAGCGAGTGGCGACAGGATTCGCGGCTGGAGTTGATCTTCGCCAGCCCGCAGGATGCCAACAGTCTGCAGGCCGGCTTGCTCGCCTGTCGCCTGTGATTCAGCGCCGCTGGTTGCGCAGGTGGCGGATCAGCACGGGTATCGCGCACAGCGCCAGAAAGCCGAGTACCAGCAGCGTCAGGTTGTCACGCAGAAACGGCGCATTACCGAACATATAACCGAGGCTGAGCAGGCTGCTGATCCACAGCAGGCTACCGAGCAGGCTGAAGGCGACAAAGCGCGGGTAAGGCATGCGCCCGATACCGGCGACAAAGGGCGCGAAGCTGCGCAGGATGGCAAAGAAGCGCGCCAGGGTGACGGTCTTGGCGCCGTGTCTGGCATAGAAAATTTCGGTGCGCAGGAGGAAGTCGCGACGAAAGATCTTCGGATTGCCGCGCTCGAACAGCCCCAGGCCGTAGCGCCGGCCGATCCAGTAATTGGTGCTGTCGCCCAGCCCGGCGGCAAAGAACAGGCAGACCCCGAGCAGCCAGGGGTCCATGCCGTTGGCCGCAAATACCGCGCCGGCAATGAACAGCAACGAGTCGCCGGGCAGCCAGACCATCACCACCAGCCCGGTTTCGCAAAAAATCACCAGCGACAGCAGCACATAGATCCACACCCCGTATTGCTGGGTCAGGGTCTGCAGGTGCTGGTCGAGGTGGAGAAACAGGTCGAAAAAACCGCTGAAATCCATGCGCAGGTCTGGCCGTAATGGTGCAAGGGGTTCGGATGTTAGCAGCAGGTTGTCAGCCTGCGGTGATCCGCCGGCGGACTAATGCGGTTTTGACGATGTTTGCGGGTGCTCGCGGCGCCAGTCGGCCAGCCGCACGACCTGGGCAGAGGGAGCCAGCACCTGTTCTTCATCCCTGGGCGTGAACGGGTGCGGATCCAGTTCGATCTTGCCCTGCTGGCGACCGAACAGGGTGATGCAGCCGGCCAGGCGCTGATCACCGGTCACGGTGAATTCGAAACCGTACTCGCGCGCCAGGCGCAGGTTGCCGCGCTGGTCACGGCGCAGACGCAAGCCGCGCAAGGCGACATTCTGGTCGAGCAGTTCGATATCCAGCTTTTCACAATGCCGGCGGGCCAGCTTCAGGGCCTGTTCACGTATCCCGTGGCCGCGCCACAGCCAGGCGAAAAACGTGACGCAGAGCATCAGCAGGGCCAGGTCGGCGAGGGACAGCATGGGCGGGTTCCCGTAAATATGGATCAGGCGTTAGCTTAAACCATGCGTGGCCGCGCAGTGCAGCTAGCGTTGTTTGTGCGCCCGGTGCTCGAGTTCGAAGGCCTGGCGCGCCTTGCGCCGTTCCTGGGCAGTGACCGCGCGCTGCTGGTCCTTTTCGGTCAGCAGCGGCAGTTGCGGCACTTTGCATGGCTGGCCGTGTTCATCCACCGCGACCATGGTGAAGAAGCAGCTGTTGGTGTGGCGCACTGTCTGTTCGAGGATGTTTTCGGTAATCACCTTGATACCGACTTCCATCGAGGTGCGTCCGGCGAAATTGACCTGGGCGAGAAAGGTCACCAGCTCTCCGACATGCACCGGCTGGCGAAAGGTTACCCGGTCCACCGACAGGGTCACCACGTAGCTGCCGGCAAAGCGGCTGGCGCAGGCATAGGCCACCTCATCGAGCAGCTTGAGCAGGGTACCACCGTGTACTTTTCCGGAAAAATTGGCCATCGACGGGGTCATCAGTACGGTCATGGTCAGTTGATGGCTGGAAGGTTTCATGGGGCGGCCTTGTTGGCAGGGAGGTGGGTAGACAAGCATAGACGCCCGGCGGGCATGCGGCACGCCGCTAGCCGCGGCGCCTGCGCGGCTAGCGGTCAGGCAGGTTATTTGCCTGCCGACAGGCCGAAATCAATCGCCAGATTAGCGCCGCTGATGGCCTCGGCATGGGGCTGGCAGAGAAACCAGACCAGCTCGGCGACTTCCTCAGGGCGAATAAAGCGCGCGCTGCGGCCTTGCGGGTAAAGGGCGAGCAGGGCCTTCTTGTAGGCTTTCGGATTGCCCTCGCCATAGCGCTCGGCCTGCTGGTCGAGCATCGGTGTGGCGATATCGCCCGGCGACACACAATTGACCCGTACCCCGTCGGGTGCCAGATCCAGCGCCAGGGTCTTGGTCAGCAGGGTCAGCCCGCCCTTGCTGGCACAGTAGGCGGCAGCGTTCTGGTTGCCCTGATGGCCGGCATCGCTGGAGATATTGACGATGCAGCCACGGGTTTCGCGCAGATGGGGCACGGCTGCCGCACACATGAAGAACGGCGCCTTGAGATTGACGTCCATGACCAGATCGAAATCTTCTTCGCTGAAGGACTCCACCGGGCCTTCGCGCCAGACCCCGGCCGCGTTGACCAGCGCATCCAGACGCCCGCAATGGGCCAGGGTCCGGCTGACCAGTTCCTTGCAGCTGCTGGTGGTGCGCAGATCGCACTGCAGGCAGGTGTCTACCGCGACCTGTTTACTCAACTCATGCAGCCCGGCTTTATTGTGGTCGGTAGCAACCACTCGCCAGTTGCCCTCGACAAATCGTTTGGCCAGGGCGCTACCCAGGCCGCCGGCGGCTCCGGTAATCAACACTACGGGTTGGGGCATGTGTGTACTCCTGGGCAGTTAGGGCAGTTAGGGCAGTTAGGGCGGTTTGGCTAAGCGCAGGGTGGGCTTTAACCCACCAGCTGTCTAGGCGTGGGTCAGATACCAGCGCCAGTCCTGCTCGCCGACTTCGGCCATAAAGGTCTGATATTCATGGCGTTTGATCGCCAGAAAGACCTTGAGGAAGTCTTCACCCAGCGCATCTTTAGCCCAGCCGGATTGCTCCAGCGCCAGTAGCGCAGTGTGCCAGTCGGTCGGCAGGAACTCCTTGGCTTGAGCATAGCCGTTACCGTGGATGGCGGGGCCGGGATCGATCTGCTGGCGAATGCCCTGGTGAATCCCGGCCAGCACGGCGGCGGCGGCCAGGTAGGGGTTGGCATCGGCGCCGCAGATACGGTGCTCGATATGCCGGCTGACCGCCGGACCACCGGGCACGCGGAACGATACGGTACGGTTGTTCACCCCCCAGCTCTTGGCCAGCGGCGCGTAGCTGTTGGCCTGAAAGCGGCGGAACGAGTTGGCGTTGGGGCAGAAGATCGCCAGCGAGTCGAGCAGGCTGTCCATCATGCCGCCGATCGAATGCCTGAGCAGCGGCGTGCCTTCAGGGTCTTCACTGGCGTAGAGATTGTTGCCCTGGGCATCGGCCAGACTGACATGCAGATGCAAACCGCTGCCGGCCTGATCGCCAAACGGCTTGGCCATAAAACAGGCCTGCAAGCCATGCTTATTGGCTACGCCCTTCACCAGGCGCTTGTAGCGCACGCCTTCGTCCACCGCCTGCAGGGCGTCGAAGCGGTGTTCCAGCGTCAGCTCCAGCTGGCCGGGGGCGTACTCGGAAATTGCCGTACGCACCGGCAGGCCCTGTACTTCACAGGCGGCGTAGAGGTCATCGAGGAAGGCTTGCTGCTGTTCCAGTTCGCTGACGCCATACACCTGCGGCGCCTGCGGACGGACGCCGTTCATTTGCCGCGCCGGTTGCGGCCGGCCATTGGCGTCGGCCTGCTGGTCGAGCAGGTAAAACTCCAGTTCCACGGCCATTACCGGGTGGTAGCCATCGGCCTTGAGCCGCTCTATGACATTGACCAGCACGTGGCGCGGATCGGCGGGTGCCGCCGGCAAACCCTGGGTGGGGTGCATGCTCACCTGCACCTGGCCGGTGGGCTGGTTGCGCCAGGGTTGCAGGGTCAGGCTGCCGGCCAACGGATAGGTCCAGCAATCGGCGTCGGCCACTTCCCAGACCAGCCCGCTGGCCTCCACGTCCTCGCCCTGGATGCTCAGGGCGAGAATCGAACTGGGCAGTGGCCGCCCGCTGGTATAGATGGCCAGCAGCTCGTCGCGATGCAGCAACTTGCCGCGCGGGATGCCGTTGGCGTCGATCAGGATCAGTTCGATCAGCCGCACCTCGGGGTGGGCGGCGAGGAAGTCATTGGCTTCCCGGATATCGGCGAATTGCATGAATAGGTACCTGTTCACGGATTGTAGGGTGGGCTGCAGCCCACCATCGAGGTGCACGTAACTGTGATTGTTCCCATGCTCAGCGTGGGAACTTATGCGGGGCGCTCTGCGCGCCACAGACGCACAGTGTCTGCCGCTTTGCTCCCACGCAGAGCAGGGGAGCGATCATCATTTATTCACGCGCGCCGGGGATGGCCAGCAGTTCGGTGATGGCCTGGTCCAGCATGCTGATCAGTTTGTCCACATCCTCGGCCGTTGTGCTCGGGCAACACAGGGTCATGTTGTGGAACGGCGTGATCAGGATGCCGCGGTTGATCAGGTACAGGTGCAGGGCCATCTGCAGCTCGTCGTGAAACGCCGCTTCGGCCTGGGCGCCGGTCTTCGGTGGCACGGCGCAGAACTGGAACTCGCTGCGCGCACCCAGCTCGGTCACCGACCACTGCAGGTCGTGCTTGCCGATCAGGCTGCGGAAGCCATCGGCCAGACGCCTGGCCAGTGGCAGCATGTGGTCGTAGGCGGCCTGGGTCATCACCTGCTCGAGGTTGGCGCGCATGCAGTGCATGGCCAGCGCGTTGGCCGAGAGGGTGGTGCCCATGCCGCTGTGGCCATGGCCGTGGCTGTTCTGGCTGGCCCGTTGCCGCGCCTGCTGCATGGCCTCGGCCATCGCTGCGCTGCAACCGAAAATGCCGCAGGGCACGCCGCCGGCAATCGGTTTGCCGACCACGAAGAAATCCGGATCGAGATTCCACAGCCGGGTGCAGCCGCCGATATCGGTGGAGATGGTATGGGTCTCGTCGATGATCAGCAGCGTGCCGTACTTGCGGGTCAGTTCGCGGCACCTGGCCATAAAGCCCGGCTCGGGCATGACCATGCCGATATTGGTCATCGCCGGTTCGCACAGCAGCGCGGCGACATCACCCTGGGCCAGCGCGGCTTCCAGCGCCGCGACATCGTTGAACGGGATCGAGCGGCTGTGCTGGGTCAGGTCGTAGGCCTGGCCGATCAGCCCGGAGCGCGGCCGGGTCTGGCCGTCATGGCAACGCACCATCACATCATCCACGGTGCCGTGGTAGCAGCCATCGAACACCAGCAATACGTTGCGCCGGGTGATGCCCCGGGCCCAGCGCAGCACATAGCGGTTGGAGTCGGTGGCAGTAGCCGTGACCTGCCAGTAAGGCAGGCCGAAGCGTTCGGCCAGCAGTTCGCCGGCGACCACCGCATCTTCGCCGGGGAGCATGGTGGTCAGGCCGTTGTTGGCCTGTTCAGCTATGGCTTTGGCGATCGGGTCCGGCGAGTGGCCGAACATGCTGCCGGTGTCGCCCAGACAGAAGTCGATGTACTCGTGGCCGTCGACATCGTAGAAACGCGCGCCTTTGGCGCGTTCGACAAACAGCGGGCAGGGCGTCGACCAGTCGGCCATCCAGTGCATCGGTACGCCGCCGAACAGCGACTGCCGCGCACGCTCGGCCAGCGCCACGCTTTGCGGATTCTGTTGGAGAAATCGCGCCCGTTCACGGGCGGTGAAGATTTCCACGGCGGAAGAACTGATACCGCTGGCTGTCATGCTGAGCACCTCGTTTGAATAACTACGCAATCTTACTTGTGATCACAAATAAGTCAAATTCTGCTTTAATTGCGGTTTATTGCTAGTATTGCCCTATTAATGTGATCACAAGAGAAGAACAGAATGAACGATTCACCATGGCAGGATCAGGTCGCCCTGGTCAGCGGTGCCGGCAGTGACAGCGGCATTGGCCTGGCCATTGCGCGGCGCCTGGGGCAGGCCGGAGTGCGCGTACTGATCAGCGCCAGCAGCACGCGCATCGAACAGCGTGTGCGCGAGCTGCAGTCTGAAGGTATAGACGCTCGCGGCATGCCCGCCGACCTTACCGACGAAGCGCAGGTGGCGGCATTGGCCGGGTGGGCGCAGGCGCAGTTCGGCCGCATCGATATTCTGGTGAACAACGCCGGCATGGCCATGCTCGGCAGCCCGGAGCCGTTCGCCGAGCTGGCGAACATGGATCTGGCCAGCTGGAACCTGTCACTGGCACGCAACCTGACCACCGCATTTCTGCTGACCCGTGCGGTACTGCCGGGCATGCAGGCGCGCGGTTACGGGCGCATCGTCAATATCAGCTCGACCACCGGCACCCGCGGCAGCAATCCCGGCGAGGCAGCCTACAGCGCGGCCAAGGCGGCCATGCTCGGTATGGGCATGGGGCTGGCGCTGGAAGTGGCCAAGCAGGGCATTACCGTCAACAGCGTGGCACCGGGCTGGATTGCTACCGGCTCGTCGACCGACGAGGAGCGGCGTGCCGCCGAATACACCCCGCTGGGGCGTGCCGGAAGGCCCGAAGAAGTGGCCGCCGCCGTGGCGTTTCTGGCTTCGCCGGAGGCCAGTTACATCACCGGTGAAGTGCTGGTAGTAGATGGCGGTAATTGCCTGATCGAAAACAAGGCACCCTCCTGAGCGGCTGCGCGTCGGCCATGCGGCGTTGCAGAAGCACTCGAAAATGCTCATTGACTACAGTCAACTGCGCTTTTCAAGTACTCCTGCGCCTTGCCTGGCTCTAGCTCGCTCGCTCAGTTAGTAATTTTTATCCGGAGAAACGCATGCACTACTGCTCGCTGACCCTCGCCCAACTGCCGGCGCCACCGCGTCCGGGTGTCTGAGCCATGGCCGATAATCTGCAGGAACAGCTGTACCAGAATATCCGCGCGGCGTTGCTCGAAGGACGCTTCCAGCCCGGTGAGCGCCTGAAGATCCGTGATCTGGCAGCGCAATGGGGCACCAGCCCGATGCCGGTACGGGGCGCCCTGCAGCGGCTGGTCGCCGAGGGCGCCCTGGAAGGCGAGGCACAACGTTCGCTGCGCGTGCCGGCGATGACCCGCGAGCGTTTCGCCCAGCTGTTACCGGTGCGGATCAACCTCGAGGGGTTGGCCGTAGAACTGGCCGCCGCGCGCATCGGCAGTGCGCAACTGGAAGTGCTGCAGGGTTGTGTCGAGCGCATGCACGTCGCCCTGCAGCAACGCGATGTGCAGGGCTATCTGCGCAACAACAGCCAGTTCCATCTGTACCTTTATCAGGCCTGCGCCAACCCGGTGCTGCTGCGTCTGATCGAGTCCCTGTGGTTGCAGGTCGGGCCGTTCTTCAGCCGCTTGTTCACCGAGGCCGACCTGTCGCTGCGCCTCAACAGCTTCCACGCCGATTGTCTCAAGGCGCTGCAGGCCGGTGACGGCAAGGCAGCGCGTGCCGCGATCGAGCAGGACCTGAGCTATTTCGGCCAGTATCTGCTGAATTTGCTGAGTCTGGAGGCAGCCAGCGGACGGGCTTGATTCTGATCAAGAGTGCATTGGCCGTTAATGGGCATGATTCGCATTAAGAATTAGCGGAGCAACCCGAATGCACACTCTTGATCAACTTCGCCCCGGCGATAAAGCCCGGATCAGCCATTACCTGATCGCCAGCTCACCGTTGCGCCGGCGTCTGCTGGCGCTGGGGCTGGTGCCGGGCTGCCAGTTCGAAGTACTGCGCCGCGCGCCGCTGGGCGATCCGATCGAGGTGCGCGTGCGCCATACCAGCCTGGCCTTGCGCCGCGAGGAGGCCGCAGTGCTCGGTGTGTGCCTGGGCACCAGCGGGGTGTGTGCATGAAGCGCGCGGAAATCGCCCTGATCGGTAACCCCAATTGCGGCAAAACCAGCCTGTTCAACCAGCTTACCGGCAGCCGCCAGAGTGTCGGCAACTGGCCGGGGGTGACGGTGGCGCGCAAGAGCGGCGAGCTGCGGCTGGAGGCGGACAGCGCCACGCTGGTCGACCTGCCGGGTCTGTACAGCCTGAATGAAGGCGGCGGCGAAGACGAAGCCGTGGCCCGCCAGTATCTGAGCCAGACTCCGCCGGGGCTGGTGCTCAACCTGATAGATGCGCGCCAGCTGGAGCGTCAGCTGTACCTGACCCTGCAACTGATCGAGCTGGGTCTGCCACTACTGGTATTGCTGGGCATGAGCGATCTGGCGCGCCGCGATGGCTTGTCAATCGATGCCCGGGGGCTGTCGGCACGTCTGGGCGTACCGGTGCTGGAAGTGGTGGCCAACCGCGCCGCCGGCACCCGGGAGCTGCGCCAGCTGCTGGCGGGCAGCTGGCCCGGCGCTTGTCCGCCCCTGGCCTACGATCCGCTGATCGAGCAGGCCGTGGCGCCCCTGCTGGATGCCGGGCTGAGCCGCAGTGATGCGCTGGCGGCACTGGAGGGTGATGAACTGCGGCAGGTGCCCGCAGCACTGGTCGAGCAGCAGCGCCGCCAGCTGGCAGACGATTACGGTGACGACCCGGATATCGCGATAGCCGATGCGCGCTACACGCGGATTGCCGGACTGCTGCAGGACGTCTGTGAGCCGCTGGCGCCGACCGCCAATCAACTGGACCGGCTGGTGCTCAACCGCTGGCTCGGCGGGCCGATCTTCCTGCTGGTGATGTATGCCATGTTCAGCTGGTCGGTGAATGTCGGCGGGGCCTTTATCGACGTGTTCGATGGCGTGGCCGGCGTGCTGTTCGTAGATCTGCCGGCGCAATTGCTGGGCGCCTTACAGGCACCGGACTGGCTGATCTTCGCCCTGGCCAACGGCCTCGGTGAAGGCGTGCGCACGGTGGCAACCTTTATCCCGACGCTGGCCTGTCTGTATCTGGCTCTGGGCGTGCTCGAGGACAGTGGTTACATGGCGCGCGCGGCCTTTGTCATCGACCGCCTGATGCGCGGGCTGGGCCTGCCGGGCCGGGCCTTTGTGCCGCTGATCGTCGGCTTCGGCTGCAACGTGCCGGCAATACTGGCTACCCGCACACTGGAGAGCCGCGCCAGTCGCATCCTCGCCAGCATGATGATTCCGTTCACCTCCTGTGGCGCACGGCTGCCGGTCTACCTGCTGTTTGCCACGGCGTTCTTTCCCGGGCAGGGCGGTAGCCTGGTGATGAGCCTGTATCTGGCCGGTCTGCTGCTGGCGCTGGCCACCGGCCTGCTGTTGCGGCCGCTACTGCTGCGCGGCGTACAGCCGGCGGCGATTCTCGAGTTGCCGGCCTGGCACCGGCCCAACCTGCGCAACGTCTGGCGCCAGACCTGGCAGCGCCTGTCCGGTTTCGTGCTGGGTGCCGGCAAGCTGATTGTGCCCATGGTGCTGTTGCTCAATGTGCTGTCTGCGCTGGATACGGATCTGCAGTTCCAGCCGGACCAGCCCGAGCAATCGCTGCTGGCCAGCGCGGCCCGTGGCCTGACGCCGGCGTTTGCGCCGCTGGGTATCGAACCGGACAACTGGCCGGCCACGGTTGGCCTGATCACCGGGGTACTGGCCAAGGAAGCGGTGGCCGGCACCTTGCTGGCCAGCTACGCACGTCTGGCCGGTGAGCAGGACGGCAGTGAGGAAAGCACGCTGGGCGAATCCTTGCAGGCCGCTCTGCAGAGTGTGCCGGATAATCTGGCCGTGCTCGGCGAGCGCATCACCGACCCGCTCGGACTGGACAGCGCCAGCCGTGATGCCAGCGCCGCTGCAGCGGCAGCCGCACCGGCCTTCGCCGAACTGCGCGCCCGTTTCGGTACGGCCGAAGTGGCCTTTGCCTATCTGCTGTTTGTGCTGCTCTACACCCCTTGCGTGGCGGCACTGGGTGCCTTGAAGGCCGAGCTGGGCAGTCGCTGGATGCTGTTCTCGGCCGGCTGGACCCTGCTGGCCGCCTACAGTCTGGCCTGGGTTTACCGTGCGCTGGCGCCGCTGCTGCCGAGTGTGCCCTTGCTGCCGATCAGCGCATTGCTCGGTTTTCTGCTGGCCATCGGTCTGTTGCGGCGCAGCAGCCATCCGGCGCTCAAGGCTATGCCGGTGCGGGAGGTGAGCAATGTTGCTGCGTGACTTGCGTGAACAGTTGCAGGCTGCCGGCAGCGTGCCGCTGGTGGAACTGGCACAGCGCAACGGCCTGCCGCTGGAGCAGCTGCTGACCTTGCTCGAGCCATGGCGCAAGCGGGGCCGGGTATTGCTGGTTGAAGCGCCGGGCAGCTGTTCGAGCCGGCGTTGCGGCAGTTGCAGCAGCCCTTGCACCGAGCAGCGGCTGGTGCAGTGGCAGGCGTCGCTGCCGGCCTGAAAATCCGGCCGCTCAGCTTTCCAGCCAGACGTCGCGGGCCCAGTGCCAGACGCTTTCCCAGGTCTCGGCGGCCAGTTCGTCGGTGTCAGCTTCCCAGAGGAACACCTCGCCTTCTGGGTCGACCACATAGTAATTGTCGCCATCCTGGCACAGCGGTACCAGCCAGCGCGGCACACCCAGATCCCAGGCGGTGGCGGTGACTTCCGGCAGGTAGGTGTGCGAATTCGGATCACTGGCGGTGACCGGCTCCAGATGGCCGTAGACCACGTCGCTGACGGTCAGCAGAAACTCGCGCAGGCCGTGCGGCAGGTGAATCAGGATCTGCTCCTGAATCTCCACCAGGGTTTCTTCCTCCGGCAGTTCCAGCGGCACCGGCACCGGTTCGTTGAGCTCACGCAGTTGTTCGATGATTTCTTCCACAGCAACTCTCCCCTGCTAGAGGCGCACGTTATACAGTGCCGGACGGGCGCGGCCAACCGGTGGCTGGCCCGATCAGCCAATCCAGTCAACAGGGAAACCCATGTCTGCACTTGAACTGAAGATTCCGCCACCACTGGTGACGCTATGCACCGGCCTGCTGATGTGGCTGCTGGCCAAATTGCTGCCGCTAGCCAGTTTTCGTTTGCCCCTGCAAACGCTGTTGAGTGTGCTGGCGCTGATCGCCGGCACCGGCCTGATTGCAGTCAGCGTGGCGCTGTTCATCCGCGCCCGAACCACCATCGAGCCAACCCGCCCCGGGCGCGCGGCGGTGCTGGTGGTTAGCGGCTTCAACCGCATCTCGCGCAACCCGATGTATCTGGGCATGTTGTTGTGGTTGCTGGCCTGGGCACTGTGGCTGGGCAACCTGCCGGCATTGGCCGGCCTGCCGCTGTTCGTGCTGTACATGAACCGTTTCCAGATCAGTCTGGAAGAGCGGTTTCTGGCGGAGAAATTTGGTCAGCAGTATGAAGACTACCGGGCGCGGGTGCGGCGCTGGCTGTGATTGGGGTTGGTTGCGGGATTGGCAATCCGCAGCTGATTTTCTGAGCGTGATTGGATGCGTCGTTTCAGACCGACACGCTTTCCTCGCTACTCGACTACAGATTGCGCCTTGCACGGCGCCTCACTTTCTCTTTGCGCGCGCAAAGAGAAAGTAAGCAAAGAGAAAGCGCGCCCGGCATACGGCCCATCTCTTCGCTTCGCTACGTTCCGGGTGCGTTCGCTCCATCGCTGTTCCAGGGGCACGCCGCGAAGGGCCGTCCCTGGCCCATCGCAGCTCTCGCGACATCCATGTCGCTCAACCCCTTGCACACCGATTCCGCTCACCCTCCTGACGGGACTTTCAGTCCGTGCAAGCAGGTAGCCCCTTTAATCCGATGGCTCCCACGCAGAGCGTGGGAACGATCCGGTAGGCACCCAAACGCCCCTTGAGAAGGCCGAATGGAGGTGTTGCGTAGCAGGTTTCGAGGCAGGACGCCGAGAAAGCCCCGATGGGCCACGGATGGCCCTTCGGGGCGTGCCTGTGGAGTGGCACCGGAATGAGGGAAGTCTGAGCGCAGCGAAGACCCGGATGATGGGGCAAGCGGTTTTGGTTACTTTTGCCGCGACTGGCAAAAGTGACACGCCCAGCAGGGCGGAACAGATGTATCAACAAAACTCGGCAATCCGCCAGACGCCTTCCTTGAAGAACTGCTTGGGATTGCCAATCCCCAACCTTTCCCATCACCCACAAAAAACCCGGGAAACCCCGGGTTTTATTGAAACGGTCAGAAGCGCTTAGCCCATATGGAAGAAAGCCAGCTTGTTGCCGTCCAGATCGCGGAAGTAGCCGGCGTAGAAGCCGGGCATACGCTCGCCGGGGGCGCCTTCGTCGGTGGCACCGAGGCTGATCGCCTTGGCGTACAGCTTGTCGACGTTGTCACGGGAGCCGGCCACCAGAGCAATCATGTTGCCATTGCCGGCGACAGCCGCTTCCTTGTTGTAGGGGATGGCCACACCAAGCATCGGCTGGCCCATCTTGACGCCGAAGAAGGCGCCACGGCCGACATCCATCAATACCGAAGCGCCCATTTCGCCGAGCAACGCGGTGTAGAAAGCCTTGGCCTGTTCCAGATTGTTGGTGCCGATCATCGAATAACCGATCATGTCGCAGTCCTCATGGTGATTGAGCAGGGAAACTGACTCTAGCAGAGCGCCGAACGCTCTGCGGGGATCATTCATCAGGCGGTTGATCAGCCATTCTGGCGGATGCCGGCCACCAGCCATGGCTGGTTGTCACCAGCGGCCCGCTCCAGCCGCCAGCTTTCGCTGAAAGCCTCGCCCTGGTCGAAACGCGAGGTCTTGGCCAGGCCGGAAAAGGTCAGGGTGGCCACGGTCACGGTTGGATTGTCATCGATACCGTCGAGCTGCACCTGCAGGTCGTCGATGTAGGTGGACTGGAAGCCGTCACCCAGATTGAGCCGCTCCTGCTTGAGGAACTGGGTCATCTGCGGCGTGAAGAACTCGCTGATCTTGTCCATCTCGTTGGCATCCCAGTGCTGCTGCAGGGCCAGGAAGTGCTGACGGCCCTGTTCGATGAACTTGTCGGCATCGAACCAGGCTGGTGCCTGGATCCGCGGCAGGGCGCTAGCGGCTGAGCCGAACAGATTGCCGGATGTGGCGGCTTCACGTGACATCGGTGCCGTGCCGGCCATGGCCGGCTGGCGCCGTGCCGCAAACAGGCGGAACAGTACAAAGGCGATCAGCCCGAAGATCAGGATGTCGAACAGTTGCAGGCCCTGAAAACCATCGCCCATGAACAGCGAAGCGAGCAGGCCGCCGGCAGCAATCCCGGCAAGCGGGCCAAGCCAGCGCGAAGCGCCTGTGGCGGCGGCAGGTCTGGCGGCGGTCGCCGGATTGCCGGCAACGGGTTGAGTCTGCTTCATCTGGGTCTGGTGGCTGGGCGCGGTGCCAAAGCTTTTGGCTCCGCCCAGGCGCTTGGCAGCCAGCACATCCAGGCTCATAGTCAGGCTTAGGCACACGGCCATGGTCAAGCTAAGAAAACGTTGCATATCCGATTCACTCGCAAGAAAAACACCGCGCATATTGCCCGTGCCGGGTTGGCGCAATCCAGAGCTAGAGTGTTTCCGGATTTATGCAGTACTGTGGTTATCCGGCAAAATCGACGGCTATCCAGCCGGTTTGCTGCATGTTCTATGCTGTTGCCAGCCAGAACTTTATTTCATCTTGCAAGGATCAGTCGGATGCCCTCAAACACTGCGAACAGCGGCCCAGATACGCGCGCCCTCGGACTGATGGCGTGTACGGCCCTGGTGGTCGGCAACATGATCGGTTCGGGGATTTTCCTGTTGCCGGCCTCGCTGGCGGCCTTCGGCCCGATCGCCCTCGGCGGTTGGTTGCTGACTTCGGCCGGCGCACTGATTCTGGCGATCATCTTTGGCCGGCTGTCGCAGCTGGTCAGCAAGACCGGCGGACCATACGCCTATACCCAGGAAGGCTACGGCGAGTTTGCCGGCTTTCTGATTGCCTGGGGCTACTGGATTGCGCTGTGGACCGGTAACGCCGGCGTGGCGGTGGCCCTGGCCGGCTATGTCGGCTTTCTGGTGCCGGAAGTGGCCGCATCACAGAGCTATAGCCTGGCCGTTGCGCTGGGGGCGATCTGGCTGCTGACGCTGGTGAATATCCGCGGGGTCAAGGAAGCCGGGGTGATCCAGGTGATCACCACCGTACTCAAGCTGCTGCCGTTGATCCTGATCGGCACGCTGGGGTTTTTCTGGGTCGACCTGGCCAACTACAGCCCGCTGAATGTCAGTGGCCAGTCGAACCTTTCGGCCATCTCGGCGGCAGCGGCGCTGACCCTCTGGGCCTATCTGGGGCTGGAGTCGGCGACTGTGCCTTCGGGTGCCGTGATCAATCCGGAAAAGACCATTCCGCGCGCCACCATCATCGGTGTGCTGATCGCGGCGGCGGTATACATAGCGGTGACCACGGTGGCGATCGGCGTACTGCCCTCGACGACCCTGGCGCAATCGTCCGCTCCGCTGGCAGACGTTGCCGAGCATATGTGGGGCTCGACCTGGGGTGTGCTGATCGCCCTCGGCGCGGTGATTGCCACTTTCGGCACGCTGAACGGCTTTACCCTGCTGACCGGCCAGGTGCCTTATGGCGCGGCGCAGGACCGGGTATTTCCAGCCAGCATGGGCCGCTTGTCGCGTTTTGGTACACCGGCCAACGCGCTGGTTTTCTCCAATCTGCTGGCTTCGATTCTGGTGATCATGAATTTCTCCCAGGGACTGGTCGGCGCGTTCAACTCGATCATCCTGCTGGCGGTGATGTCCAGCCTGCTGCCCTACGCACTCTGCGCCTTTGCCGAGTTGATGATTCGCCTCAAGGGCAAGCAGGGCCTGCAAGGTGTGGGGTTATTCAAGGTCGGCCTGCTCGGCAGCCTGGGCTTCCTGTACTCCGGCTGGGCGCTCTACGGCTCGGGTGCCGAGACGGTGTTCCTCGGCACGCTGCTGATCGTGGCTGCGGTGCCTTTGCACGTCTGGATGAAATGGCACAATGCGCGTGCCGAGCGTAGCTAGCGGGCAATGGCCAGCCGCTGATTGACCCAGTTCAGGGCCTCCAGCGGATCACGGAAGAACTGGTCGGCAAAGCTGGCAGTCTGGGTCTGTATCAGGTAGCGCAGATCGCGCAGATGTTCAGGTGCCGTACGGTCGCTGATCAGGTAGGCCGTGGCCACGTTGTTCTGCAGGTTTTCGTACTCGAACAGGGTTGCCACTTCGTCCCTGCGGCCCGGCTCCACCGCCAGTACATCCACCAGATCGATGACTTCTGCCCAGTGTGCCTCCTGCAGTGGCCTGATCGCGGCCTTGTATTGCTCGGCAAATGCTTTTCCCAGCGTGCAGGTCATCACCCCCCAGTGGCGGATCAGCAGCAGGCGGCCGCTTACACGAATGCTGAAACCTGATTCGGCTTCTTCCACAATGCTCATCCGGCCTGCCTGCAATCACGGGTGGTACTTTTCAAGGCACATGCGCAATGGCTCTTGTCGTTGCTGCGGATCCTGTATTGCACGTTCCGGCCCATCTCAGAAGCTGCGCAGTTCGGTGGTGCGAATCTCCGGGATCGCGCTGTCACTGTCCATGGGCGTGAGGAAGATGCTGTACTTCGCCGAAGAGTCGCCGAAGGTCATGTCATCCAGCTGGAATTGCACGTCGAGCTTGAGGTACTTGACCTCGCCAGGCGCGAGGTTGAACTGCTGCTGGATGTCGGGGAGATTTTCCCACTTGGCCGGCGCAACGCCGCCAGTCACCAGAATACTGTGCTGGCCGGCAGCCAGTTCCACCGGGAAATACTTGTCGAACTCGAGAATACCCACGCTGCGGCCATCGACCATGACCACCGGGTAGGAAAAGCGCAGCGGCTGCATGCCCGGATTCGATGCTTCTGGCCGGTACAGGTAGACCAGCCCGCGATCCGCCGCGGAGGGTGCCGACGGCTGGAAGTGGTTGGGTGTGCTGGCGCAGGCGGCCAGCAGGCAAAACCAGCACAGCAGGAACAGACGTACGGGGGTTCTGGTCACGGAAGCACTCTCGCAAGAGATGACAGCAATGCGCCGGTTGGCGTTTGCTGTGGCGCAGTCTAGCTGGGTGTTGGCCGTGTTGATGGCAACCGGCTCACAGCTTTTTGAAAATCGGCCATGTAGACGGTGGAAATCGCTTCTGGCTGATGTGCGCAGCGCCGGTTTGCGGGGTGAGTTCTGCCAGCAGTAACCGTTCAAAGGATCCTGCCGGGCCGGTGTCACCAGGTACTTGCAGGCGGCTGTGCGTTGCACACAAAAACACCGGCCTTGGCCGGTGTTTTTATTTGTCTGCTAGTCAGCGCAATACAGCGCTGCCTGCCGGCAGTTAACTGCGCCAGAACGGCTTGCGCAGAATGGCATCGCGCTCGGAGTAGCTGATGCCGGCATCGGCCAGCATGCGACTGTCGAGCATGGCCAGCTCACGACGGCTGGCGATACGGCGCTTCCATAACTGCAGCGTGGAGATAACCGACAAAGGCAAATTGATGGGTAATTTAGGGGTGTTGACTTGAAACAGGGAGTCGGAACTTAGGGTGCGTTCCATGGTGGTGCTTCCTTCCGCTTGTGGCGGGGTGAGGGTGTGTTCGTTCTGATAGTCAGGTTTATGACTTGAACGTTGGTTTGTTGATACAGCTGTGTCGAATTGCAAGGGTTTTTGCTGGGCGGGAGTATACCGAAGTGTTACGTATATTCACACTCATAGTGTTACCAAAAGTAAAATTCAGACGGGCGGCTCTGGGCGCCGGTTTTTATGCTGTGAATTGCTGTCGATGGGCAGCAGCAGGCGCAGCGCCCTTTGGCTATTGCGCGACAACCGGAAGCCGGGCGATCACCTGGGGTGAGCTGTTTTATTCACGCACAACAAGCTGCGCCCAGGGCAAACCGGCGGGTTTCTTCGGCTTTGTGCAGACGGGGATGAACGGCAGGCCCGGGGCTTGTTACGGGAAGCCGCTACAGCGCTTCCAGCTTGGCATAGCCGAGCATCAGCCACTTGCTGCCTTCGCTGGCGAAATTCACCTGCACCCGGGCCTGGGCGCCGGCGCCTTCGAAGTTGAGGATCACCCCTTCGCCGAACAGGCTGTGACGCACTGCCTGACCGAGACGAAATCCGGTTTCCGGAATGTCGCTGCCGGCAAACAGGCTGCTGCCCGTTGTGCTGGTGCGGCTGCCGGAAAACGGCCGCTGCACGCTGTTGCCCAGACGCACTTCCTGTATCAGTGCCGGCGGAATTTCGCGGACGAAACGCGATACCTTGTTATAGGTCTCGCTGCCATACAGGCGCCGGGTTTCCGCATAGCTGAGCACCAGATGCTGCATGGCGCGGGTGATGCCGACATAGGCCAGGCGCCGCTCTTCTTCCAGACGCCCCGGTTCTTCCAGGCTCATCTTGTGCGGGAACAGGCCTTCTTCCATGCCGACCAGAAACACCTTGGCAAACTCCAGACCCTTGGCGCTGTGCAGGGTCATCAGTTGCACGCTGTCTTCGTGTTCGGCGGCCTGGGTTTCGCCGGCTTCCAGCGAGGCATGGCCGAGGAACGCCTGCAGCGGTGACAGTTCTTCTTCCTCGCTGTTGTTCTCGAAGGCGCGCGCGGCGCTGACCAGTTCCCCGAGATTTTCCGCACGGGCCTGACCCTTTTCGCCTTTCTCTTCCTTGTGGAAAGTGAGCAGACCGCTCTGCTCGATCACCGTCTGCGTCATCAGATGCAGCGGCATCTGCAGCACTTTGGCGCTGAGCTGTTCCAGCAGTTCGACGAAGCCCTGCAGCGCACTACTGGCGCGGCCGGGCAGCAGCTTGAGGGCGAGCATCTGTGTCAGCGATTCCCACAGGGATAGCTGATGCTCACGGGCAAACACGCGGATGCTCTCCACGGTTTTCTCGCCGATGCCGCGCGCCGGCACATTGATCACCCGCTCCAGTGCCGCGTCGTTGCCACGGCCGTCGAGCAGGCGCAGGTAAGCCATGGCGTTCTTGATTTCGGCGCGCTCGAAGAAGCGCTGACCACCATAGATGCGGTAGGGAATCTTCTCCCGCAACAGGGCTTCTTCAAGCACCCGCGACTGCGCGTTGGAGCGGTAGAGGATGGCGATCTCGCTGCGCTTGAGGCCGTCCTTGCGCAACGTATCCATGACCGATTCGACCACATAACGGGCTTCGTCGTATTCATTGAAGGCGGCGTACAGACTGATCGGCTCGCCGTCGGCGTCCTCGGTCCACAATTCCTTGCCCAGCCGGCCCTGGTTATTGGCGATCAGCGCATTGGCGGCCTTGAGGATGCCGGCGGTGGAGCGGTAGTTCTGCTCCAGACGGATGGTCTGCACATCGGGGAAGTCATCGCTGTACTGATGGATGTTTTCGATCTTGGCGCCGCGCCAGCCGTAGATCGACTGGTCGTCATCGCCGACCACCATCAGGCTCTCGCCGCCCTTGGCCAGCAGCCGCAGCCAGGCGTACTGCACGGCGTTGGTATCCTGGAATTCGTCGACCAGTACATGGCGGAAGCGTCGCTGGTAATGCTCGAGCAAGCCCGGATTGTCGCGCCACAGATCGAGGGCGCGCAGCAACAGTTCGGCGAAGTCGATCACCCCGGCGCGGGCGCAGGCGGCCTCGTATGCGGCGTAGATTTTCAGCATGGTGGCGAGGAACAGGTCACCGGCCGGCTGGATATGTTTGGGCCGCAGGCCTTCGTCCTTCTGCCCGTTGATAAACCACTGGGCCTGCTTGGCCGGCCAGCGTTGCTCGTCCAGCCCGAGGTCGCGGATTACCCGCTTGACCAGCCGCTGCTGGTCGTCGGAATCGAGGATCTGGAAGTTCTCCGCCAGCCCGGCTTCCTGCCAGTGCGCACGCAACAGGCGATGGGCCAGACCGTGGAAGGTGCCGACCCACATGCCCTGCGGGCTGATGCCGAGCAGCTGTTCGATGCGCACACGCATCTCGGCAGCGGCCTTGTTGGTGAAGGTCACCGAGAGAATGCTGTGCAGCGAGGCGTGTTCGACCTGGATCAGCCAGGCGATGCGGTGCACCAGCACGCGGGTCTTGCCCGAGCCGGCGCCGGCCAGCACCAGCTGGCGGCCAAGGGGTGCGGCCACGGCCTGGCGCTGGGCATCGTTGAGGTCGTTGAGCAGAAAGGAGATATCGTCATGCATGGCGACATTCTAGGGATGTGGCGGCCATATGTCTGCGCCGGATGCGCCTGGCATTGCGCCAGCTGGTTCGAAGGGGAGGTTTTAATGCAGGAGCGGGCTTGCCCGCGATGGTTTTGCGTTACGCGATGGTTTTGCCTTGAAAGCATTCGCGGGCAAGCCCGCTCCTACGCAAAGCAGATTACCCGAGGCTGGCGATGGCATGCTCCATCCGCGCCAGCGCTTCGTCAAGCAACAGCGGTGGCAGGGCGAAATTCAGTCGCAGAAAGCCCGGCCGGCCGAAGTCGGTGCCGTCGGACAGCCCCGCGCCGTGCTCCTCGAACCAGCGCGCCGGATTGCCGACTCTGGCCGCCAGCGCGCGGGCATCGATCCAGCTCAGGTAGGTCACCTCCGGATGGGTATGCGCCAGGCCCATGCGCTGCAGCGCGGCAGACACCTTGTCGCGGTTTTCCCGCAGCTGCGCCAGCAACGCCTGCCGCCAGGCATCGCCGTCCGCGAGAATTGCCTGCAGGGCGGTGAAGCCGAAGCTGCAAGGCTCGGGCACCAGTTTGTGCATGGCTTTACGAAAACCTCTGCGCAACCCCGGATCAGGTATCACTGCCCAGGCGATGGTCAGGCCGGCGATGTTGTAGGTCTTGCTCGGGCTGTGCAGGGTAATGCAGCGCGGCAACAGTTCGGGCGCGTACTCGCCCAGCAGCTTGCCGAAGGGCAGATGCGGCGTCTGGCCATCGAGAATCAGGTCGGCATGGATTTCGTCGGAGCAGACATACAGGTCATGGCGGACACAGAAATCCGCCAGCTGCTCCAGCTCGGTTCGGCTGAACAGGCGGCCGATCGGATTGTGCGGATGGCTGAGCAGCAGCAGACGGCTGTCCGGCGTGGCACGGAGCGCGGCCTCGAGCGCTGGAAAATCGATGACAAATTCGGTTTCGGCGGCATTCAGCGGCTGCAGGGGCACATCGACCAGCGTGCAGCCCTGGGCTTTGGGCGCCGCCAGAAACGGCGGATAGATCGGCGAAAAGCAAATGGCCGCTGCGCCCGGCGTGCAGCAGGTTTTCACCGCCAGATTCAGGCCGATCACCAGCCCCGGCAACCAGACGATCCACTCCGGTTCGATGGCCCAGGCATAGCGGCGCTGGTAGTCGGCGGCCAGTTGTGCGGCCAGTTCCCGCGGGGCGTCCATGTAGCCGTAATTGCCGTGCGCCACATGCCGGGCCAGCGCCGCCTGCACCGCCGGCGGTGCGGCGAAATCCATATCGGCCACCCACAACGGGATTACCTCACGGCCGCGGTATTTTTCCCATTTGCTGGCCGACCAGGCCAGGCGGTCCTGAATGCTGGTGAAGTCGAAGGTGGCTGGCACGGGGGCTCCGTCAGGTAAAAAGGTGTAAGGGTGTTGGTAATGGATTCGGCGGCTCACGGATACTTATAGCTACAGGACAGCAGCAGTCAGGCTGGCAGGCAAGCAGGTGAAAGGTCAAAGGCTTTTACAGGGATGCGCAGAATTTCTGCCTGACCAGCAAAACCTCCGCTGCGGTGAATGTTATCGGGAAATTTCCAGGTCGGCATTCGAGCCGGACAGGCTGCCCGGAAATCCCCGCAACAGATCCGCCGCTTTGCTGCCAGTTGGCGGATCCGTTTGCCCGCTTAGCCAGAGGAGTTTTCACATGAAGTTATGCAATCGCACCCTGTCTCTTTCATTTGCGGCGGTTCTGGCCGGTTGCCAGGCCTCCGGTGCGCAGTATCAGGCCAACGTGTTCGATGCCAGTCAGGTCAATACCCAGCAACCGGCGCGAACCATCACGATCATCACCGTCTCGCCGGCGCAGATTGTGCTGAGTAACAAGGACAACCAGAAAGCGGCGACTATGGCTGGCGGCCTGCTCGGGGTTATCGGTGGTGCAGTGCTGGGTGCCAACCACAACACGGATACGGCCATCGCCGGTGGTGTTGCCGGTGGCGCGCTGGGCGCGCTGGGCGGTTCCATGGTCAATGACAAGACCCTGGTTGAGGGTGTGCTGATCGGCTATTCCGAGAACGGGCAAACCTTCACCTCGACCCAGGTTGGTCATGCTTGCGAATTCAAGCCCGGGGAGATTTCCCTGATGGTCACCACGCGTGCCAACGAGACGCGCATTCAGCCGAATGCGGTCTGCCCTGAAGCCAGCAACAGTTGAGGTCCGTCATGAATCGCATCATTCTGGGGTTTTGCAGCATATTGGCCAGTATGCCGCTGCTGGCCGCCAATCAGTTTGACCAGTTGCATGCCCTTGAGCAGCAGCATCAAAGGGAAGTAGCCGCCGCAGCTGCCGAGCAGGCACGTCAGGCGGCTGCCGAACAGGCGCGGCTGGCCGAGCAGCGGCGGGTCGAGCAACGCCGGCAACAGGAAGCACAGCGCCTTGCCGACAACAGGGCAAGCGCACTGCGCAAGGAGAAGCAGGCTGAAGAGCAACGTCTGCGCAGCCGCGACGAAAAATATGAAGACCAGCTGCGGGCAATGGAACTGGAATCCCGCCAGCTGGAACTTCAGGCCAGGCGCGCTGTTACCGAGCGAACCGATGACTACATCGATGCCGACTTGAACGAGCAGGCCGCGCGTACCGATGTGCTGCAGTCGGGTGCGGATGCAACGCGCAATCTTGCCCTGGGCAACAAGGCACTGCTGGAAGATACCGGCAAGGCAGAGGTCAATCGTTCCAACCGGATCTTCGGCGACTGAAAAGGGCACAGATTAATTTTCCCGCCCTTGACCTGTGTCTATATGGGTAACTGCACTGCTTGTTAGTCTCGCCGCCAAATCTGCATCCAATGGAGAGTAACGGCATGACTTTATTGTGGACTCCCGACCTGGAGTTGGGGATATCGGTGATTGATAGCCAGCATCAGCGCATTGTCGACTACATCAATCAGGTCGATCACTCCCGACAGACCGCCAGTGCCGCCGAGCTCGCCGAGGTGCTGGACGAGCTGGTCGATTACACGCTGTCCCACTTTGCCTTTGAGGAAACGCTGATGGAGGAGGCGGGCTATCCCTTCATCAAGGCACACAAGAAGGTGCATCAGCTGTTTACCAAGCGCGTGGATGCCTTCCAGCAGCGGACCAAGGCCGGCGAGGATGTTACCGAAGAGCTGCTGCATGTGCTCAAGGCGTGGCTGGTCAACCATATCAAGCGGGATGACAAGGACTATTCGGCCATCGTCATCGAAAACATGGAAGCCGCCACCGAGCGGGTCAAGGCCCGCAAGGGTGGTTTTTTCAGCCGCCTGTTCAAATAAGACCAGACCCGCTACAGGGTTCTCCGAGCGCAGGAGTCAAAATGAAAATTGTCTGGGGCAAGCAATACGAAATCGGCATCGGCGTCATCGACAACCAGCACCAGCGAATAGTCGAATACATCAACGAGCTTGACCGCATCAGCAGCCTTGCTGCGCCCCGTGAAGCGGTGAAGGAAGTGTTCGACAACCTGATTGACTACACCTTTTCGCACTTTGCTTTTGAAGAAGCCTTGATGGAAGAGGCTGGCTATCAGGATGTCGATGTTCACCGGCTTTCCCACGAAACCTTCACCCGCCAGATAACCGCCATCCAGCAGCGTTTTGACCAGGGGGATGCGGTGATCGAACAGCTGTCCGAAGTCCTCCTGCAATGGTTGCTCGTGCATATCGCCAACGACGATGTGAGTTACAGCGCGCTGGTGAAGCAGAACATCATCGGCAAGGGTGCCGAGGCCCACAAGAGCTGGGTGAGTCAGGCTGTGCGCCGTTTCTTCGGCTGAGACGGTCGCACTGCCGGCCAGCCGGAGCGCTTGGCTTTACAGATGCCGCATCAGCAGTGCATGGCGCGGGTCGATGTCGGCGGGCAGCGGCAGGTAGAGCACGTGACCATCGCCCGGTGCTACCGAAGTTGCTTCGCCAGTAGCCTTCTCCAGCGCATCCAGCGTGAAGTGCACATTGCCCTGCGGGGTCATCAGCTCCAGCCGGTCACCGACGGCGAAGCGGTTCTTCACCCGCACTTCGGCCAGTTCGCCACGGCGTTCGCCGGTCAGTTCGCCGACAAACTGCTGGCGCTCCGACAGCGAGTTGCCGCGCTGATAGTTCTGGTACTCGTCGTGCACATGGCGGCGCAGGAAGCCTTCGGTGTAGCCGCGATGCGCCAGTGATTCGAGGTTGTCCATCAGACTCCTATCGAACGGCCGGCCGGCCACGGCATCGTCGATCGCCTTGCGGTAGACCTGGGCGGTCCGTGCGCAATAGAAGTGCGACTTGGTGCGGCCCTCGATCTTCAGCGAGTGCACGCCCATCTGCACCAGCCGCTCGACGTGCTGCACGGCGCGCAGATCCTTGGAGTTCATGATGTAGGTGCCGTGCTCGTCCTCGTAGGCGGACATGTATTCGCCGGGGCGCGTGCCGTCTTCCAGCAAGAACACCTGGTTGCTCGGCGCGCCGACACCGAGGGTCGGCTCCACTTGCTGTGCGGCGATCGGCTCATAGACATGCACGATGTCGCCGACTTCGTTCTCTTTCGCCTCATGGGTCTTGTATTCCCAGCGGCAGGCGTTGGTACAGGTGCCCTGATTGGGGTCGCGCCGGTTGATGTAGCCGGACAGCAGGCAGCGCCCGGAATAGGCCATGCACAGCGCACCATGGACGAAGACTTCCAGCTCCATGCCCGGCACTTTCTCGCGGATTTCGCCGATCTCCTCCAGCGACAGCTCGCGCGAGAGGATGGCGCGGCTCAGGCCCTGCTGGTGCCAGAACTCGACACTGGCCCAGTTCACCGCGTTGGCCTGTACTGACAGATGAATGTTCATCTGCGGAAAGTGCTGGCGCACCAGCATGATCAGCCCCGGGTCGGACATGATCAGCGCATCCGGGCCCATCGCCACCACCGGTTCCAGGTCCTTGAGAAAGCTCTTCAACTTGGCGTTGTGCGGCGCAATGTTGACCACCACATAGAACTGCTTGCCTTGGGCGTGGGCCTCGTTGATCCCCAGCGCCAGGTTGGCGTGGTCGAACTCGTTGTTGCGCACCCGCAGGCTGTAACGCGGCTGCCCGGCATACACCGCATCGGCACCGTAGGCGAAGGCGTAACGCATGTTCTTCAGGGTGCCGGCGGGGGACAGCAGCTCGGGTTTGAACGGGGCAGGCATGGCAATAAGCTCGGAGCGGAGGCAAAAAACGGAGCGGGATTTTACCTGCCGCTCCCGGCGGCGTGCATTGATCGCAGTCAGCTCTCCGGCATCCCCGGCATATTAGTTGCCCCACCTCGGCCATTGACCGCCTGATGTTTCCAATGCCTCAGGCTTCGTCATGTCGCTTACACATAACGTTTGGCTAAGGGACGGGCTTTAGCTCGATCCAGTGAGCGAAGCGAAGGGTTTGAACCAGTAGTTAGGTGTTTTGCGTGCGGTCTTCATAGTGGTGCCATATACGCAGAATCACGATAGTTTCGGTATGAGTTGCATACCGAATTACGTATTTCCCGAATATTGCGTCACGAATTGCTTTTGGGTCTGGAGCTAATTCGACTGCACGGCCCATTGTTGGGAATAGGCGAAGATTTTCGATGCGTGCAATAAGCTCTGCTGCTACGCGTGCTGCGGCAAGGGGATCTTTTTCAGCAATGAATGCCCGAAGACGAACCAAATCTGCCACGGACTCTTCTGAATAGACCAGTTTCATTGGCCCGCCTTCGGTGGTGGCAGTTCATTGGAGCTGCCCCAGCTTTGGAGCCAGGTGTTCACTGCTTCACCGGACACAACCTTGCCTTGTGCTACGGACTCCATTGCTTGCAGCGTTTCCTGCCAACGGCTTTGCTCTAATGTCTGGCGCTCGAAAAATTCTCTAAGTGCTTGATTAATAATCCAGCTTTTACTCCGATGAAGCTTTTCGGCCATGGCTCCAAGATTTTCTTCGAGTACAGGTTGTAGCCGGACGGTTGTGACGCTCATTGGGATGCCCTCCATACGTTTGAATGCAATGTATTACATGGTATTCATCGGGGCAAGCGTACGCTGATGGATGGTGGGCCAAAGCATCTAACGTTTGGTTAAGGGGCGGGCTTTAGCCCGACCCAGTGAGCCAGTTGTTAGGCTTTTATTTGTTACCATTTTGTTCCTCTGGTTTCCCAATACTCGATGGCTTTCATGTGCTCTATGTGAATTACCTTACTTAAATCATTACCAAATATTCTTTGAGGTAAAGAGTAATACCAAATTGAAGGGTAGACCCAAGCGGTCGGTGGTGTTAACTCTGACCTTGGTTTCAAATTTTCAGGGCAGTCCAATGTTGGATCGTAGTCGGGGCCGTAATTTTCTAAATAACAATTAATGCTGTTACTTCTATTTTGTCGATCAATATCCCTTTGCAATCGGCGCAACGTAATGCCATCGGAACTATTCGCCCATTTCTGATAGCTTGCAGTCGCTAATTCCGCTCTTCGCATTTGGTTGCTAGCATCAATAAATACTAGTCCGCATAAGAACAATATAGATCCAAAGAAAAAAATAATTATGTATTTATATTTTTTAATAAAACCTAGCATTCTCATTTTCCTTAAATTATCTATGTGTTGTTCTAAATGAGGTTTCGTATTTCTTGGTCTGCGCTCATTCCAGGAGTAGCCTAACGTTTGGCTAAGGGCGGCCGGAAGCGCAGCTTACGGACGTCCCAAGTGAGCGGAGCGAACGGCTTGAGCCAATTGTTATGAGGTCGATGTTGCACTATGTAACTGCCCAAGTTTCTTTTTTGCCTCTTCGATTTTTTCCTTCTTCTTCAAGTCATCAAGCTTCTCGTCAAGAATTATCTCAATGCCTACGCGTAACGTGTCGAAATGAGCCAGGCATGTGTTCTCATCTAGCTCGTGTATACCTAAGCTTAAGATAGAGTAGATGGATTTGTTCTCAACCAAGAAGCGAGGTAAATGCGTAGATAGAAGCTCAATTTTCTGATCCATTCTTGATCGATTATATTGTTCTTCTGTCACGACTCCATCGGCCAAGCATTGTTGGTAAGCCTCAAATATCAAGTGCTCGAAAATTCTTCTTAAATACACAAATGAACCTATACCAACGCCATTTGCAGCCAGCCCAATTGCGCGGGTAAATTCCTTTAGTTTTTCGTGAGATAAGAGTTTTTTATATTGCTTTATTTCTGAAATGTGAAAATCTGCAATGGAGGGGTGCTGGCCTACTTTTGTTAGGTGGTTCGTATTGGGGTCCCATAGTATGTAATATCTGAATTGGTCATCAGTTCTTTTGCATTTTATTCGCACGATCCCGTAGCCGCCATCTCTTACGAAAGACTCGCCAGTAGGGATTAAGTCAGTGGTTACAACAAAAGTGGATTCGACCTGCTTCCAGGGGTTATACCCGTCGAACTCTTCCTTGTTGTGATAGTCAATAATTTTCCTGAAGGTATCCTGGCTGTCATCTCCAATTTTCACCGGTGTGTAAATTGGAATATCAAAAAAGAACTTGCTTAGTGTCAAACTCATTGCTTGTCTCTCGGGCTGAAAGCTTCATAACTATAAGTAGACGACACAAGTGGCGTAATGTTTACCGCCATTTGTGTCTGATAACGTTCCTTGTTCATCCGTAACTCCTTGTCTACGCTGAAGTTCGCATAGGGAAATGCGACTTCAATCAGGGAGAGAAAACGACATGGACGACAAGCCCAAGCTGCTCGATCAGGTGCGCGAGCAGTTCCGTTTGCGACACTATTCGATTCATACCGAAACTGTCTATATCGAGTGGGTAAAGCGCTTTATTCGCTTCCATAAGTATCGCCAGCCACTGGAGATGGGCGCTGCAGAGGGCGAGGCATTTTTGAGTGATCTGGCGGTGCGGCGTGATGTGTCGGCCTCCACGCAAAATCAGGCGCTCTCGGCCATTTTGTTTCTGTACAAGAAGGTCTTGTTAATTGAGTTGCCGTGGCTGGATGGGGTTAGCCGCGCGCGGCGACCGCAACGTTTACCGGTGGTATTGAAGCAGGACGAGGTGGGCCAGGTGCTGGCACAACTTGATGGCACCTTGTGGCTGGTGGCGAGCCTGCTGTATGGCTCGGGTATGCGTTTGATGGAAGTGTTGCGCTTACGGGTCAAGGATGTCGAGTTTGCCTGGTTCGAGATTTTGATTCGCGATGGCAATGGGCAAAAAGACCGCATAACCATGCTGCCAAAAAAGCTGGTGTCTCCATTGCAGTAGCATTTACAGCGGGTGCAGACGTTGCACCGGCAGGATCTATTGGAGGATTTTGGCCGGGCCAATTGACCCAATGCGCTGGCCCGTAAATACCCCGATGCGGCTTCCGAGTGGGGCTGGCAGTTTGTTTTTCCATCCGCAAACCGCTCTGCAGATCCGCGTATCATCCATCGTTCTGCCAATACCTCGCGGGAGCAGCACGTGGCCAAAGTCAAAAGCAACGGAATCGAGATCGAATACGAAGAATTTGGTGCGCCGGACGCACCGGTATTGCTGCTGGTGATGGGGCTGGGCATGCAGCTGCTGGCCTGGCCCAAACCGTTCTGCGCGCTGCTGGTGGCGGCGGGTTTCCGGGTGATCCGTTTCGACAACCGGGATGTCGGCCTGTCGAGCAAGATCGAGGGGCGCAAGACGCCGGGCATGTTGCGCATGATCCTCAGCCTGCTGTTTGGCTGGAAGCTCAAGCGCCCGCCCTACACCCTGGATGACATGACCGCCGATAGCGTCGGCCTGCTCGATGCATTGGGTATCCAGCAGGCGCATATCGTCGGCGCCTCGATGGGCGGCATGATCGTGCAGACCCTGGCCGCGCGCTACCCGCAGCGGGTGCTCAGTCTGACCTCGATCATGTCCACCAGCGGTGACCGCAAGTCCTCGGCCATGGAGTTCCGCGACCTGCGCAAGATCTTCCTGCGCCCGCAACCACCGGCCAATGCCACCCGTGACCAGGTGGTCGAACACATGGCGACCACCGCGGAATACGTGGGCAGTGCCGAACACCTGCGCGAGGTCAGCCACCTGCGTGCCATGCTCAGCGAGAGTTTCGACCGCGGCTATTACCCGGACGGCTTCCTGCGTCAGACCTGCGCCATCGTCGCCCATGGTTCGCGCCGCGATCTGTTGCGGCAGATCAAGGCACCGACGCTGGTGATTCACGGCAAACGCGACATCCTGGTGCCACCGAGCGGCGGGCTGGACACCGCTGTGCATATCCACGGCGCCCGCCTGAAGCTGATCGACGACATGGGCCATGACCTGCCGCCGGCGTTGTGGCCGGCTATCAGCGGCCTGATCATCCGGCATTGCCAGCAGGCACCACAGCCGGCCAGCGCAGCTAACGCGTCCGCTGCCTGATAGATGCGCAGCAG
Source organism: Pseudomonas pohangensis (assembly GCF_900105995.1). NCBI lineage: Bacteria > Pseudomonadati > Pseudomonadota > Gammaproteobacteria > Pseudomonadales > Pseudomonadaceae > Pseudomonas > Pseudomonas pohangensis. The sequence continues at coordinate 3,505,755 of NZ_LT629785.1, read as the reverse complement.
TAACCCCGCCCAGGCGGCCGCGCCAGGCCGCGCCACCCTGCTTTTGCTGGCCTCGCTGTATTGTGCGCAGGGGCTGCCGGCCGGGCTGATGGCCCATGCGCTGCCGGTGCTGTTACGCCAGCACGGCGTCGATCTGGCGCTGATCGGCCTGCTCAAATTGCTGGCGCTGCCGTGGCTGCTCAAGGTGTTGTGGGCGCCGTGGATCGACCGTCTGGCCTCGCGCCGCCTGGGCCATCACCGTGGCTGGATTCTGCCGCTGCAGGCCGGTATTACTCTGGTTATCGGTGCGCTGGCGTTGCTCTCTCCGGAAGACCTGTTCAGCCGTCAATTGTGGCTGCTGCTCGGTCTGTTGCTGCTGGTCAATCTGGCCGCAGCGACCCAGGACATCGCCACCGATGGCCTCACCGTGCGCCTGCTGCCGGAGCGCTGGCGCGGGCTGGGCAACAGCCTGCAGGTGGGCGGTTACAAGATCGGCATGCTCGTCAGCGGCAGCGGCCTGTTGCTGGCCATCGATGCGCTGGGCTGGAATCTCAGCCTGGGAATCGTCGCCATGCTGTTGTTGCTGCTGACCCTGCCGGTCTGGCGCTTTCGGGAAAACCGCCTGTTGCCGCGGCACGACGAACTGGCCGAACGTAGCGGGGGCCCGGGGTTGTTGCTGAGGCACTATCGCGGCCTGCTGGCGCTGCCCGGCATGGCGACCTGGCTCGCCGTGGTGCTGACCTTCAAGCTCGGCGATGCGCTGGGTTCGCCGATGATCAAGCCGCTGCTGGTCGATCAGGGCTGGAGCAATGCGGCACTCGGTCAGCTGACCCTGATCACCAGTCTCGCCGGCATCGGCGGTGCCCTGCTTGGCGGCCTGCTGTATGCGCATCTGGGTGCGCGACGCTCGTTGCTGGGCTTCGGCGCACTGCAGGCGGTCGGCATTGCCGGTATGGCGGCGCTGGTCGGGGCGGGCGCGGATGTTCCGCTGGTCTATGCCATCAGCCTGTTCGAACAGGTGGCCGATGGCATGTCCACGGTGGCGCTGTTTGCCGTGATGATGAGCCATTGCCGGGCCGAGCACGAAGGCGCGGATTTCACCCTGCAGGCCAGCGTACAACTGCTGCTCGCCGGGCTGGTCGGTGCCAGTAGCGGCTGGCTGGCACAGACCCTGGGTTATCCGGCATTGTTCGTGCTGGCCGGTCTGCTCGGTCTGGCCATGCTGCTGGTGGTCGAGCGCTATTTCCGGCACCGGTCAGTTACCATCGCGACGGTGTAATGGGCGGATTTATCCGTCATTATTCAGCAAACGCCGGCGCTCATCAGGCGCTGGCGAAATTGCCCGATTAAGGTATTGTGGCACCGCTAATGCCTTTATGTGGCTCGCAACACTTCACCCAACAGATCTCCCGAGGACTTTCATCCGTGGCCAATAAATTCAATAAATGCCGCCAGCCTGAAACGGTCGGACATGCGCCTGCCAGACAAATGCTGGCCGCTGCCGTCATGCTGCTCGCCAGTGGTTTTGCCCAGGCAGCAGTCACTCCGGAACAGGCGGCCCAGCTCGGCACCACGCTGACGCCGATCGGTGCAGAGATGGCCGGGAATGCTGCGGGTACGATACCGCCCTATACCGGCGGCCTGCCCCAGGATCTGACGCCACCCGGCTACACCCCCGGCGATAGCATGCTGCCGGACCCGTTTGCCGGAGAAAAACCGCTGCTGGTGATTACCGGGCAGAACCGCGACCAGTACAAGGACCAGCTGACCGCAGTGACCTACGAACTGCTGCGGCGCTATCCGAGCTACCGGGTCGATGTTTACCCGACTCACCGCAGCGTGCCACTGGCCGAGCACCAGATAAAGAACGCCAGGATCAACGCGACCAACGCCCGCACCGGTGAGGGCGGCCTGGCGCTGGAAAATGCCGTGCCCGGCGTTGCCTTCCCGATTCCGCAAACCGGTTATGAGGCCATGTGGAACCACCTGTTCGGTGTGCCCGGTCTGCTCGATCACGAGTTCAATACCCGTTATGAGTCGTGGAACATGGCCTCCGACGGCACACCGATCCTGGCCACCAGTGGCGAGGTATGGGGCGGCTCGCCGCTGGCCACTACGGAAAATATCAACAAGGTGGTCGGGCCTTCGGATGTCTACGGGCGGATCAAGGTCAAGTACAACGAGCCGGCACGCCGTGCCGGTGAAGCAATCATGGGCCAGGATGCGGTCAATCCGCTGGTGCAGCCGCGCCGCGCCTGGCAGTACCTGCCGGGTCAGCGGCGGGTCAAGCTGGCGCCGGATATCGCCTACGACACGCCCAACCCGGGAACGGCGGGCAGCAGCACCTATGACGATGTCGGCATCTTCAACGGCGCCATGGATCGCTTCGACTTCAAGCTGATCGGCAAGAAGGAAATGATCATTCCCTACAACAACTACAAGCTGAACTACGAAAAGGAGCCGGCCAAGTACGTTACCGCCAATCACCTGAATCCGGATTTCCTGCGCTGGGAACTGCACCGCGTCTGGGTAGTGGAAGCGACGCTGAAACCGGGCAAGCGGCACATCTACAAAACGCGCACCTTCTATCTCGACGAGGATAGCTGGCGTGCCGTGGCATCCGACGAGTATGACGGCAACGACGAGCTCTACCGTGGCGGTTTCGCCCATGGCAGCGTGGACTGGTATAACCGCACCGGCGCCGCCAACAGCGTGATCTACGACCTGATTGCCGGGCGTTACAACGTCTCGGGTATCTTCGGCCCGTTCGGTGGCATCAAGCTGATCAAGCCGCTGTCCAAGGCGCAGTGGTCACCGCAATCGCTGGCAGGCGCCGGGATTCGCTAAGGCGGCTTCAGGCTGCACTCATGCAAACGGCGCCGGGCAGGCGCCGTTTGCATTTCAGGCCAGATACGGACGGATATCCACCTCGTCGATCAGCGCCGCAGGCATGTAGCGCGCTGCGTACTCCAGATACACCCCCGAGCGCAGGAACAGGGCAAACAGTTCGCCGTCAATGTGTTGCTCCTGCTGCATCAGGCCCATGATCCTGATCGCATCGGAAAGGGTCTTGCCTTTCTTGTACGGGCGATCGACGGCAGTCAGCGCCTCGAAAATGTCGGCGATGGCCATCATCCGCGCCGGCAGGCTCATCTGTTCACCGGTCAGGCGTCTGGGGTAACCGTTGCCATCCATCTTCTCGTGGTGGCCGCCGGCGATTTCCGGCACCCTGCGCAGGTGCCGCGGGAACGGCAGTTTCTCCAGCATGATGATGGTCTGGATGATGTGCTCGTTGATCTTGTAGCGTTCCTCCTCGGACAGCGTGCCGCGCGCCACACAGAGGTTGTAGAGTTCGCCACGGTTGTACAGATACTCCGGCACGCGCACCTTGAAGCCCCACGGATTGTTCTCCGCCAGCTGGTCACGCGGGCCGCGCAGGAACAGGTGTTCGGGCTTGTCGGCCAGCAATGCTTCGCTAACCGGTAGTGCGGCTTCCGGGTTGCGTTCCTTGCGCTGGCGCTCCTCGTAGGAAATCCCCAGACGGTCGGAGAGGGTGCGTTGCCAGCTCAGGCTGGCGATGCCACGCATGCGTTCGACATGTTCCGTCGCCATGAACTCGCCGCCCTCGTTGCAGCGGGCGACAAAGGCGAAATCGTCATCCAGCTGGTGCAGTTGCTGGCGCAGCGCGTTGTGCAGGGCATCGGCATCGCCTCCGGCGGCGATGGCCTTCAGGCAGGCGATTTCGGCATCGCGCTTGAGCACTTCAAAGCGCATGCGCACTTCGTGGATGCGGTCGTAGAGGGTTTCCAGTTTGGTCGCCTTGTCGACCACGTATTCGGGGGTGGTGACTTTGCCGCAATCGTGCAGCCAGGCGGCAATATGCAGCTCTTCCCACTGGTTGTCGTCGAGGCTGAAGCTGGCGAACGGCCCCTGTTGTTCGGCGCAGGCGGCGCGGGCAAGCATCTTGGTCAGCTCCGGCACCCGCTGGCAATGGCCGCCGGTATAGGGGCTCTTGGCATCGATGGCGCCGGCAATCAGCTGGATGAAGGACTCCAGCAGGATCTTCTGTTCCTCGATCAGGCGCTGGGTATTCAGCGCCACGGCGGCAGTGGTCGAGAGTGTCCTGACAAAGGCCATCAGCTCCGTGCTCAGCGGATTGCGGCTCTGGTCGACCAGCAGCGCCAGAACGCCGAGCAGTTCACCGGCGCGGTTGTGCAGGGGCAGCACCCAGAGGCTCAGGCTGTGGGCCACCTCGGTCAGCGCCGGGAAGTAGCTCTGCAACTCGTGGGTCGTCAACTCGCGCGGCGGCACTCCTTCGTCCAGTGCCTGTATCAGTGGATGCGTGCTATCGGCACGGGTGTCCAGCAGCTGCTGGCCATGGCCATCGAGCAGATTGTTGCCCTGCCGCACCCGCGCCAGATCCAGATGACGGGCATCGCCATCGGCCAGATAGATCAGGCTGGCATCGGCATTGGTGACCGACTGCATTTCACTGAGCAGGCGGGCCAGCAGACTGTTGAAGTTGCTTTCACTGGCCAGTGCGGTGGACAGCTGCAGGAAGCGCTTGATGGTGCTCTTCATGTTGCCCATGGCGTGCGCCAGATCGACCACCTCGGCGATCTGTGACTCGACATCGAGCGGCTCCTCGAAGTCGAAGCGCTCGATCTTGCCGGCCTCGTGGGTCAGCGCGGCCAATGGCCTGGAGGCCAGCCGCGAGAGGGCAAGGGCGGCGAGAATACCGAGCAGAAACAGCGCGATGACGATGTAGAGGCTCTGTTTCAGACTGGCGTAGGCACTGGCCAGCAACTCGGCATGGGGTGCCGCGATCCACAGGGTCAGGGTGCTGTCGGCCATCTTCAGGGGAAAGGCACCGCCTTCCCAGTTATCGCCCTCAACATCCTCTATGTGCATGATCGCGGTGGTGCCCGGCGGCGTATCGCTGACCAGCTTTCTCAGTATGGGCAGGTCGAGGTCGTTGAGTGTCGGTAGCCGGCCCCGGGCATTTTCGACCGGCACCATCTCGACCGGACCACGTTCGGAGCTGAGCACTTCGCCTTTGTCATTGAGCAGCACCAGCCGGGTACTCGGCGTCACCACATTCTTGCGCAGTATGTGGTTGACCGAGCGCAGGGTGATGTCGACGCCGGCCACGGCCAGGCCATTGTCGGTTTCGGTAGCGAAGGTACTGCCGACCTCGCCGGTACTGGAAAACACGTAGGGAGGCTGCACGTACAAGCCATCGGTGGCCAGCGCTTGCGTATACCAGTCACGGGTGCGCGGGTCATAGTGATAGTCGGGTTTGACGCGGCGCTCGATCAGCTGCAGGTCGGTGGTGAAGAACAGGTGCTCGCCCAGTGCCTGGCCATCCACCACCTGAATGCTCTGCACCATCCAGCCGGTGCCGGGTGGCGCATTGAACAGCGCCTGCAACTGCGGGTCGTCATGCCAGGGCCGCAGCAGGAAGAAGTCGCCGGTTTCGTAGCCCATGTACATGGAGTTGGCATTGGCTTGTGCCTGCAGCGCCGTGGCCAGCCAGGGCAGGCTTTCCAGGCGTTGTGCCAGCGAGGTGGCGCGCATTAGGCGCTGCTTGGCCAGCAGGGCCGAGCTCAGCGCGGCGCCGCTGAAGGTGTGCTGGATATCCTCGGTGGCCCGTTCGCCGATCAGCTCGAAGCGATGACCGACCTCGGTGGTGATCAATCGGCTGGTTTCGCTGAACTGGAAGGCGTTGAGGATGATCGCGAACACCGCCAGCAGGCCGATGAACAGGTAGGAGATGTGCACGGAAAAGGGAATGCGGCGCGATGGCACAAGCGTGCTCCTTGATGGTTCCGAATCCACTGACTATAGAGTGTCCAGCCGGCAATGCAGCCTGCGCCGTGGCATGCCGGTGTGGATTGGCCGCAGGGGATGCCAGTTGCCGGCAGCTCAGTGCAGCGCCTTGAGCACCGCGGCGAGCAGGCCCTGGGACTGGTAGAGCAGGCTTTGCGGGGTCAGCCCCAGACGGACCACCACCAGTTGCTGCGACGGCACTATGGCGACTGTCTGGCCGTCATGCCCGCGCATCCAGAAGGTATCGGCCGGAATGTCGAAGGCGGTGTCCGGATTTTCTCCCTCAGGGGTTGCCCCCTGCGGGCCCCAGCGCCAAAACTGGCCCCTGGCATATTCGCCGCGCGAAGCCACCGACGGGCTGCTGATGTTCTGCACGAAACCTTCGGGCAGCAGGCGCTGGCCGTTCCATACGCCATCCTGCAGCAGGAACTGGCCGTAGCGCGCCCAGTCCTGGGCGGTGGCGTACATGTAGCTGGAGCCGACCAGGGTGCCGCGGGCATCGGCTTCGATGATCGCGCTGCGCATGCCCAGCGGCACGAACAGACGGCTGTAGGGCAGCTCGAGGGACTGCTTGCCGGCGGCCTGCTGCCACAGATGGGAGAGCATCACCGTGGTACCGCTGGAGTAGTTCCAGAAAGTCCCGGGCTGGTGCGCCAGCGGCCGCGCCTGCATGTAGGCGGCCATGTCCGGCTCGAGATAGAGCATACGGGTGACATCGGAAACATCACCGTAGCCTTCGTTGAACTCCAGGCCATCGTCCATCGCCATCAGGTTGCCCAGCTTGATCGCCTCGCGGCCGCCGGAATCCTTTGGCCAGAAACCGGCTTGGCTCATGCGCAGTGTGCCATCGGCAATTTGCAGGCCGACCAGTGCGGCGGTTACCGATTTGGTCATCGACCAGCCGAGCAGTGGTGTGCTTTGGGAAAAGCCCGGGCCATAGCTTTGCGCCACCAGCTTGCCGTTGTGGATCACCGCAATCGCGCGCATGCCGGGGCCGGCCAGCTGCGCACTTTCGACCAGTGCCTGCAGCGCCGGCAGGGTTTGTGCCGCACTGCCGGCGGGCCATGGCTGATCGGCGGGCGGCTCGGCCGGCAGCGGGCGCTGGCTGACCACGCGGGCGGCGCGGGCCAGATCACCATCGGGCACCGTGGCGCAGCCGGTGCCGGGACGATGCAGCGCCAGACCATTGCCGATAAAGCCGAACAGCCCACCGCGTACGCTGTTCTGTTCGCGGTCCACCGTGACCCACATCAGCCGCATCAACGGATTGCCCGGCGCCTGCACATCATCACGCATGACCTGATCGGCATCGCGGCCGGCCAGAAACACGTTCGAGCAGACCATCTTTGCCGAGTAATTGGCGCCCACGCGCAGCAATTCCGGCGGCGCGACTTTCAGCCAGATCAGACCGCCGGCAACCAGCACCAGGCTGATGAGGGTGTTTTTTGCTACGGCCATGGCTGATTCCCTGCAGAAAGTGTTGCCGCAGATTAGCAGGCGGGCGGGACAACAGTCGCTGGCGTAACCGCCGGGTTCCCACGCAGAGCATGGGAACTATCCGGCTTGGCCTTGCGCTTCAGGCCGTCGCGCTGTTGCCCGCAGGGTTGCCGGCGCTTTGCGGGTTCCAGTTTTTCAGCAGCTTGCCAACCTTGTAACCCTGCCAGCCGAGCATGCAGGTGGCGGTCATCACGCCGCCCATCAGCGCGCCGCCGACACCGGCGGTGAGGGTGTCGGCGCCGGTCAGATACAGGCCCTTGATCGGCGTCTGGCTGTGAATCCAGTGCTGGTCGAAACGCTCGACCGTGTGGTCGATGCCATAGATCTCGCCCTGTTCGTTCCACTGGAACCATTCGGTCGACAGCGGTGTGCCCAGTTCACAGAAATCCAGCGCATCGCGCAGTTGCGGATGGAAGCGATAGAGGGTTTCCAGCAGTTCTGCGGTGAGCTTGGCCTTGAGTGCATCGTACTCGGCACCGCGCTTGCCCCAGGTGCTGCCTTTCCATTGGGCGAACAGGCTCGGCAGGGTCGGCGCGACGATTTCCACGGTGGCCTTGCCCGGGTAGCGGCTGTCCCAGGACGGGTCCTTGGCCGACGGGAAGGAGATGTAGATCATCGGCATCTGTTCGGTAGCGCCGGTCTGGAAGCGGATGTTGTTGCTGTCGTGGTCGGCGCCCGGATACACCCAGTAGTTGGTCTTGGGCAAACCCAGTTCGGCCGCCGTGCCCTTGAAGCCGGCATACAGGCACAGGCTGGCGGCCGACAGTTCGACCTTCTGCAGCGGTGCCAGCAGGCCCCTGGCCTCGGCAATCTGGCGTGGAATCAGACGGGTGTAGGTGGGGATCAGGCCGGCGCTGCTGACAATCTGCGGCGCGCGCAACTCGACATCATCCTTGTGCAGACGCACACCCACGGCGCGGCCGTTCTCGATGAGGATTTCGCGCACCCCGGCATAGGTGAACACGTTGCCACCGGCGGCCTCGATCACCGGAATGATGGTTGCGGCCATTTGCGCGGCGCCACCCACCGGGTAACTGCCGCCGGCCAGATAATGCTTGGCCACCATCGCATGCATGACAAACGCCGACTGGGCCGGCGGCAGACCGTAGTCGCCCCACTGGCCGGTGAGTACGCCGATCAGCTGCTGGTTGCCGGTCAGGCCTTCGAGTACTTCACGGGTGGTCTTGAAGAAGTAGTCCGGCAGCAGCCGGCGGCGCAGCTTGCTGTAGAGCATGCCGAGGCGGCGCGGCATGGCCTGGGCGGCGAAGAACTTCGGTACTTTGGCGCTGACATCGGCGAGCAGCTGGATATAGCTGTCGATGGCTGTGGCTTCGGCGGGGAACTGCTGCTTCAGCGCCGCCGCCAGCTGTTCGCGGCCGGCCACGTAATCGAAAGTCAGGTCGCCGAGAATGATGCGGTCGAAGTGATCGTCCATCGGCTCCCACTGCAGCTGGTTGTCGGATATCACGTCGAACACCCGGCGCAGCACGCTCCACGGCTTGTGCACCTCGCCGATGTAATGCACGCCGACATCCCACTCGTAGCCCTGATTCTCGTAGGCATGGGTGTAGCCGCCGGCGGTGTAGTGCTGCTCCAGCACGCAGACGCGCTTGCCCAGCCGGGCCAGCAGGGCGGCGGCGGTCAGGCCGCCGATGCCGGAGCCGATGATGATGGCGTCGTAGTTGGCCTGTGCCAGACGCGGACGAAAGCGGGTACCTGTGCGTTTCATGGATTTCTCCGAAGCTGGATATGCAATGTTTTGCATACTGCCTTGGCTGATCGACTAATGCAACTATTTGCATAATGGTTATACTGGCGCTGACTTTCGCCGCGGTGGTTTTCATGTCCCTCAAGCACGCCATTCTGATCCTGCTGGAAAGCCAGCCCGGCAGCGGCTATGACCTGGTCAAGCGCTTCAACAGTGGTCTGGGCTGGTTCTGGAATGCCAAGCACCAGCAGGTCTATCAGGAGCTGAAAAAGCTCAGCGAGGCCGGCTGGCTGAGCTTCGAGGAGCAGGCCCAGGACAGCCGGCCGGACAAGAAGAACTACCGTCTGACGCCTGCCGGGCATGCCGAACTGCAGCGCTGGCTGGCCGATCCGGTGCAGCCGGTGCGCACCAACGATGCACTGCTGGTCAAGCTCTACGGCGGCAACCACACCAGCCTCGACAACCTGCGTGAAGAGCTGCAGCGGCACCGCCAGCTGCATGCAAAGGCGCTGGACAGTCTGCTGGAGATCGAGCGCAGTTACCTGGCCCTGCCGGCAGAGCAGCGCGGTGCCTGGCGTCTGCCGTACCTGACCCTGCGCCGTGGCATTCTCGGCGAACAGGCCTGGCTGGCCTGGGCCGAAGAAGTGCAGCAGGCGCTGGCCGAATAGCCGGCGTAGGGTGGGCTTCAGCCCACCAGCTCGATAAGTGCCGGTCTGCGGTGGGCTGAAGCCCACCCTACAACGGGATGGCTAAGCAGAAGAACTCAAACGCGGCTGGCGATCAGCTGTTCGAGTTCACGCTCGATCTCTTGCAGGGTGTCATGGCTGCGGATCGCTGTGGCCAGTGCCCGCGCGCGGGTACGGTAGGCCGGCTCAGCCAGAACCTGCTCGACGGCGCGGGCAATCGCCGCGACGGTTGGCGTACCGCTCTTCAGGTTCAGTCCCACGCCGGACCAGGCCACCCGTGCGCAAACCTCGACTTTGTCTTCGCTGTCGCCGGCGGCGATGATCGGTACGCCGTGGCTCAGGGCAAACTGGACGCCACCGTAACCGGCGTTGGTGATGAACAGATCGGTCAGCGGCATCAGCCGGTCATAGGGCAGGAATTCGGCGGCACGCACGTTGGCCGGCAGCGGGCCGAGTTCGGCAAGCGGCCGGCCGCCGGTGGACACCACCAGCAGCAGCTTGTGCCCGGCCAGTGCGTCCAGCGCCGGGCGGATCAGCCGGCCCATGTCCTTGTTGTCGATGGTGCCCTGGGTGACATGCACCACCGGGCAATCGGCTGCCTCCAGCTCGCCCCACCAGGGCGGCACCTCGGCATGGGCGCTGGCCGCTGGCAAGACCGGGCCGACAAAGCGCAGGTTGGCCGAGAGGTCGGAGCGCGGGTATTCGAATTCGGCGGCGCACAGCTGCAGGAACAGATCGGGGCCGCGTGAAGCGTAATCGAACAGAAAGGCATCCAGTGCCGGCGCGCCCAGCTCACCGAGTAGTTGATTGGCCAGATCCTGGGTGCTGCGAAAGATGAGCTGCTGCACCAGGCTGTTCAACAGCCGGTTGCGCAAGCGCCCCAGCGGGTTGGCCAGCGGCGCCAGGCCGAGGCCAAAAGGTGCGGCGTCGCGACTCATCTGTGCTAGCGGCAGCACACCGACAGTGGCCACCGCTGGTCGCTGCAAAGGGCTGGTGCGCAGTAACGCCAGTAAGCCCATAAAGGCCGTTTCGCCGACCACGATATCCGGCTGGATGGTGTTAATTGCCCGCTGCAGCGCCCGGTACTGGTCGGGAAGTGGCAGGACAAAGACGGTTACCAAGTCATAGCGAATCTTGCCAATGCCTTTGTGTTGGTGTCGCTCGGGCAGTTCATCGATATAGGTGCGGTCATCGTAGTCGGCCCGGCCATCGAGGCTCAGGGGCGTGGCACCGGTTTGCGCGATGGTCGCGTGAAAGCGCGAGCCACTGAGCAGGCTGACCTGGTGTCCACAGCCGACCAGGTATCTGGCAATCGCCAGCATGGGCACGATATGGCCGTGAATCGGCGAGCTGCAGAGCAGATAGGAGGTCATGACTTGTTCACCAGGGCGACGGGCGGAGGAGGGTGGCTTGAGGGGTAGGAGTAAGGTAGCCACAAGTGCAGCCGTCAACTTAGCGCGCTCAGACACGGGGTTTTCCGCACAAAGCAGGCTCAGGTACACCAGCCCGGCTGCAGAATTTTCTGCCGGTTTGTCTGGCTGGCCATAAATGGCCGTTAATCCGCCAAATCACGCGCGTCACGTTGACGTCCGGGCGTTGACGGGTTCAATTACACGACACGCCGGCTATCTGGAGATACACCTTGGAAGTAGATCTGATCATTCGCAACGGACGGGTTTTCGATGGCTCCGGGGCGCCGTCGCGTAACGCCGATGTACTGATCGAACAGGGCAAGGTGCTGAAGATCGAAGCGCAATCCAGTGCCCGTGGCCGTCGCGAGATCGACGCCGCCGGCCAGTGGGTGATGCCCGGCGCCATCGACATCCACACCCATTACGATGCCGAGGTGGAAGTGGCCCCCGGTTTGCTGGAGTCGCTGCAGCACGGCGTGACCAGCCTGATCTTCGGCAACTGCTCGCTGTCGCTGGCCATCGGTGACGCCGAGGACATGATCGACCTGTTTGCGCGGGTGGAAAACCTGCCGCGCGAGACGCTGGCCAAGTGGCTCGGTGGGCGGGTCAACTGGCGCACGCCGGGACAATACTACGAGCACCTGGAAACGCTGCCGCTGGGGCCGAATATCGCCAGCCTGATGGGCCACTCCAACCTGCGCATGGCGGTGCTCGGCAAGGAGCGCAGCCTGAAGCCGACGGTGCTGAGCTGGGGCGAAAAGAATGCCCTGCGCAGCCTGACCCACGAGGCCATGGAGGCCGGCTTTCTCGGCGTGAGCATCGACATGCTGCAGTGGCACCGCTGGAAAGGCTTCAAGTACAACGGTGCCTCGGCGCCTTCGCACTACGCGCGGATGAGCGAGTTCCGCCTGATTGCCGATGTCCTGCGCCAGCATGACCGCGTGCTGCAGGCCACGCCGGATGCCGGCCGGCGTTACCTGGTGCCGCTGCTGGCGCTGCTCAGCCATGGCCTGGGGCGCAAGTCGTTGCGCATGAGCATGCTCACCAGTCTGGACTTCACCAACAACCGCCAGCTCGGGCCGATGACCCGCCGCCTGGCCAGCGTGATCAACGACGGCCTCAACGGCAACCTGCGCTTCCAGTCGCTGTCGGTGCCCTTCGAGCTGTGGAGTGACGGTTGCAATACGCCGGTGTTCGAGGAAATGCAGGCCAGCGCCTGCCTGATGAATGCCGACACGGCCGCCCAGCGCCAGCTGCTCTACCGCGACAGCGACTGGCGCAAGCAGCTGCGCGGGGAATGGCTGAGCCGCTTCGGCGCCAGTTTCCATAAAGATCTGGCGCAGATGCAGGTGGTCGGCTGTCCGGACACTACGCTGGTCGGTCGCAGCTTTGCCGAGATTGCCCGCAGCCGTGGTCAGGCCGCAGTGGATACCTTTATCGAGCTGATCAGCGAGTTCGACGAGAGCATCCGCTGGCATTCGGTGATCGCCAACGACCGCCCGGCCGAGATGCGCAGCTACCTGCAGCACCCGTATATCCAGCTCGGCTTCTCCGATGCCGGCGCGCACAACCGCAATCTGGCGTTCCAGAACTCGCACCTGCATTTCCTCCGCGACTGCCTGCTCAACAGCGACGCGCTGCCGATCGAGAAGGCCGTGTGGCGCATCACCGGCGAACTGGCCGACTGGTTCGGGCTGGATGCCGGCTACTTGCGCGAAGGCCGCGTGGCCGATGTACTGGTGCTTGATCCCGAGGCGCTGAAAACCGATCTGACGGGTCCGCAGGAAACCACCGACCCGCGCTTCGACAACGCCATGCGCATGGTCACCCGTTCCGGCAAGGCGGTGCAGCAGGTGATTGTCGGCGGCCAGATAGTGCTGGATCAGGGCCAGCCGCATGCCGAGTTCGAGGAACGGCGTTTCGGCCGTCTGCTGCGCAGTACGCACAAGCAACATCGTTGACCAGCCCGGTCGGGCGATAACAAGGCTGCCGCAGCCAACTTTTTTGCAGGAGCGGACCTTTGTAGGAGCGGGCTTGCCCGCGAAGGGGCTGCCGCCATTATTCGCGGGCAAGCCCGCTCCTACGGCAAGTACTGCGTAACCAGGGAGTATTGAATGATCGCCACACTGCAGCAATGGCAAGAGCGCGGGCGCTGGCTCGACTGGCAGGGCCGGCAGGTATTTGTCGTCGACAGCGCCGGGCAGGATCCGGCAGCCGGGGAAAAACCGCTGCTGTTGCTGGTGCACGGCTACCCGACCTCCAGCTGGGATTTCAGCCACCTGTGGCCGCAGCTGTCGGCCAGCTTCCGCGTAGTGGCCGCCGATCTGCTCGGCCTCGGCTTCAGCAGCAAGCCACGCCCGCACCGCTACTGCATGGCTGAACAGGCCGACCTGATCGAGTTCGTCATGCAGCAGGCCGGCATCGACCAGTGTCATGTGCTGGCCCATGACTACGGCGACACCGTGGTGCAGGAACTGCTGGCGCGTGATCTCGATCAGCCGCAGTCGCGCTATCAGTCAGTGATCCTGCTCAACGGCGGGCTGTTCCCGGAAACCCACCATGCGCGGCTGATGCAGAAACTCATGGCTGGTCCGCTCGGCCCGCTGCTGGCGCGGCTGACCAGTCGCAGCAAACTGCTCGCTACCTTCAGTTCGGTATTCGGCGCGCACAGCCAGCCGGATCAGCCGACGCTGGAAGCGGTCTGGCAGCTGGTCAATTACAACCAGGGTCTGCTGGTACTGCCGCCGCTGCTCGGTTACATCGCCGAACGCCGCCAGTACCGCGAACGCTGGGTCAACGCCCTGCGTCAGGCGCGCATGCCGCTGGCGCTGGTCAACGGCAGTGCCGACCCGGTGTCCGGTGCGCATATGGTCGCGCGCTTTCGCGAGGTGGTCGGCGATCAGCACTTCATCCGCGAACTGCCGGGCATCGGTCATTACCCGCAAATCGAAGCGCCCGAGGCAGTGCTGGAGGCGTGTCAGGCGTTCTGGAAAACAATGGGCGTGCGCTAGCGGTTGGCGCGTTGTCGCTGCGGATGATCCGGGTTAAAGGCATACTGCCCCGACCTTCAATTCAGGCGCTGTGCTATCTGGCCATGACCGAAAAATCAGCAAATCCGCACCGCCTTGAGCGCTTGCGCCGCTCGGCCCGGCGCCTTGAGTCAAGCGGCCCCGGCCGGTTCATTTCACGCCATGTGCTGCTGCGTGCGGGTGGCGGGCGGATCATTCTGCACTCGCGCGATCTGCGCAAAAACCTGTTTGCCAGGGCCGGTGCCGGCGGCTGGTGGCGTTGCCTGTGGCTGCCCGGACAGTTGAACTGGTGGATCGGTGGCGTGTTTGCGCTGGGCTCGGCGTTGTTCATGCTGGGCAGCCTGCTGGTGCTGGCGCCGGGCCTGGCGCGTGCCTGGTCACTCGACAACCAGAGCGTCAATCTGGTGTTTTTCGCCGGCTCGATCCCCTTCACCATCGCCGCCTATCTGCAGCTGTTTCAGGCGGCCAATGCGCAACACTTCGCGCAGTTGCAGCCGGTCAAAGCCGGGCGCCTGGTGCTGTTCGGCTGGCGCCCGCGCGAGATTGGCTGGCTGGCCTGCGCGCTGCAGTTTGCCGGCACCCTGTTGTTCAACCTCAATACCTTTGACGGGCTGTTGCCCGCGCAGGACTGGTTGCAACAGGATCTGGATATCTGGGTGCCTGATTTTGCCGGTTCCCTGCTGTTCCTCGCTTCGGGTTATCTGGCGCTGATTGAAACCTGCCATGCCTGGTGGGCCTGGAAGCCGGCCAGCCTGTCCTGGTGGCTGACCCTGATCAACTTCTGCGGCTGCATCGCCTTCATGATCTCGGCGGTATTCGCCGTGGTCCTGCCCGGCATCTCCGGCTCCGACATGCTTATGCTGGCAACGCTGTTCACCCTGATCGGCGGTGGCTGCTTTCTGCTGGGTTCGCTGCTGATGTGGCCGGAATGCATGCCCGGCGCCCGGCGCAAAGGCGCGTAACCGGGCAGCGCGCTCAGTCCGTACCACGATGGTTTCCACGCGCTGCGTGCCCACGCAGAGCGTGGGTACGATCAATGCGGCAGGGTTGCTCCATCAGTCTGTTCCCGCGCTCCCGCGGGCCCGCAGCCATTCGCGCAATTGCGGCCACAACAGGTTCAGCGCCAGACCGCTGATCACCAGTGTGGCGGCGCCGAGTTTCCAGGCGGGCATGTCTTCGTTGAGCCACAGGGCCGCACTGCCCATGCCGAACAGCGGCACCAGCAACGCCATGGGGGTGATGGTCGCAGCCGGGTGACGGGCCAGCAGCCAGCCCCAGGCGGCATAGCCGAACAGCGTGTTGCCCCAGGCCTGCCAGGCCACGGCCAGCCAGGTCTGCACGTCGGCCGCGCGCAAGCCGGCGCTGATCGCCGGCCAGCCCTCGGTTAGCAGTGACAGGGCGGCCAGTACCGGTATGGCGAACAGGCTGGACCACACCACATAAGCCAGCATGTTGATGCGCCCTGCCTGGCGCGCCACCATATTGCCGCCGGCCCAGCACAGCCCGGCCAGCAGGGTCAGGGCCAGCCCGAGCAGGGTGGTGCTGCCATCGGTATGCAGGATGATGATGCCGATGCCGCCGCCGGCCAGCAGCAGCGCAACGTATTGCGCCCGCCGCAGCCGCTCGCCGGCGAAATACATGGCCAGGCCGATGGTGAAGAACACCTGCAGCTGGATCACCAGCGAGGCCAGGCCTGGCGAGATATGGCCGTCCATGGCGAGGTACAACACGCCGAACTGACCGACGCCGATCAGCAGGCCATAGGCTGCCAGATTGCTCCAGGTCACTGCCGGGCGCGGCAACAGGAACACGGCGGGCAGGGCGGCAAGGGTGAAGCGCAGGGCCGCGAACAGTAGCGGCGGCAGATGGCCGAGGGCCAGTTTGATCACTACGAAGTTGCTGCCCCACACCGCCACCACGGCAATCGCCAGAAGCAGGTGTCGCACTGGCAGGCTGGCGTTCATCGGTTATTCCGCGGGTTGGCGTGGCTGCAGTTGCAGGGGACGGCCATGCTACGCGCGGGCGTATGACACCAGCAAGCTGCAGCGAGTCTGGCGCTGCGTTCCGACGCAGAGCGTGGGAGTGATCAAGAACTCCACGGCGGGTGTGGATTTCGTTGACAATGCGCTGCTTGTCCAGCTTCTGTGTGGCCTCAGCTCCCGATGGTTTCCATGCTCTGGGTGGGAACCCGCTTTCGCTAATTCTCGAAACCAACCACAAGGTGCCCCCATGCAACCATCCGCCAGTCGCCGGCTGCTCAAGCCAGTAATCATTCTCGTCGCTTTACTGGCGCTGGCCTGGCTGGCGCATCAGGCGTATCGCGTCTGGCAATTTGAAACGCTGTTTGCGCCGCAGCGGATCGTGGAAAACTTCCGCAGCATGCCCGAGCTGTTCGACAGCAACCTGATCCCCGACAGCGGTCCAGTGTTCGAGCTGGAAGTAGCACCGCAGCAACTGCCGCAGGACTTCAGCTTTCAGGGCAGGACGATCGCCATCAGCGACTGGATCAAAACCTCCGGTACCACCGGGCTGGTGGTGCTGGCCAACGGCAAGCTGGTTTTCGAGGACTACTACCAGGGTAACGATGCACAGAGTCAGGCGATCTCCTGGTCAGTGGGCAAGTCGTTTGTCTCGGCGCTGATCGGTTTCGCCCTGGCCGACGGTTCGATCAGCAGCCTGCAGGATCCGGTCGGCGACTATGTGCCGCTGCTGCGCCAGAGCGGTTATGCCGACGTGTCGATCCAGGATGTGCTGGAGATGTCTTCGGGTATCGACTTCAACGAGGATTACGCCGATCCGCAGTCGGGCATCAACCAGCTGGGTGAGGAAATCTTCCTTGGCCGCTCGACCAACGAGTGGATCGCCAGACTGCAGATGGCCGGCCCGGCCGGCCGCGAGCACCACTACATCAGCGTCAACACCCAGGTGCTGGGCATGGTGCTGGAAGCGGCGACCGGCGAGAAACTGGCCAGCTATATGGAGAAGAAACTGTGGTCACGCCTCGGCCCTGAAGGCGATGCGCGCTGGCTGACCGATGCCCATGGCACCGAGCTGGCCTTCGCCGGGCTCAACGTACGCACCCGCGACTATGCACGCTTCGGCCAGCTGTATCTGGATCAGGGGCGCAACCTCAAGGGCGAGCAACTGTTGCCGGCGCAGTGGGTACAGGATTCGGTGACGCCGCGCACCGCCTACCTGCAGCCGGGGCGCAGCCGGTTTGAAGGCATCCCGGCGCTGGGCTATGCCTACCAGTTCTGGATTCCCCAGGGTAACGAGGGCGAGTTCATGGCCATCGGCGTCTACGGCCAGTTCATCTACGTCAACCCGACGCGGCAGGTGGTGATCGCCAAGAATTCGGCCTATGCCGACTACAACGTCGATGGCGACCGCATGGAGTACGAGGCGCTGGAAGCCTTCCGCGCGATCGCACGCAAGCTGGGTTCAGGCGCAAACTGAGCGGTTCTGGTTCAGGCCAGCAAGACCAGCAGCAGGCCGATGGCAGCAGGAATGGCCTGGATAAACAGGATCTTGCGGTTGGCGGTAGCCGCGCCGTAAAGCCCGGCCACCAGCACGCAAGTGAGGAAGAACAGCTTGACCCCGGTGCCTTCAGCGCCGAGCAGCAAGCCCCAGAATAGCCCCGCAGCGAGAAAGCCGTTGTACAGCCCCTGATTGGCTGCCAGCACCTTGCTCGCGGTGGCCGCCTCCAGCGTCTGGCCAAAGGCGCGCAGCCCGGCCGGCTTGTCCCAGAGGAACATTTCCAGCACCAGAATGTAGACGTGCAGCAGCGCGATCAGCGCGACAAACAGATTGGCCAGCAGGGTCATGGAGTTTTCCTTGAATGGACGAGGCTTGGGCTAGTTCCCGCGGCGGGCGCAGAGCGCCGGCAACTGTGTTCCCACGCAGAGCGTGGGAACGCTCAGCTCACTGCAGAACGGTCAGGTGTTGTCCTTGATGGTGGTGCTTGCGCCATTGCTTTTCACGCTGGCGATGCCGCCGTCACGTGCGGCCTCGGCGGAGTACATCTGGCTGGAGCCGATGATCTGGTGGTTGGCCGCCTTGAGGTTGAAGAAGGGCTTGCCGTTGCTGGCCGTCTTGCGCTCGTAGCGCTCGTCCAGTACCGCGTTGGCCTGTACCGAGGCGATGCCGTTCTCGGCCGCCGCGCGGCTCTTGTACAGCTCGCTGGTGAGAATTGTTTCGGCGTTACCGGCCTTGAGCACGAAACGGAACTGGCCATCGCTGCTTTTGCTTAATTCATACCATCCAGCCATCTGAAGTTACCTCTTTTTGGGGAGAGTGCGCGACATGCGCTGCGGGCGGACGTGCATCCAGCAGTGAAATACTGCAGCCCGGTCCCTGGCAGGTCGGCCACCCATGGCAAAGACCTTAGTCAGCCATGCTCGGGCTGTCCATTGTTGCGGGGTTCAGTCCAGCCACTCGCGCCCGTGCAACTCGAGCAGGCTGTGCGCCTGTTCCGGGCCGTCGCTGCCGGCGGGGTAGGGCCGCGGACTCTGGTAGGCCTCCTGCCAGCCGTGGATGATCGGATCGATCCAGCTCCACGCGGCCTCCACTTCGTCACGGCGCATGAACAGTGTCGAGTCGCCTTCGATGACGTCGAGCAACAGGCGTTCATAGGCATCCCAGCGGCGGCTCTGCGGTTCGATCTGCGCCATGTTCAGATCCAGCTCGAGCGGTCGCAGGCGCATGCCCTTGCCCGGACTCTTGCCCATCAGTTGCAGGCTGATGCGCTCTTCGGGTTGCAGACGGATGATCAGCCGGTTGGCCTCACCCGCTTCGAACAGACGGTGCGGCACCGGCTTGAACTGGATGACGATTTCCGAACTTTTGCGCGCCATGCGCTTGCCGGTGCGCAGGTAGAAGGGCACCCCGGCCCAGCGCCAGTTGTCGATTTCGGCCTGCACGGCGACAAAGGTTTCGGTGTCGCTGTCGTTGTCGACATTCTTCTCGAAGTAATAGGCCGACACCGCTTCACCACCAACCTGCCCGGCGCCGTACTGGCCGCGCACGGTCTTGTCCTGCACATCGAGGCCGCTGATCGGTTTCAGCGCCTGGAGGATTTTCACTTTCTCGTTGCGCACCGCTTCGGCATCGAAGCGCACCGGCGCTTCCATTGCCACCAGGCAGAGCAGTTGCAGCAGGTGGTTCTGCAGCATGTCGCGCATGGCGCCGGACTGTTCGTAGTAGGCACCGCGATTTTCCACGCCGAGGGTTTCGTTCACGCTGATCTGCACATGGTCGATATGCCCGGCGCGCCACACCGGCTCGAACAGTGCGTTGGCAAAGCGCAGCGCCATCAGGTTCTGTACGGTTTCCTTGCCCAGATAATGGTCGATGCGGAATACCTGGTTTTCGCTGAACACCTGGCCGAGGGCGTCATTGACCGCGCGCGCCGATTCCAGGGAATGACCGATGGGCTTTTCCACGACAATCCGCGTATGGCTGCCGGTCAGCCCGGCAATGGCCAGATTGGCACTGATATCGGCTACCAGATCGGGGGCCGTGGCCAGATAGTAGATGCGACCGCGCTGGCAACTGCTGCCGAGCTTGCGACCCAGGCGGCCGAAATCGGCACTCTGCGCGGCATCCATGGCGAAATAGTCCAGCCGCGCGGCGAAGGTTTTCCACACGCTTGTATCGAAGTCGCCGGCGGCCAGCTGCACGCGGCAGTGACGCTCGGCCAGACTGCAGAACTGCTCGCGGCCGAGTGGCTTGCGCGCCACGCCGAGGATGCGCATGTCGGCGTCCAGACGGCCATCACGGTGCAGGTGGTAGAGCGCCGGCAGCAGCTTGTGCAGCGCCAGATCGCCGCTGGCGCCAAAGACCAGCATGTCGCAGGGAGTAGGCAAAACGGGGTGCTCCGGGTGTTTTTCAGTGCGGTGGCGGCGGGCATGTAGTATAACTACACGCCCACTACATCTGCCCGATCATAACCGAGTTAGTGCCTGTGAACCTCTTGCAACATATCGCCCAGTCCCGTCATCTGCTGCGCAAATCCGAAATCAAGGTGGCCGAGCACGTGCTGCTCGACCCTGCCGCGGTAATGCACAGTTCGATGGCCGATCTGGCCCACGAGGTGGGCATCAGCGAGCCGACCATCGTGCGTTTCTGCCGCGCCATCGGTTGCACCGGGTTTCAGGATCTCAAGCTCAAGCTGGCGCAGAGTCTGGCCGCCGGTGCCAGCTTCGGCCAGTTCGCCATCCATGAAGACGACTCGGTGGCCGACTACAGCCTGAAGATTTTCGACACCACCCTGCATACCCTGATGGAGGTGCGCGAACGCCTCGACACCCAGGCGCTGCAGCGCGCCATCAATGCCATTGCCGCCGCCCAGCGGATCGAGTTCTACGGTTTCGGCGCGTCCGGTGCGGTGGCCGCCGATGCCCAGCACAAGTTCTTCCGCCTGCTGCTCACCGCGGCGGCCTATTCCGACCCGCACATGCAGGCGATGTCGGCGGTGACGCTCAAGCCCAGCGACGTGGCTATCTGCATCTCCCAGTCGGGGCGTTCCAAGGACCTGCTGATCACCGCCAACCTGGTGCGCGAAACCGGCGCCACGCTGATCACCCTGTGCCCGAGCCAGACGCCGCTGGCCGATCTGGCCACGGTCAACCTGGCCATCGACGTGCAGGAAGACACCGAGATCTACACCCCGCTGACCTCGCGCATCGCCCATCTGGTGGTGATCGACGTACTGGCCATGGGCGTGGCCATGTCGCGTGGCCCGGATCTGGTCAACCACCTGAAAAGCGTCAAGCGCAGCCTGCGCAACCTGCGCCTGTCGCCGAAGACGGTGAAGAGCAGCGACGACTGAGCGGCGACGGGCGCGAATTTCCGCGATCTGCGGGGTTGGCGCTGGGCTACTCGTTGGATTGCTGTAACGCAAGGATCATGGCGCTGCCGCGAAACTGTCATCTGCGCCCGCTAGCTTGGGGTTCCTGAATAATGCAAGAGGGAACCCCGTCATGACCCAGGCCTTTAGTCCTTCCGTAGCGCGCAAGCAGAGAGAACAGCAGGACAGCACGCGCATGGCTTATCGCCGTGCCATCGAGGAGCGCAGTGAGCTGCGCCGGCTGTGTCAGGAGCTCGGTGATGATCCGGAGCGGTTGACCGGCTTCTACCTCAACCCGCAACTGGGGGCCCAGCGCTGAAGCGCTGGGCCAGCTGTTCGATCAGCCCGCGCTGATTGCGGATAAAGGCGATGAACGCCTGCGCTACCGGCGACAGGCGTTTGCCGCGCAGATGTACCGCGCACCAGCTGCGATAGAGCGGCAACTCCTGTACCGGCAGCTCGCACAGTCTGCCGCTGCTCAGTTCGTGACTTACCGCATGGCGTGGCAGCAAGGCCAGGCCGAGCCCGGCGAGCACCGCTTCGCGCTGCGACTCCAGTGAACCGAGCTCCATGCGCTGGGCAAAGTGCGCACGCTTTTCGTGGCAGTATTCCTCGCAGGCCTTGCGCGTCCCCGAGCCCGGTTCGCGGACAATCAGCGGGAAACCGGTCAGGTCCTGCAGGCTCAGGCTGGCCAACGCGGCCAGGGGATGATCCGGCCGCGCTATGGCAACGATCGGGTTGTTCAGGAACGGCAAAAATTCCAGCGCCATGTCCTGTGGCACCTGCGACATGATCAGCAGGTCGTCGCGGTTGACGCTCAGGCGCTTGATCGCCTGGGCATGGTTGACCACGGTCAGTTGCAGGCTGACTTCCGGGTGTTGCTGGCGGAAGGCGGCAAACAGGTGCGGGGTGAAGTATTTGGCGCTGGATTCGATCGCCAGGCTGAGCTGGCCCTGCAGGCTGCCCTGCAGGTCGGCCAGTTGCATGTCGAGGCTGTCGAGCCGGGCAAAGATATCTTCACTGGCTTTGAGCAGCTCCTCGGCGGTCGCGGTCAGGTAGAGCTTCTTGCCGACATAATCGAACAGTGGCTGGCCAATCAGTTCATCCAGCTGGCGAATCTGCAGGCTCACGGCCGGCTGGGTCAGCGCCATTTCCTCTGCCGCGCGGCTGTAGGACAGGTGGGTACAGACTGCGCGGAATACCTGCAGCTGACGAAAAGTGATACGCAGCAATGACTTACGCATGGTTACTGGTGGCCGTTAATGATTCTGCGATTGAATATAAGCTATTGCTAATGCCTAACCCAATAATTATTGATTTTCGTTAATCAACCACAGCGACTAGGATTAAATGCCTGGCCGGGTTTTGTCCGGCAAGCCATTTGCCGACCGGCGTGCCCGGTTGTCTGTCCACTGATCGAGGAGGTCATCCGTGATCAAGAAAATCCTGATTGCCAACCGCGGCGAAATTGCTGTCCGTATCGTGCGTGCCTGCGCCGAAATGGGCGTGCGCTCGGTGGCGGTCTATGCCGAAGCGGATCGCCATGCGCTGCATGTGAAGCGCGCCGATGAAGCCCACTGCGTCAGTGCCGAGCCGCTGGAGGGGTATCTCAACCCGCGCAAGCTGGTAAATCTGGCAGTGGAAACCGGTTGTGATGCCTTGCACCCCGGTTACGGCTTTCTTTCCGAGAACCCCGAGCTGGCGGAGATCTGTGCCGAGCGCGGGATCAAGTTCATCGGCCCGAGCGCCGAGGTGATCCGCCGCATGGGCGACAAGACCGAAGCGCGGCGCAGCATGATCGCCGCCGGTGTGCCGGTCACGCCAGGTACCGAGGGCAACGTGGCGGATATGGCCGAAGCACTGCGCGAAGGCGACCGCATCGGTTATCCGGTGATGCTCAAGGCCACCAACGGTGGTGGCGGTCGCGGTATCCGGCGCTGCAACTCGCGCGAGGAGCTGGAGCAGGCATTCCCGCGGGTGATTTCCGAGGCGACCAAGGCCTTTGGCCGCGCCGAAGTGTTTCTGGAAAAGTGCATCGTCAATCCCAAGCACATCGAGGTGCAGATTCTCGCGGACAGCCAGGGCAACGTGGTGCACCTGTTCGAGCGTGACTGCTCGATCCAGCGGCGCAACCAGAAGCTCATCGAGATTGCTCCCAGCCCGCAACTGACCCCCGAGCAGCGCGCCTATATCTGCGACCAGGCAGTGCGTGCGGCGCAGGCGGTGGGTTACGAAAATGCCGGCACCGTGGAGTTTCTGCTCGCCGAGGGCGAGGTGTACTTCATGGAGATGAACACCCGCCTGCAGGTCGAGCACACCATCAGCGAGCAGATCACCGGGCTCGATGTGGTGCGCGAGCAGATCCGCATCGCTTCCGGATTGCCGCTGTCGGTGCAGCAGAGCGACATCATTCACCGCGGCTATGCCCTGCAGTTCCGTATCAATGCCGAAGACCCGAAGAACAACTTCCTGCCCTCGTTCGGCAAGATCACCCGCTACTACGCGCCCGGCGGCCCCGGTGTGCGTACCGACACGGCGATCTATACCGGCTACACCATTCCGCCGTATTACGACTCGATGTGCCTGAAGCTGGTGGTCTGGGCCCTGACCTGGGAAGAGGCGATGGACCGCGGGCTGCGCGCGCTGGATGACATGCGCGTGCAGGGGGTGAAAACCACCACTGCCTATTACGAGGAAATCCTGCGTAACCCGGACTTCCGCAGCGGCCAGTTCAACACCAGCTTCGTCGACGAACATCCGCAGCTGCTCGAGTATTCGATCAAGAAATACCCATCGCACCTGGCGATCGCCATCGCCACTGCCATTGCCGCCCACGCAGGCCTGTGAGGAATCCATCATGAAGAAGATTACTGTTACCGATACCATCCTGCGCGATGCCCACCAGTCGCTGCTGGCTACCCGCATGCGCACCGAAGACATGCTGCCGATCTGCGACAAGCTCGACAAGGTCGGCTACTGGTCGCTGGAAGTCTGGGGCGGCGCGACTTTCGACGCCTGCGTGCGCTTCCTCAAGGAAGACCCGTGGGAGCGCCTGCGCCAGCTCAAGGCGGCGCTGCCCAATACCCGTCTGCAGATGCTGTTGCGCGGGCAGAACCTGCTCGGTTACCGCCATTACAGCGATGACGTGGTCCGCGCTTTCGTCGCCAAGGCGGCGGTCAACGGTATCGATGTGTTCCGCATCTTCGATGCCATGAATGACGTGCGCAATCTGCGCGTGGCCATCGAGGCGGTCAAGGCTGCCGGCAAGCACGCCCAGGGCACCATCGCCTACACCACCAGTCCGGTGCACACCACCGAAGCCTTCGTGGAGCAGGCCAAGCAGATGGCCGCCATGGGTGTTGACTCGGTGGTGATCAAGGACATGGCCGGCCTGCTCACGCCCTATGCCACCGGCGCGCTGGTGCGGGCACTGAAAGAAGCCATCGACCTGCCAGTGGTGATCCACTCCCATGACACCGCCGGCCTGGCCTCGATGTGCCAGCTCAAGGCCATCGAGAACGGCGCCGACCGCATCGACACCGCCATCTCCAGCATGGCCTGGGGTACCAGCCATCCGGGTACCGAGTCGATGGTCGCGGCGCTCAAGGGCAGCGACTACGACACCGGTCTGGATCTGGCGCTGATCCAGGAAATCGGTCTGTACTTCTATGCCGTGCGCAAGAAGTACCACCAGTACGAGAGCGAATTCACCGCAGTGGATACCCGCGTGCAGGTCAACCAGGTGCCGGGCGGCATGATGTCGAACCTGGCCAACCAGCTCAAGGAGCAGGGCGCGCTGGACCGTATCAACGAGGTGTTCGAGGAAATCCCGCGGGTGCGCGAGGATCTCGGCTTCCCGCCGCTGGTTACCCCGACCTCGCAGATTGTCGGCAGTCAGGCAGTGTTCAATGTGCTCTCCGGCGGACGCTACAAGACCATCACCAATGAGGTGAAGCTGTATCTGCAGGGCGGCTACGGCAAGGCGCCGGGGCAGATCAACGAGGCCCTGCGCAAGCAGGCGATCGGCAATGAAGAAGTGATCGAGGTGCGTCCGGCGGATCTGCTCAAGCCGGAGATGGACAAGCTGCGTGCGGAAGTCGGTGCTCTGGCGAAAAGCGAAGAAGACGTGCTGACCTACGCCATGTTCCCGGATATCGGGCGCAAGTTCCTCGAAGAGCGTGCCGCCGGCACACTCAAGCCCGAAGCGCTGTTGCCGGAGCCGGTAGCCGGTGCCGTGGCCGGCAAGGAAGGTGTGCCGACCGAATTTGTGGTCGATGTGCACGGTGAAAGCTACCGCGTCGACATTACCGGGGTCGGCGTCAAGACCGATGGCAAGCGGCACTTCTACCTGTCCATCGACGGCATGCCGGAAGAGGTGGTGTTCGAGCCGCTCAACGAGTTCGTCAGCGGTGGCAGCAGCAAGCGCAAGCAGGCCAGCGCGCCGGGCGATGTCAGCACCACCATGCCGGGCAATATCGTCGATGTGCTGGTCAAGGCCGGCGATACGGTCAAGGTCGGTCAGGCGGTATTGATCACCGAGGCGATGAAGATGGAAACCGAGGTGCAGGCGCCGATCAGCGGAACGGTCAAGGCCGTGCATGTGGCCAAGGGCGACCGCGTCAATCCGGGCGATGTGCTGGTCGAAATCGAGGCCTGAGCAGGGTGTGAGTAGGGTGGGCTTCAGCCCACCAATAACTCGCCAATCTGTGGTAGCGGTGGGCTGAAGCCCACCCTACGGGTGCGTGTGTGCGTGTGTGCGTGTTTGTGCAGCGTTTCTTTGGTTGCTGGGGGTGAAACGTGGCACTCGATCCGGTTGTACTGTTCTTTGTCTTCGGCCTGCTGGCCGGGCTGCTGAAAAGCGAACTGAAGCTGCCGCCGGCACTCTATGAAACCCTGTCGATCCTGCTGCTGCTGGCCATCGGCCTGCACGGTGGTGTCGAGCTGGCCGAGCAGGCCAGTGCGCGGCTGCTCGGCCAGGCCGGGCTGGTGCTGGGCCTGGGTGTGCTGTTGCCGGTGGTGGCCTTCGTGCTGTTGCGCGGTTTGCGTTTCGACCGCATCAACGCGGCGGCAGTGGCAGCGCACTACGGTTCGGTGAGTGCCGGGACCTTCGCCGTGGTGGTGGCCTTCATGGTCTCGCGCGGCATCGACTTCGAAAGCTACATGCCACTGTTCGTGGCGATCCTGGAGATTCCGGCGATTCTGGTCGGTATCGTGCTGGCCAAGGGCATCAGCCGGGAGACTGACTGGAAGGAACTGGGCCGCGAAATCTTCCTCGGCAAGAGCATCATGCTGCTGCTCGGCGGGCTGGTGATTGGCGCGATTGCCGGCAAGGAAGGCATCAAGCCGCTGGAGCCGCTGTACACCAGCATGTTCAAACCGGTGCTGGCGTTCTTCCTGCTGGAAATGGGCCTGATTGCCTCCGGCCAGCTCGGCGCGCTGAAACAGTTCGGCCTGCGCCTGCTCGGCTTCGCCCTGCTGATGCCGTTGCTCGGTGCGCTGATTGGCGCCCTGCTGGCGCGCAGCATGGGCCTGTCGCTGGGCGGCACGGCGGTGCTGGCAACCCTGGCGGCCAGTGCCTCCTACATTGCGGTGCCGGCAGCCTTGCGCCTGGCTTTGCCCGAGGCCAATCCGTCGCTGTCGCTGACCGCCTCGCTGGGCATCACTTTTCCGTTCAATATCCTGGTCGGCATCCCGCTGTATCTGGCGCTGGCCGAACAACTGATCGCCTGGGGACTCTGACATGCCGGCATCTACCCGTACCCTGCTGACCGTGATCTGCGAGGCAGCGCTGGAGAAAAAACTGGTCGTCGATCTGGAGCAGCTCGGCGCACCCGGCTGGACCATCTCCGATGCCCGTGGCCGTGGCCATCAGGGCCTGCGCAGCGCCGACTGGGATACCGAGGGCAATATCCGCGTGGAAGTCATCTGCGCCGCCGAACTGGCCGAACGTATCGCCAGCCATTTGCAACAGCGTTATTACGACAACTATGCGATGGTCTGCTACCTGTCGCAGGTTCAGGTACTGCGACCGGAGAAATTCTGAGGCGGGTGTTGCGTCTTTGTGCAGAGATTACCGGCCCGCGAACCAGCGGGCCGGCACTGCCTGACTGCCTGACTGCTGGCGGTGCAGGCAGTCATTTAAGGCTGGCGGTTACTTGCCCTGCTTTTCCCAGATGGTTCTGAGCTTGTTCATGAACGAGGCCTTGGGCTCGACCTTGCACTCGTCGGCAGTCAGCTGGCTCACCTTGGTAGCGGTGACGACATCAAACATGCCTTCTTCCGGTTGCCCTTTGCTGTTGAGCGCCTGCACGTAACCAACCACGGCCGGTTGCGAGACGGTATCAACCGAAAGGAATTCCTCACAGGTCCAGTCGGTGACCGGCTTTTTCGCGGTATCGGCCTGAGCCAGAACAGCAGTACCGGCAAGGACCATGGCGGCGGAAACAACAACGATCTTTTTCATCTGATTTACTCCAGTGGTTTTCGGAAAAACAGGTTTTGCGCCTGATGGGACCAGCCTGCAGCCTGAAAGTTTCCAGCTGGCACGGTGGTGGCCATTTCATCAGGCAGGGTCAGCTGTGTGCAGCGTTACAGATACAAGTGTGCCAGTCCGGCGAAGCCCCGTGCGTCCGCGCTGCACTTCAGCAACAGCTGGTTGCCAGGCTAGCTCAAGCCGCCGGTAAAGGCGAAATCATCAGCCAGCCAATGTTGCGGCTACCAATAGAACTCTAGCACCCGCCGATATGAAAAAATCTTGCATTTTCGGCCATCGCTGATTGTCCGCGACTTGCCCGAATCCACACTTATCAAGCGTCGGATCAGCGTGCAGGCGTGCCGATTGAGCACCCGGCGAGCACGCAAGCAAGGCGTCAGGCCCTACTTGGGGAACATGAACTGCACCTGCACGCGGTACTGCCAATCGGCACCGTACTCCGGCGTTTCCACGTTGTGGTAAGCGCTCACCTGGGTGTTCACCGGTATCCGCCCCAGGTGAAATATCTTGCCTATGCCACCGCCCACCGGCACCGTCCACACATCGTCGCTGTCCTCGGCATGCCAGTTGGCAGTGATGATCGGTGCAGATACCAGGTAGAAACCAGCCTCGAAGTTGTAATTCACGAACGGCTGTATCAGCCCGTTGTTGTACGAGCCGCCACGCTGGTCAGCGGACACCGACCAGACATTGTTGACCAGCGCACCGTAGACCCAGGGGCTGCCCTTTTCCAGATGCAGAAGTACGGCTGTCGGCCCGACACCCCAGTTGTCATTGCCCAGTTCATGGGTGTTGGTTGGCGCCTGAACAATCGAGCCTACCCCCCAGATCCAGGCGCCGGGTTGTGCTGGCGAAAGAAACGCGCTGAACTGCACGTCGCCAACGCCGTTGGTACGGTTGTCATACGGCGACAGCGGCGGCTCGGAAATGATCGGTAAAATGGTGCGGGTGATGATGTTCCAGTTCTCGTCGATCGAAACCGGAATCACCGGCTGGATATTCAGGATGTTCTGGTTTTTCTCTTCCGGCCCGACATTGGTGTTGGTGTTGTTCTGGAACGGCACGCTGATCAGGTTGCCAATCGGGTTTTGTGCCAGCTTGGCCAGCTCTTCCGAGCTGAGCGCGGCGAAGGCCGTCCCGGAGGCAAAGCAGCTGGAAACAGCCAGAATTGCTGCTGTGTTGGCCAATACTGTTCTCATGGCAATCTCCCTTTGGAAAGTAGTAATCATTCTGTGTAGCACCTTGAAACAGAATAACAAGGCTGGGAGTGTACTGCGTTTTCCTCAGCTTATTAAACCCGCCGTCTTGATGCTGATCGCGGTTACGCGTTGCGCCCAGCAATAACAATCCAGCACTCGCGGCTCTGGATGAATCTTGCTGTTCTGGCCATTATGGCGGCTCCGGGCAGGCCGTGATGCAGACCTGACCGGCACTCGATCAGCCCGATAGTGAGCCGTTGTGATGCTTGCACCTTCACCGATTCCCAGCCTGCCCGGACATTTACGGATTGCCCCGCTGCTGGACATTCCGGAGCTGCTGCTGAGCTTTGGTGTTTCGCCGGATCCGCTATTCAAAGAGGTCGGCCTGGCCCTGCGGGTGTTCGGCAACCCCGACAACCGCATTGACTACGCGGCATTGGCGCGCCTGCTGGATGCTTGTGTGCGCCACACCGGCTGCGCACATTTCGGCCTGCTGGTCGGGGAGTGTTTTGCTCTCTCCCGGCTGGGCATCGTTGGCGAGCTGCTGCGCAACGCGCCGAATGTTGGCGCGGCCCTCGGCGGCTTGGCCAGGCACCTGCAAGTACATGACCGTGGCGCCGCTCCGGTGCTGATCGATGTATCGCCAAGCCAATGCCTGCTGGGTTACAGCGTCTACCATCATGACCTGTTCGACACGGCGCAAATCCAGGATACAGCCCTGGCGATGGCTTGCCGAATGCTGCGCGAGCTTTGCGGGCCGGCATGGCAAGCGCGGCGGGTAAATTTCAGCAGGGCACGGCCTGTGGCTATCCAGGCCTATCGCGGCCTGTTCGGCTGCAAGCTGCAGTTCGATGCGCAGATGCCGGGCGTGATCTTTGACCGGCGCTGGCTGGACCAGCCGATTGCCGCAGCAGATCCGGCGGTGTTTGCACGAATCAGCGCAACGCTGGAGGCGGCACGGATTAATATGGGGCTGGGCGAGCAGGTTGAACGCATCCTGCTGCACTTGTTGCCAGCCGGTCAGGCATCTGCTGCCAGCATCAGCCGCGAACTGGGTATCAGTGAGCGAACGCTCAGACGGCGACTGGAAGCCGAAGGTAGCAAGCTGCAACAGCTGATCAGCCAGACCCGTTTTGAAATGGCAAGGCAGCTGCTGCTGTGCACCCACCTGCCGGTTGCCGGGATTGCCGCATCCTTGCAATACGATGACGCCAATGCCTTTTCCCGCGCCTTCAAGCGCTGGGCCGGCATCAGCCCGTTGCGCTGGCGCCAGGCCCTGGACCGGGCCTGACGCGCGCTACCAACAAACAGCAGCCCCGCTCGGTGTTGGTTCCGGCGGGGCCGCTTCAGGCCGTCAGAGCGCTTAGAACGCCAGACGCAGATCCAGCGAGACGCGGTTGTCGCTGTAGTCCGAGTTGCTCACCACACCGTCGTAGTTGACGGAAAGACTGGCTGGCATGCCAGAGGCCATGAAGGTGGTCTCGACACCGGCGCCGACAGTCATGTAGTCACTGTCGTAGGCATCGATGGGCGTCTGGAAAGGTACGACGCCACTGACGAAGCTGGTATCAACCTGGCTGCTGTCATCCTGAAACTCCTTGACCCAGTGCGCTTCGGCATAGGGACGCAGAAAGCCGGACTCGAGCGCGATCGGCATGGTCATCTGGCCACCAAGGCCGAGCGTGCTGGAGTCGTAACTCATGTCATCGACATGCATGTTGAGTACACCGGCATCCTTCTCGGTGTAGTCATCCACCGACAGGTCCAGATACTGGTAGCGCAGACTCGGGCCGGCAATCACCGGGCCCAGCTCGAAGTTGTAGCCGCTGCGTACGGCGAAGCTCGACAGGTCACCGTCGGTATTGCTCTTGGCCTTGCGCTGCTCGGAGCCGATGTTGATCTTGCGATCGTTGTCGTAGTCGAGCCAGCTGTAACCCAGCAGTACGTCGGTGAACAGGCCGGTGGCGCCACCGTAGCTGACAAAGGTGGTCAGACTGTAACCATCCAGATCAAGGTTGCCGTAGTTGTCGTTGACATCGCCTTCGTTATGGCCGTAGCCCAGCGCCGCACCGACCCGCAGTTGATCGCGCAGGTAATGGTCCAGGCCTACGGTCAGCGAGTAGGCGGAGTAATCGGCACCAGTGCCATTATTGCTGTTGTCGAGGTTGCCCTCGGAAGCCGAACCGGAAATGAAGGTGCTGGTGGTCTCATTCAGGGCAACGCTGGCGGTATTACCGTTGTCATCCAGCGCCATGGCCAGATCGGCTGTCGAGGTGATGGGCTGGCCAACCACCTGATCCAGCGTGGCAGCGCCGGGTGTACCCATGAGCTGGTTGGCCAGGGTTTCTGCGCTCACCGAAGACGGCGTCAGTGAACTGATACGGTTTTCCTGCAGGTGCTGCTGCACGGCTTCCAGTGTGCCCCGGCCCATCAGCAGGCCCTGGGTGCCGTAGTTGCGCAGGTAACTGGTACCCATGCTGCCCAGCGCCTGGGACTGGGCAGCCGGGTCCAGGGCATCAAAGGCGTTCATGATGTCCTGGAATTCATAGTAGGCGGCTGTCGGTGTCGGGGTTGCACCGGCGGCGGTGTTCTGGTCGAAGAACAGGTAGGGAATCTGGGTGGCATCCAGCGAATTGGCAACGGCCAGCTGGTAGTCGGAACTGGCGGCGTTGACGATTGGCGAGAAGACCGGCACGTAGCGTACGGTGAACTGGCCAGCGGTCAGGTCACCGATATCCATCGAGAAGTTGATGTTGAGGTTGGTCAGGTCTTCGATGGTGTCGACGTAGTATCCGGGCGTTGCCAGCAGCGCATCGACGGTGGCAGTGTCCTGTACCGTTCCGGCAGCATCCAGCCACAGGTTGCCGGCTTTCCAGTAGACAATATCGTCCTCGACGTCCGGATCCAGGTTATCCAGGAACAGGGCCTGGGGCTGCTGGCCGCGGGTCAGCAGGCCGTCGCCGAAGAACTGTGAATACACCGTGTTGGCAAACATGCCATCCGCCGACAGGGTATCGGTGCCTACGGTTTCAAAGAAGAATCCGGCGTTGTCCGGGCTGAAGTAACCGGCGCTCATGTCCTGCTTGGTACCGAACAGCCCCTCAGGCAGCCAGGTTCTTTGCAGGGGGCTCTGCCCCTCGGCCTGGGTGGTGCCGGGCCAGCTGGTAGCCTGGCCAGACAGCGGGAGAACATTGTCCATGGCCAGCAAGCCGGCCTGATCCGATGCACTGGCCGGCGTGAAGTTCGCACCCGTGCCGGTGCCGACGATGACCTGATAGCCGAGCAGGCGGGCGCCGGTACGGTTGGTGATCTTGCCGTAGTTCAGGTATTCGGTAGTACCGCCACTGGTCTTGACGTTGTAGACGTGCTCGAACGCGCCGCGCCCGGTCAGGTTGTTCTTGATCCGCTTGCCGGAGTTTTTCGGTGAATCGCAGGTGGCCGGAGAGCTGGCCATCAGGCAGTTGGGATCGCCGGACGGAGAAAACCCGTTGCCGACGAAGTCGTTGTTGTTCAGGTCGGTGGTTACTGCCTTCACCCCGGGGGCCACAACCTCTTCGTCGGCATCGATAAGAATGTAACCGTCACCCGTTGTATAGCTCAGATCGAGGATTTCCCCGGCCTGGGCGGCGCTCATCCAGCCGGCGCAGGCGATGGCGATTACCAGGGGGGTCTTGGCAAACGGCGTGGCGTTGTTGGTCTTGTTCATACGGACTTCCCTTTGGTTTTCTAATAATTACGATACCCAGCAGGGTATATAAATAGTCTAAAACGTGATGTAAAGCGCGTTTTGACCTGAGTCAGTTTTTTGACCTTTGCGCTTTCAGGGATTGTTTGCCTGCTGCTGGGCTGCCTGGAGCAGCAGCCTGGCCCGCAGGGCGCAGACGCACATCAGGCGCCAGCCGGCTCGGGAGTCCGGTGGCGCCTGATGTGCAGCGGTTACGCGGGGGAAGTCTGAGACGTTGCGCAAAGGCGCAACGCTGTGCGTCAGACTTTGTTTTCAGCGCTGGAGGACTTGCGCTTTGGCAGGTGCGGCCTGATGTGTGCCTGATAGATTTGCTGCAGTCGTTCCGGCAACACCAGCATCGCCGGGGTGAAGAACAGCGTCATCAGGGTGGCAAAGAACAGTCCGGAAACGATGGCTTCAGCCACCGGGCGGAAGTACGAGGTCACCACGCCGTCGACCACGATCTGCCGCGAGACGATATCGATACTGACGCCGATGGCGATCGGGATCAGGCCGAGAATGGTCGTCGCGGTGGTCAGGAAGATCGGCCGCAGTCGCTGGGCACAGGTGCGCACGGCGGCTTCAACGGGCGTCAGTCCGGGCTGCTCGACGCGCAGCACGTTGTAGGTGTCGATCAGGATGATGTTGTTGTTCACCACGATACCGGCCAGCGCCACCACGCCGACGCCGGTGAGGATGGTGCTGAAGGTGCTGCCGGTGATCAGCAGGCCGAGCAGCACGCCGCCGGTGGCCGTGACCACGGCGGTCAGGGTCAGGAAGGCCTGATAGAAGCTGTTGAACTGGGTCACCAGCAGCACGAACATGAGGAACAGCGCGAGCAGGAAGGCCACGGCGAGGAACGCCTGGGAGTCTTCCTGTTCCTCGTTGGCGCCACGGAACACCACCTGCACGCCCGGATCCAGCGGATGTTCCACCAGCCACGCCTTGATATCGCGCACGGCGTTGTCGGCGAGGAAGCCGGGCTGCATGTCGGCCTGCACCTTGATGATGTCGATGGCATCCAGCCGTTCGATCTTGTCGACCTTGGGCTTGGCTACACGGGTGACGAAGCTGCTCACCGGCACCGCGCCATCCGGGGTGTTGATGCGCAACTCATCCAGCACCCCGAGGCCGCGCGCGTCGAGCGGATAGCGCACGCGGATTTCCACTTCCTCGGTGGTGTTGGTCGGCCGGTATTCACTGAGCAGCACGCCGGTGGTTACCAGCTGCACCGCGCGGCCCAGTTCGATGACGTTGACGCCCATCTGTGCGGCGCGCGCGCGGTCCACCTGGATTTCCCATTCGATACCGGGCAGCGGCGTGGTGTCGGTGACATTGCGCACGCCTTCGATGTTGTTCTCGATCTGCTCGCGCAGGGCACGGCCGGTGGCGATCAGCTTGGCCTGGTCATTGGACTCCAGCTGGATCTGGATCGGCTTGCCGACCGGCGGCCCGCCCTCGAAGACTTCGGCGGAAACGATGATGCCGGCCATATCGGCGGTAGCCTGGCGCATTTCCTCGAATACCGTGCGGGTCGAACGGCCGAGGGTTTTCGGATTCTCCAGCTCGACCAGGATCGAGCCGACTTCATCCTTGTCCGACAGTCGTGAACCACCCTTGGTGCCGCTGAAGGAGTAGGCGGTCTTCACGCCGTCGATCTCCAATACGCGCTGCTCGACCTCGCCGACGATACTGCGCAATTCGTTCACCGAGAAGTTGCCCTGGGCGCGGATGCTGACAAAGCCGACGGTTTCTTCGGTCTCGGCAAAGAACATCACGCCGTTGTTGTAGGCGCCGTAGAGCTTGAACACGGAGAACACGGCCAGCAGCGCCACGGCACAGAACAGCAGGGGTCGCTGCACTGTCCACTTGACCGCCCGGGCATAGCGCCCGGTATGGCCGGGCAGGGTCAGCGGGTCCTGATCTTCCAGGTGCATCAGATAGGCGCGGGTGGCGTCATCCAGCTTGTCGGCAGGCAGCAGCGAACCGATGAACGGGGCGAAGAACAGCGCATACAGCAGCGAGCCGATCAGCACCCAGAACACCGTCACCGGCAGATAACCCATGAAGTCGCCGGCCACCCCGGGCCAGAACATCAGTGGCAGGAAGGCCGCCAGTGTGGTGGCGGTGGAAGATACCACCGGCCAGAACATGCGCTTCACTGCCAGGCTGTAGGCATCCTTGTTGCGCATGCCTTCAGCCATCTTGCGGTTGGCAAATTCGGTGATGACGATGGAGCCGTCGATCAGCATGCCCAGCGCCAGGATCATGCCGAACATCACCATCATGTTGAAGCTGTAGCCCAGATAACGGATGCCGATCAGCGAGAACAGGATCGAGAACGGAATGCCCAGGCCGACCAGCAGGCCGGAGCGAAAGCCCAGCGCGCCGACCACGATGACCATTACCAGCGCCATGGCGGTGCCGATATTGCCGCGCATTTCCTCGACCAGTGCCAGCGAGAACTCCGACAGGTCAAAGGCATAATTGACGGCAATGCCGTTGGGTATGCGGCCTTCCAGAGCCTTGACCGCGTTACGCACTGCAGACGCCACGGCAATCTGGTTGCTCTCGGTACGCTTTTGTACTTCCAGCAGGATCGCCGGGCGACCGTTGTAGCTGCTGAAGCCTTCGGCGTCCTTGAAGGTGCTGCGAATATCGGCCACATCGGCCAGGGTGATAACCCCGTTGGGGGTGGATTTTGCCGGTATGTCGAAGACGTCCTGATAGGTCTCGATCAGGCCGGGCACCTTGACCGAAAAGCGTCCCTGACCCGACTCGATAACGCCGGCCGGCACCAGCAGGTTATTGCCGAGGATCGAGGTGATCAGCTCGTTGTTGGTGATGTTGTAGTGTTCGAGCCGGGCCGGGTTGATCAGCGCTTCGACCACTTCCTCGCGGCTGCCGACCATGGCTGCTTCGAGCACGCCATCGATGCCCTCGATCTCCCGCTGCAGCATCTGCGCGGTGCGGAACACCAGGCGCTCGGAGGTGCCTTCATCGGCGGTCAGCACCACGGTAATCGCCGGGAAGTCATCGGCGGTCAGTTCCTCGACCTCCGGCTCTTCGGCATCGGTCGGCAGTTCCGATTTGGCCCGGTCGACGGCGGACTGCACATCGTTGTAGGCCTTGTCCGAGTGGGTCGCACCGGCGACAAATTTCACATACACGGCCGCCCCGGATTCACGGGCAAAGGCGCGGATTTCCTCGACGTTCTCGATGGTCCGCAGTTCCTGCTCGAGCGGTCGCACCAGCAGCCGGGCGACGTCCTCGGGCGAGGCACCCTGCATCACCACGGTGACCGACACATAGGGCACCTTGACCCGCGGCTGTGCCTCGACGGGCATCTTCTGGTAGCTGAACACGCCGACGCAAATCAGCAGCAGCAGAATCGACAGCGTGCTGCGGTAGTGGGTTACCGCACTGGACAGAATCTTCATTTACTGCCCGCCCTGGCTGGCGCTCGGCTCGCTGTCCTGCAGGGAAACCTCGACGGTACTGCCGTTGGACACGTACTCCTGACCAACGGTGATCAGCAGGGTTTTTTCCGGCAAGCCCAGCACCCAGACCCCGTTTGGCGAGTCGCCGAGCAGCTGTACGTGGCGGAATTCCACACGCTGGCTGGCATCCAGCGTGCGCACGCCGATCTTGCCGGCGTCATCCAGCGCCAGCAGCGACGAGGGAATCGAATGGGCGCGCTGGCTGACCAGCGGCAACAGCATTTCGACGGTCAGGCCGCTGCGGATGGCGTAGTCCGGATTTGGCGCAACGGCCTCGACGCGGAAGGTGCGCGTGGCATTGCCGGCCTCGCGGCCGATGAAGCGCAGCTTTGCAGCAATTTCGGCGCCATCGAGCAATTGCGCTTTGGCGTTCTGGCCTTCACGCAGGTGGCCGACTTCGCTTTCGGAAACCTGGCCGCTGAACAGGATCGGGTCCAGATCCAGCAGCACCGCGCACAGACCGCCGCGCTCCATGTAGCCGCCGACCTTGAGATCCAGACGCTCGACCACCCCGGCAAAAGGTGCACGGATTCGGGTGTTGGCCAGATCCAGTTCGCGGCTGGCCAGATTGGCTTTGGCCGCATCCAGCCGCGACTTGGCCGCAGCCAGTGCGGTTTGTGACTGGTGGCCGCCAAGCCGCAGTTTTTGCGAGGCATCGTATT
This sequence comes from Pseudomonas pohangensis, assembly GCF_900105995.1. Taxonomy (NCBI): domain Bacteria; kingdom Pseudomonadati; phylum Pseudomonadota; class Gammaproteobacteria; order Pseudomonadales; family Pseudomonadaceae; genus Pseudomonas; species Pseudomonas pohangensis. Next base: position 3,469,190 of record NZ_LT629785.1, on the reverse strand, counting down.
CCAGTTGGGCCTGCTCGGCCGCCGAGCGTGCTTCGATCACGCGCAACGGACGATCATCGGTAGCCAGCTCGCACAGCACATCGCCCTGTTTGACCAGCTGCCCTTCGGCCAGCGGCGAAGCGATCAGCCGTCCGGCGGTTTCGGCGCGCAGTTCGACGCGGCGTGCGGCCTCGGTACGCGCGCGCACCTTGACGGTCGGTGCATAGTCCTCGGCAGTGATATAGCGCGCCTTGACAGCAGTAATGCCACGCACCTGGGATTCCGTCTCGGCTTCCCCGGAGCTGCCCGGGCGCTGCCCGCTGGCCAGCCAGGCCAGAGCGATGACCAGAATCAGCAGGGCGATCCGGTAGTTGCGGTTGGACCAGATTCGTTTCAGGTAGGCATTCATCAGGGCACAAACTCTTTTGGCGAAACTGCGTGGCGCAGCAGACGGGCAGGAAAAAACAACCGACAATGATCGTGCAGCTAGTTGCTGCGAACAAGCACGAACTGCAGAAATGTTGAGCAGAATGTTTCTGCATCAGCTGTGCTTATGCGGAATCCTGCCGGTTCTTGCCCCGCTGCCGGCAGGGCCGCAAGATGAGCCTTTGCAACGAATTGCGGGGATTAGCGTGCTGCCATTGTTGACTGCCTTGTGGCCATTGTTCGCCCTGATCGTCGGCGGCTTCTGTCTGCGCCGCGTGAACTTCCCCAGTGAAGCCTTCTGGCCGGGGGCCGAACGCATCAACTATTTCATCCTGTTCCCGGCGTTGCTGTTCAGCAGTCTGGCGCGCGCGCCGCTGGACAATCCGGCGTTGCCGCGGCTGGCGCTGGCGGTGCTGCTCGGCCTTGGCCTGGCCTGGCTGGTCTTGCTGCTGCTGCGCCGCTGGTTGCGCTGGCCGGCGGCGCGCTTCGGCGTATTTACCCAAGGCAGCCTGCGCTTCAACACCTACCTCGGGCTGGCGGCCATCGGCAGTCTGTACGGTGCCGAGGGCATGACGCTGGCGGCGTTGCTGCTGGCCCTGCTGGTGCCTGCGGTGAATGTGCTGTCGGTCTGGTCATTGAGTGCCGATCACGCGGTCAGTCCGGGCCGGCTGGTGTTGCCGATCCTGCGCAACCCGCTGATTCTGGCCTGTGTGGCCGGCATTCTGTGCAACCTCAGTGGTTTCGCTATGGACGGCGGCAGCGAGCGCCTGCTCGGCCTGCTGGCCGCCGCCAGCCTGCCGCTGGGTCTGCTCTGCGTGGGTGCCGCGCTGAAACCGGAAGAGCTGGGCGGAGAACTGTTCGCCCTGTTCGGCAACAGCCTGCTGCGCCTGCTGGGCATGCCCCTGCTGGCCTGGTGCGTGGCCTATGGCCTGCAGTTGCCGCCACTCGAACGAACCCTGATGGTGCTGTTCTTCGCCCTGCCGACCGCTCCCACTGCCTATGTGCTGACCCGGCAACTGGACGGCGACAGCCACCTGATGGCCGGCATCATCACCCTGCAAACCCTGCTGGCGGCGCTCAGCCTGCCGCTGCTGTTGACCCTGCTGGCTTACTGATCAGGCGTGACATGGCTGCGTGCAGTCCACCGTTGCGCCGGCATTGCTGGTGGGCTGAAGCCCACCCTACGGTCACCTGATCCCGAACGGGCGAAACCTGAATTCTGTAGGAGCGGGCTTGCCCGCGATTAGGGCATCAAGCACTGCAGCGCGGGCAAGCCCGCTCCTGCAACAGCTGTTGCAGAACTACCGACAGCTGGCGGGCACAAAACCGGTCAATAAGAGCTCAGAACAGCCCCAGCTGAGCGTCCGGCGCTGGCGGGGTATCGCTGGCCAGCGTGCTACACCGCAAACGCAAGGCCAGCCCCGCCGCGCGGGTGGCCTTGCTGGCGACTGCTTCACTGATGCGCGGCGCCTGCGCCCAGATCTCCACGCGGTTTCTGGCGCGGGTGATGCCGGTATACAGCAGCGCGCGGTTGAGCAGCTGGCCGGGTTGTTCGGGCAGCACCAGCAGCACCTCGGCAAACTCCGAACCCTGGCTCTTGTGCACGGTCATGGCAAACGCGGTGTCGTGGCTGGGCAGCCGCGCCGGGGCGAAAGTGCGGAAGCCGTCGACGCTTTCGAAGTGGATGCGCAGGCTCTGGCCGTCATGCAGGCACAGGCCGATATCGCCGTTGAACAGGCCCAGCGCATAGTCGTTCTGCCGCACCATCACGGCGCGGCCGGGGTACCAGCGTTCGCGCTCGGGCAGACTCAGGCGGCGCTTGATCCGCGCTTCCAGTGCGGCATTCAGGCCGACCTCGCCAAAGTTGCCTTCGCGCTGCGCACAGAGCACGCGGAAGGCATTGAAGGCGCGGAACGCGCTGGCCGCATCGCCGTTGCGGGCGACCTGCAGATACGTCTGATAACCCTGCTCGATGCGCTGCAGCAGGCTGCTGGTATCCGGCTGGCTGTGCCAGTGCAGATCCGTCCGGCCTTCCTGCAGCAGGCTCAGGGTGCCGCTGACATCGCCCCGATTGATTCGCCGCGCCAGTTCGCCGATACCGCTGTCGCCGGCAAAGCGATGGCTGTGGGTCAGCAGCACCACGTTGGCGCCAAGCCGCGAGGTAGGCGTTTCCACGGCCACCGGCTGGCCGCTGAGGCGTTGCAGTGCGCTGGCAGCCAGTGCATCGAAACCACGCCCTTCGCAGAGTTCGGCAAATACCGCGCCGGCCTCCACCGCAGACAGCTGGTCCTTGTCGCCAAGCAGGATCAAGCGCGCCTGCGCGGGCAGGGCATCGACCAGTTTGGCCATCAGCGCCAGATCGACCATCGAGGCCTCATCCACCACCAGCACGTCGAGCGCCAGCGGGTTGCCCGCATGGTGACGCACGGCCGGCGAATCGCCACGGCTGCCGAGCAGGCGGTGCAGGGTGCGTGCTTCATCGGGCAGCAGGGCTTTCAGGTCATCTGCCAGCGGCAAGGCATCGCGGGCATTGCGAATCGCCTCGGCCATGCGTGCCGCCGCCTTGCCGGTGGGTGCAGCCAGACCGATGGCCAGCCGTTCGCCACCCGGTTGTTCGAGCAGCGCGGCGAGCAGGCGCACCACGGTGGTGGTCTTGCCGGTGCCGGGACCGCCGGAGATCACCGTGACCCGCTGGCGCACGGCCTGGGCCGCCGCCAGACACTGCCAGTCGGTGCCGGCCTGACCGCCATTCAGGGCGAACAGGCGTTGCAGGCTGTCGCTCAGGCGGCCCTCGTCAATCGCCGGTTGATCGGCGGTGCGTGCCAGCAACTGCCCGGCCAGCTGCGCTTCATAGGCCTGGTAACGCGCCAGATACAGGCGCTCGCCGAACAGGATAAGTGGTGTGTAGGCGCCGGCTGCGCCCACCAGCGTCGACGCCTCCAGCTCGGCTTGCCACGCGGCCAGCGCGGGCAGGCAATAGTCGGATTCGGCCCACGGCCGCTGGCCGGCCCAGCGCGCCAGCAGCAGGCACACATCACCCCGGCCAAGGGCTTCGCAGCACAGCACCGCAGCCGCCAGCACGGCCTCGCCGGCATGCGGATCGAGGCGCTGCAGACTGCCGAGCAGCGCGCGTTCCAGCGGGCCGAGTGGCCATTCAGCGAGGCTCATTGACGGTCTTCCCGATTATTTATCCGCCGTGGATTATCCAGGCGCTTCGCTGCCAGGGGCAGGCTGTAGGAGCGGGCTTGCCCGCGATGCCTTGATCCGGGCTGAATCGCGGGCAAGCCCGCTCCTGCAGGCACTTTGCATTGATGGCTAATCGATGCCGCTTCAATGGGTTTCCCGAGCGTAGGGTGGGCTTTAGCCCACCGCTGCGAGATAGCCGATTGCTGGTGGGCTGAAGCCCACCCTACGGATGCTCCATGCATTACCTGCCCTCCTCGAATAATCGGTCCAGCGCATCCAGCAGGCTGTCGGTCGGGCGGGCGAAGTACACGCCGGCCTCGGGCATGCCACGCAGGAACAGGTAGAAAGCACCGCCCAGCCGGTCATCGCTGAAGTCACTCAGCCGCTGGCGCAGGAAACGCCGCAGCGCCACCAGATAGATCAGGTACTGCAGGTAGTAATGCTCGCCGGCGAGGGCCTGCAGCAGGCGTTCGCCGCCGTAGTAACTGGCGTCCGGGCCGAGCCAGTTGGACTTGTAGTCGAGGATGTACCAGCGCCCGTTGTGCTCGAAGGTCAGGTCGATAAAGCCTTTCAGATAGCCCTTGAGGCTGTCGAATTCCAGGCGGCTGGCGGCCTCGCGCAGCGGCTCGGCCAGGCCATGGACCGGGTCGGCAAGGATGCTGCGCAGGTGCTGCACATCCAGCCCGGCCACCGGAAAGGTGAAGCCCAGTTCCGGCAGACGTCTGCCCGCTTGCAGTGTGGCAAGACGCAGGCCGCTGCCATCCAGATCGCAGTCGAGCACCCGTTGCAGCTGCTCCAGAGCCACCTCGCTCCAGATCTGCGCATCGATACCATGGGCGCTCAGGCCGGGTGCGACCAGCGCTTCCAGCGCGCCTTTGCCGCGCGCCCAGTCCTCGAGAATCCCGTGCAGGCAGGTACCGGCGCGGGCACCACGGGGGAAGGCGTAAAAGCCGCTGCCCGGCTCACTGGCATCGGGTATCAGCAGGCCGTCATGGTCCGGTGCTTCCCGGTGCATGCCGGATGCCAGCCCGGAGAAGCTGCCGACGCGCCAGGCGCTCTGCAGGCTGCGGCTGAAGCCTTGCAGGGCGGCCGGAGCAGCCGCGCGTTGCTCGCCACTGGCGCTGGCTTCGCGCCCGAGCAACGGCTGGCGGCTGATCTGACCGTCGCTGCCGGCGGCCAGCTGATCCAGCTCGGCGGCCAGCGTCTCACCGGGCTGGTCGAGCAGGTAATTGCCCAGCTCGCTCAATGCATCCTCGCCGGGCAGCTGGCGACCATGCAGCAGCCAGGCCAGCGCGCTGCTGTGCAGGCCTTCGGCCACCATCTTGCCGGTTTTCTTGACCATGGCCGGCAGCGCCACCGGTCCCCAGTGCAGCCACAGGCGGTACTCGGCACGGGTCAGGGCGACATAGGTCAGGCGCAGTTTTTCGGCGAAGTTTTCGCGGCGCGCGCGCTCGAGATTTGTTTCCAGCTGCGCGCTGCCCAGATCCAGCAGCGGTTGGCCGTGCTCATCGTGGCAACGGGCGCTGTCGGTGTGCTTGCCGAGCAACCGGCCATTCCACAGGAACGGGCAGAACACCAGCGGATATTCCAGGCCCTTGGCGGTGTGGATGGTGACGATCTGCACCCGCTCGGCATCGCTCTCCAGCCGCAGCTGCGCATCCTCACCGGCACCTTCACTGCCGCGCTGGGCCTGGAACCAGGCCAGCAGGCTTTCCAGCCCGGGGCGCTGCAGACTTTCCGCCTGCAGCAGTTCGCCCAGATGCAGCAGATTGGTCAGCCGCCGTTCGCCGTCGATCGCTCCCAGCAGGCGTTCGGCGACCTGCTGCTGTTCCAGCCAGCTGCGAAACACGCGCATGAAGCCATGCTGCTGCCACAACTGGTGATACTGCTCGGCTGCCGCACGCTCCTCATCCCAGGCACGTTCGTCTTCCTGACAGCGCGCCAGTTGGGCCGCATCACGGCCGAGCAGGCGCGTGGCCAGGGCATAGCGCAAGACGCCTTCACGGCCCGGTTCGGCATAGGCGGCCAGCACCGCCGCCAGCTCGCCGGCTTCTTCGCTGTGCCACACGCTGTCCTTGCCACGCCGCACGCTGGGCACGCCACGCGCCGCCAGTTCGCTGGCAATGCTCGCTGCCTCGCGGTGGCTGGCGACCAGTACGGCTATGTCACCGCCCTTCAACGCTGTGCGCTTAAGGCTGCTGCGCCCTGCGTTAGCGGGGTCTGGTGATTGTTCCGGCGTTATTTGTTCTTCGAAGTACGCCTCGCCATTGGCGCTGGCGGCCAGCAGAGTGGCGATGCGTTGGGCCGTATCGATGGCCGCCAGTTCGCCGGCACGCGCCTTGTTCAGCGCCTCATCACCCAGCCAGAGCAGTGACAGCGGGGCCTCTCCGGCATCTGCCGGCAACACCAGACGAGGCTTTGGCTTGCTACCAGCCTGTACCGGCGGGTAGTCCAGCCCCTGCTCGGCAAACGGTTGCGGGCGATCGAACAGCTGGTTCAGCGCAGCGATCAGTTGCGGGGTGGAGCGGTAGTTGTGCGGCAGGTTGTAGCACCGGCTGGCGGCAGCGCGGGCCTGCAGATAGGTGGCCAGGTCGGCGCCGCGGAAGCCGTAGATCGCCTGTTTCGGATCACCGACGAAGCAAAGATCACCGCCCTCACGGTAGATCCGCTCGAAGATCGCGTACTGCACCGGATCGGTGTCCTGGAATTCGTCGATCAGCGCCAGCGGATACTGCTCGCGCAGGGTGGCGGCCAGGTCGGCGCCGGCCGGCCCTTGCAGCGCCTGATCGAGCTGGTTGAGCAGGTCGTCGAAGGCCAGCAGGCGCTGCGCCGCCTTGCGTTTGGGCAGTTCCTGATTGAGCTGGTCGAGCAGACGTACCTGCAGCGCGATCAGCCGTTGCTGGCCGGCCGGTTCGGCCAGCGCCAGCGCGGCGCTGAGCGCGTCCAGCGTATCGGTCAGCGCACTGCGCGGCGCTGTATGGCCCTTGTTGGTGGCCTTGAGCAGGGCGGCCGTGCCCAATTTGCCCAGCCCTTCCGGTGCCTGCAGCAGCAGTGCCGGGTCGGCAAAGTAGGCATCCAGATCGGCCGACCACTGCGGCAACTTGATCAGTTTGTGTGTGCTCTGGCTGATGCCGCCATGCTCCTGCAGGCTTTCGATCAGCCCATAGCCGGCGCTTTGCCAGGACTTTCTGGCGCTTTCCCAGGCCGCCTGCAGCGCTTGCAGGTCACTACTGACCGGTGGTGTCCGCGGCTCGATGCGCAGATAGGGTTTGCCCAGATGCTGGCGCAGTGTCTCGCGCAGCACGCGCGGCGAGAGCTGGCTGCGCGCCAGAAAACAGGCCCAGGCCTGGTCGGCGCCGGCCAGTTCATGACGCCAGGCATCGGCCAGCAGGCCGTCGAGAATCTCGCGGTCGTCCTGGGTCAGTTCGTTGTCGAAATCGCCACCGGCCTCGAACGCGGCATCCTGCAGGGCGCGCTGACAGAAGCCGTGAATGGTGAAGATCGCCGCCTCGTCGAAGCCATGCACGGCCAGCAGCAGACGGCGCTTTGCATCGTCGCCCGGATGGCGCTGGTGCAGCTCGGTGAGGAAGCTGTCCTGGCTCGATACGCCGTCGTAGAGCGCCAGCAATTCGGCCAGCCGCGCACGGATGCGTTCACGCAGTTCGGCGGTGGCGGCGGTGGTGTAGGTCACCACCAGAATCTGCCCGACGCCCAGTTGCTGCTCGAGCAGCAGGCGTACGTAGAGCGCGGTCAGGGTCCAGGTCTTGCCGGTACCGGCGCTGGCTTCGATCAGGCTGTGGCCGTCGAACGACGAGGTCTGCAGGTCGAGACTCATGCTTGCTCCTCCTGACCGGCGATGGCCTTGAGCGCCGGGCCGAGCAGTTGTTCGGCCAGCGCTGCAAAAGGTTCACCGAGGGCTTCACGGTCGCGAAAGGCCAGGGCATTCCAGGGGTCGTCGGCCTCGCCGCCGAAGTCACTGTGTTCGTTGCCCAACCAGGCAGCCCGGGCATTGTCGCGGGCGGCATCCAGCGGTTCTTTGCGCGCTTTGGGCGAGGGCGTGCACAGGGCTTTGGCATAGGCATGGCTGCTTCTGGTGAAGAACGGCAGCGGCGTGCAGAGTGCTTCGCGGTAAGCCGCCAGCCAGGGTTCGAGCAGCGCCTGCGGGTCATCCAGCGGGCCAAGTTGCCAGTCGCCGTCAGGGCTGATCAGCAGGCTGTCGCGTTCGATTCCCGCGCCGGCCGCGCAGTTGAGCAGCAGGTGGCGCAGCCAGAATTTCGCCAGGTCCCTGGCTCCGGGTTGTTTCAGCCGCCATTCGAACAGGCCGAAGCGGGTCACGCCGTCGAGCCAGCCGTGGATGCGCACCCCGGCCAGTTGCACGTCGATGAGCAGCGGTTGCGGCGCCTCGTCCGGGCGCGCTTCGAACAGCCGTGGGGCAAAGGCGCGTACCGGCCCGCGCTGCTCGCCCCACAGCACATTGCCCAGCTCGCCGCTGGGCAGCCAGCCGGCCGAGTGGGCAATCCGCCGTTCCTGCGCTTCACTCCAGCCACGCTCCATCGCCTGCAGCGCCAGTTCGCGCAGGCGCCATTGCACCAGCCCGTCGACCACAAACGGCTCGTCGGCAGCAATACCGTCCTCGGCATCTGGCAGGCGCAGGCCGAGACGTTTTTGTAGCAGAAATTTTGCCGGATGACGGAAGCACTCGAGCAGATCCGCCGGCTCGATCTGCAGCCAGCTGGCATCCGGTTCCGCCAGCCGCTCGATGAACGCTGGCGGGCACTCCAGCGGCGCGGCAGCCAAGCGTTCGGCAGCGCGGAACCAGGCGCTGGCGTAACTGCGTTGGGCGCCGCTGCTGGCGAAGTTGTCGGCAGAAAACGGCTGCAGCGGGTGGTTGATGGTCAGCTGCTCACTGGCTTTCTGCTCCTGTAGGAGCGGGCTTGCCCGCGATGCTTCTGCTTGGCCGGGATCGCGGGCAAGCCCGCTCCTACGTAGATCGGTGGCAACAGGGCGAAACGCGGTCTGGTCAACCACTTCGAGCAACTCGCTGAGCAGCACCGAGGGCGGCAAGGAGGCGTTGTCGCGCGGGTCACGGCCGACGTAACTCAGGTACAGGCCCTGGCGTGCCGAGAGCAGGGTTTCCAGTAGCAGGTAGCGGTCATCCAGCCGCCGTGCGCGGTCGCCATGTCGTGGCTTGCGGCTGATCAGATCGAAGCCGGCGGCCGGGTTGCGCCGTGGCAGCGCGCCGTCATCCAGACCGAGCAGGCAGACCAGGGCAAACGGCAGGCTGCGCATCGGCACCATGTTGCAGAAGGTCACCGCGCCGGTGAGAAAGCCCGACGCGCTGCTGCCTTGCTCCAGTGCTGCAGTAAGTTGCTGGCGGATCAGCGCCAGCGGCAGTGGCCGGCTGATGCCGCTGGCCACTGCCTGTTCGTGCAGGGCGGCGCAGGCCTTGCTCAGTACCAGCAGGGTGTCACCGGCCAGCCGTTCATCGAACAGCTGGTCGATCAGCGCCTGCAGGCTGTCGGCCCATTGCGCCAGACTGCGTTCGGCCTGCAGGCTTTGCGCCAGCGTGGCCAGACGCTCGACAAAGGCCGCCAGCCGTCCGAGCAGCTGGGCGCGGGCACCTTCCAGCGCATCCAGTGGCCAGCAGTCGCCGAGCAGCGGTGCGGCGCTGCCGGCCAGTTGCGGCGGTGCGGCAAAACCCAGCAGCAGGCGATCCAGGCCCTGGCGCCAGGTGAAGGCGTTATCCGCGGGCAGACCGAGTTGCTGCCGGTGTTCGGCGTCGCGGCCCCAGCGCACTCCGGCCTCGCGCAGCCAGTCGCGCAGCAGCGGCAGCTCGCTGTCGTCGATGCCGGCACGGGCGGCCAGCGCCGGTTGCTCCAGCCAGGTCAGCAGTTCCTCGGCGCTGAAGCGGCTGTCGGGCAGCGCCAGCAGATTGAGGAAGGCTTCCAGCAAGGGAATTTCCGCACGCTGGTTGCGGTCGGCGAGGCTGAAGGGAATCCGTGGCACGCCCTCACGGGAGGCCCCGCTTCTGGCTGAAAAGACCGCCTCGATATAAGGCGCATAGCGCTCGATATCCGGGGTCAGCACCACTACCTGATCGGGGGTCAGCTGCGGGTCTGCGGCAAAGCGCGCGAGCAACTGGTCATGCAGGATTTCCACTTCGCGCAGCGGCGAGTGGGCGCAGTGCACCTCCAGCGAGCGGTCGTCCTCGCGCAGCGTCATGCGCTGCTCCGGCTGGCGCGTGCGCAGACAGAGGATGTCGTTCTGTATGGCGCGTAGCAGGCTACTGTCGTGCAGGTCGGCGTCCTGCGAATAGAGGCCGATTTCCACGGCGCCTTCCTCGCTGGCCAGACTGAACAGGCTGTCGAAAAAGTCCCGGCCCTGTTTGCCCAGACTGGCCAGCAGCGGGTTGCCCACATCCAGATACCAGTCGTCCGGGTTCAGTTCCGGGCGCCTGGCCAGCTCACGAATATCGCGGATGTCACCCCAGACCTCGCGGCACGGGCTGAGGGCGAACAGGATGACCTCGCAGTGCTGCGCCAGACCTTGCAGCACACGCAGGTGATGCGGCGGCAGGCTGCTGATGCCGAACACCAGCACGCGCTCGGGCAATCCGGCGATGGCTGCCGGGTCAGCCAGACGGCGCAGCAGGTCGTCGAGCAGACGCGCCCGGTGCGGGTGGCCGTCCCTGGTCAGTTCGCGCCAGAGCAGTGCCTGCCAGGCTTCGTCGGGGCCGAGGTCGAGCAACTGGTTGCGTTCCCAGGCGGCCAGCCAGTCGTCGCGGTACAGCAGGTACTGGTCGAACACGTCGGCAATTCGCCCGGCCAGCGACAGCCGCCGGCGCTCGTCGCCGCCCTGCAGGTAATGCGCCAGGCGCGGTGCCTGTGCGCAGTGCGCGGGCTCACACAGCCAGTCGTAGATGCGCCAGCCCAGAGTGCCCGGACTGAACGCCGATTGTTCGGGCAGCTCACCGAGTACCTGGCGCGACAGATCCCAGACAAACTTCGCCGGCAGCTGCACCTCGAGCTGCATGGCAATGCCCTGGCTGCGCGCCAGTTGCAGGGTCAGCCAGCGGCCCATGCCCTGACTCGGCACCACCACCAGCGCCGGAGCCAGCGGTTCGCGCAGCGGTTGGGCGAGCAGCGTACACGCCAGTTCACCGAGGCTTTCCAGATCAGGGGCGTGATAGAGGCTGAGCATGGGTGTGCAGGAGTCCGTTCAGGGGCCGGGAACCACAGGCGGTTCGCGCTGGCGGAATCATAACGCGAAGCGCCGGGCGGATTGCCGGGCAATCAGGAAACTGCCCGGGGTTTTTTCGGGCACTGCCCGCAGGGCCGCTTCAGCAGGCGCTAAAACTGATCTGCGACAGCAAATCGGTGGATAACACCGGCGCGAACTTGTCCGTTGCGCCGGCGAGTGTCTAGGCTCTGGGGATAACTGCGGGTTAGGCCGGCAGGCACACAGCCACGAGGGGACGGCAGGCATGGAAAATCAGAACGCAACGCAAGCGGCACCGGACGTTTACAGCTATCTGCAGCAGCTGCATGAGCAGGGCGGTTCCGACCTGTTTCTGAGCGTCGGTATCACCGGGCAGATCAAGGTCGAAGGCATCACCCGCGCGGTCAACGCACATGTATTGCGTAGCGGTGAAGTGAAGCTGATGGCCTATCAGTTGATGACCCAGCGCCAGCGGGCTGATTTCGAACGTGATCTGGAAATGAACCTGGCAGTCAGCGTGACCGACACCGCGCGCTTCCGGGTCAACGTCTACTACCAGCGCGGTGAGGTATCGATGGTGGTGCGCATGATCCAGAGCAAGATTCCGGCGATTGCCGAACTGGGCCTGCCGGCGCAGCTGGAAAAACTCGCCATGCTTGATCGCGGCCTGATCCTGGTGGTCGGCGCTGCCGGCTCCGGCAAATCCACCACTCTGGCGGCGATGCTCGAGCACCGCAACCAGCAAAGATCCGGGCATATCATCTGTATCGAGGATCCGATCGAATACATACACCGGCACAAGCTGTCGGTGATTGACCAGCGCGAGGTCGGGCTGGATACCCACAGCTTCTCCGAGGCCCTGCGCAACGTGCTGCGGGAGGCGCCGGACGTGATCATGCTCGGTGAAATCCGCGATCTGGACACCATGCAGAATGCCCTGCACTACGCCGAGACCGGCCACCTGTGCCTGGCGACCCTGCACGGCACCAGCACCACCCATGCGCTGGAGCGGGTCGTGCGCTTCTTTCCCGAGGAGTCGCGCAAGCAGATCCTCGCCGACCTGGCGCAGAACCTGGTGGCGGTTATCGGCCAGCGCCTGCTGCCGGCCATCACCCAGCGCCGCGCGGTCGCCGTGGAGTTGATGCTGGCTACCGCGCATATCCGTGACCTGATCCAGCGTGACTTGCTCAACGACCTGCGCGAGGCCATCGGCCGCGCCCGCGAGCAGGGTTTGCAGACCTTCGACCAGCATCTGTTCGAGCTCTATTCGGCCGGCAAGATTTCCGTGGAAGAGGCCTTGCGCCACGCCGATTCGCGCACCGACCTGACCCTGCGCATCAAGCTCGGCCGGCAGGTCAGCAGCGATGATCTGCCGTTTCATATGCAGGGCGAGGATGAGGGCGAGGGCAGACGCTGAGCGGCTTGAGGACGTTCGTCAGCGATGGGAGTGGTGTCTCTCCGCGTAGATCCTGCGCCTCGCGCCGGGTCGGCGCTGCCACAGGAGGGGCACACGGCCGTGGTGCAGCCCCTACAGCAGTGCCCGTGCCGCGTTGACCGTCAGGCCGATCAGCGCCAGGGAACCGAGCATGAATAGCGCAAAGCGCACCTCGATCCGGTTGCCCAGCGCCTGCACCAGGCTGTGCAGCACGCGCAGGCCGACATAGGCCCAGGCCAGCAGCAGGTTGCTGCCATCGCCCATGCCGAGCAGGGCGAGGGTCAGGCAGATGGCATAGAACAGCGTCGGCTGTTCCATCAGGTGGTTGTAGTTGTCGGCCTTCCAGCGCACGGACGCCGGCAGCTGGCTCATCTGCTCGCCGCGCGGGGCATTCGGGTCGAGCTGCATGCGCATCCGGCGCATGGCCGGAATGCGCGTGACGTACATCCACAACCAGATCAGCATCGACCAGGCGACGAGGGCTACCACGGGGCCGAGAATCGGGCTGGTAACGGGCATGTGGAGTTCCTTTGAGCGGCTATGTTCAGTCAAGCGTAGTCAGGATAAAGACTCTGTCCCGGTTACGTGCCGGGTAAAGTACGTAGGGCGGGCTTCAGCCCACCAATGTCCTGGTTCGACAACGGTGGGCTGAAGCCCACCCTACGGGAGACGTCAGCGTTCAACGGGTCCAGGCCAGTATCTGCGCTTCGGCAGGCTGCAATTGGGGTTGCTGGCGGAGTTCGTGCTTTGTCCCCGGATAACCGGCAAACAGCTTGGCATGCGCTGCCAGCGACATCTCGCCGTCGCGCTGGTAATAGTCGGCGACCCAGTCCAGCAGGAACGCCAGATGCTGATCCTGTTCGGCTTTGCTGGCGAACTTGTGCGGCTCCCACGGCCGTGCCCGGCAATTGTCGAGGCACTGTGCCAGCCCGGGATTGAGCAGTATCAGCCGAGGCGCGAAGTCCAGAGTCACCTGGATCAGCTTGGCGTAACAGCCTTCGACCACCCAGTCCGCGTGGCTGGCGCAGAACCTGCGCACCTCGGCCTCGGCCACTGCGGCCGGCCGGGCCACGGCAATCTGCCCCGGCTCCCAGGCCACGCTATCCAGATCCAGCAATGCCGCCGCACCTTGCTGCGCCAGCCAGCGCGCCAGTGTCGATTTGCCGGAGCCGGAGTTGCCGAGAATGGCGATGCGCATGGCTGGTGTGACCTGACTGAAGAAAGCCCAAGTGTCGCATGGCGTTCAGAAGCGCCGCGACAGACCCAGGGTAAACATTAGCGGATCGGGTTCGAGGTCGGCGCTGACCGGCATGCCGCCGAAGCTCGTGGCGTTGCCGCTGGCGGTGGTTTTCCAGTACAGCTGGCGCGCATCCAGGACCAGCGACCAGCTCGCGTCCAGCGGAATGTCTACGCCGGCCTGGAGCACCTGGCCAAAGCGGTCATCGGCCTGGGCATTGTCCAGCGCGCCATCCTGCGTGTTGAGGAACATG